>JBBRDO010000006.1:0-73298 GCA_038203825.1 Chloroflexia bacterium | reverse complement strand
ATATTGCCAGTTTTGTCCACAATGTAAACCGAGGGATACGTATTAACGCCGTAATCTGATGTCGACTTGAGCGCCTTATCGAACAAGAGCGGGTAAGTTGTCTTGTATGTGTCCTGGAACCACTTCAGGTCGTCGGTCGTGACCGGGCTTGTGTGGTCGCGCCCAACAGGCGTCGAGTTCACACCCCAAACCTGCACCCCCTTGCCCGCATAAGTGTCGTGCAGCTTGGTGAACACCGGCGCATCATCCTGGCAGTGAGGGCACCACGTAGCCATAAACTCCAGCACAACTGGGCTGCCTTTATAAGCGCTTAGCGTGTAGTCTTTCCCCGCCACGTCTTGCACAGTAAAATCAGGTGCCGGCTGGCCAACGGGGACGTGTGTGCCCGACGAGCCTCCCACCACTCCTGCGTTCAGCCCAACAGGCCGCACCTGCACAGCGCTGAAGATGATAAACCCTACAACCAGCACCCCTGCAAGCACGAGAGCCACGTCTAATGGCCGCAGTCTGAATCCCTTTTTGGCCTTGGGTTTCATGGCGCCGGTTCGTGCCTGCGCATTGCCGCCTGTCTTCTTGCCGTTCGGTGGCGTCGGGATGACATTGCTCGGCATCTTCTTAGCGCCCTGGCCTGTGTTTCCGCGTGCGGCCATCTGCGCCTGCGCTTTGCCGTTGGCAGGCTTACTTGAGGCGTTGGTGCCTGGCGTGACCGAGCCAGCGTTGCGGCGCGTGTCGGTCCCACTCTTGCTTGCCTGTTGCTTACTCATTATTACCTCTATCCTTTGGATTAGTGTCTGCCATGCCGGATCGTACCTCTATTATAACCGACGAAGGCCCAGGACCCTAAAGCCAAATCTCTTTTCAGGCAGTCCGGCGTGCTCGCCACGCCGGACTGCCTCGACGTCCTGCACGGTTCTACTTCCTGGAGTTCAGCGCCGCTACACCGGGTAGCTCGCGGCCTTCCAGGAACTCCAGCGAAGCGCCGCCACCGGTCGAGATGTGGGTGACTTTGCCCGCCAGGCCCATCTGCTCTACGGCAGCTACCGAGTCGCCTCCGCCCACGATCGTGGTGGCACCGTTCTCTGTGGCATCCGCCATCGCCTGCGCCACTGCGCGCGTTCCGGCGGCAAACGGCTCCATCTCGAACACTCCCATTGGCCCGTTCCAGACTACTGTTTTGGCATCTCGGATAATAGCGGCGTATTCCTTGGCGGTCTTCGGTCCGATATCGAGGATGCGCCATCCTCCAATGTCCGGCACCGCGCGCACTTCGACTACCTTATAGTTGGCAGCCGCGCTGAACTCGTCGCCTATCACTACGTCGGTAGGTAACATAATCGGGACTTCTTTCAGGTTTGCTTGCACCGTCAGGGCCTCGGCGTCTTTCACGAGGTCGTTCTCTACCAGCGAGTCACCTATCTGGTAATCGAGCGCCTTGAGAAATGTGTTGGCCATTCCCCCGCCGATTATCAGCGTGTCAACCTTGTTCAGCAGGTTAGAGATCACCCCGATCTTGTCCGACACTTTGGCTCCGCCCAGTATCGCCACGAACGGACGGTCCGGGTTGTCCAGCGCGGCCCCCAGAATAGCCAATTCGCGCTCCATCAGCATCCCTGCCACTGCCGGCAAGTAGTGAGCGACGCCCTCGGTAGACGCATGCGCACGGTGTGACGACCCGAACGCATCGTCCACGTACAGGTCTGCCAGGTCTGCCAGTTGGCGCGCAAAGTCGGCGTCATTAGCTTCCTCCTCGGGGTGGAAGCGCAGGTTCTCCAATAGCAGCACTTCGCCCGTCTGCAGGCTGAATGCCATCTCGCGCACCTCAGGCCCGACACAGTCAGGCGCGAACTTCACAGGAATCGCGGCACCCAGCAGCTCTTGCAGGTGTGCAGCCACCGGCGCAAGGCTATACTTCGGGTTGGGCTTGCCTTTAGGCCTCCCCAGGTGGGACATAAGAATTACTGCTGCCCCATTTTCGAGCAGATAGTAGATGGTGGGCATTGAAGCCCGCATGCGCGTGTCGTCGGTGATCTTCCCGCTGTCGTCCAGCGGCACGTTGAAATCGACCCGCACCAGCACACGCTTGCCGGCGACGGAAACGTCGCGCAATGTCAGCTTGTCCATGGTTTCGCCTCGCTTTACAGGATTATTATGCGCCCTTTTCGGCCATGTAGTTTGTCAGGTCCGCGACGCGGCACGCGTATCCCCATTCGTTATCGTACCAGGCGATCACCTTCACGAGATTGTCGCCTATTACCATCGTGCTCAGGCCGTCGACAATTGACGAGTGAGGGTCGCCCTTGAAGTCCATACTTACAAGTGGCTCCTCTGTGTAATCCATGATGTCAACCAGGTAGCCGTCGCTGGCTTCTAGTAGAGCACCATTCACCTCTTGCACAGTGGCGTTCTTCTCGGTTTCGGCCACGAAGTCTATTATCGACACGGTCGGAGTGGGCACACGCAATGCAAATCCGTCGAACTTGCCTTTCAGTTCGGGTATGACCAGCGAGACTGCTTTGGCGGCCCCAGTGGTGGTGGGGATAATGTTGAGGGCCGCGGCACGCGCTCTACGCAGGTCTTTGTGTGGGTAGTCAAGGATCACCTGGTCGTTAGTGTATGAGTGCACAGTGGTGACAAAACCCTTCACGATCCCAAACCTCTCCAGGATAACCTTGGCGACGGGCGCGAGGCAGTTGGTCGTGCACGACGCATTCGACACGATAGTGTGCTTGCTGGGGTCGTACAGCTCGTTATTTACGCCCATCACGATGGTGATGTCTTCCCCCTTGGCAGGTGCTGTGATAATGACTTTCTTTGCGCCGCCTTCGATGTGCATGCGCGCCTTGGCCGCATCCGTGAAGACGCCCGTCGACTCGATGACGATCTCCGCGCCCAGTTGGCCCCACGGTAGTTTCGATGGGTCGCGCTCGGCAAGCGTTCGGACCTCGTCTCCGTCTACGATAATCGAGTGCTCCGTAGCCGACACGTCGCCGTCAAAAGGCCCGTAGTTACTGTCGTAGGCCAGCAGGTGCGCCAGGGTCGTATTGTCCGTCAGGTCGTTTACCGCGACCACTTCTATATCATCGGGATAATAGTCGCGAAGCGCCTTGAATACCTGTCGTCCAATTCGTCCGAAGCCGTTAATTCCAACTTTGATTGCCATGGATGGTTCTCCTTTCTGACTTACCTGGGATTGGTGATCGGGGGAACGGCCTACAGGGCATGGGTCACGGCGTCTTTGTCCTCAGCCCCTGACCCCGGCAATGTCCCGTTCCTATGTTCGCGAACTCGGTCGGTTGAGTTGTTCTTGCCTCCCACTCTTTCGTACAGGCCCATGACCGCGCTTGCCAGCTTTACGGGGTCGTGGCGCAGCGGGTTGTCGTCGCGCACAACGTCGGCCGGCACAAAATGTAGCCTGGGGAATCGTCCGGTTGCGCTTTCGTCAAGCTTGATGGCTGTTACGTCCCACTCGGGCTTGATAAGCTTTTCGCCCTCCATGTTGGAGTTGTATATCACATAGTCGAATAGCCCAGGGCCGATGTGGTCCTGTAGGGCGCGGACATGCTCAATTACGCCGAAGCCGTCCGTCTCGCCAGGCTGCGTGGCCACGTTGCAGATATAGACCTTCAGGGCAGTGGTGTTCCTTTTCACTGCGCGCGCTATGTCTTCAACCAGCATTGGGGGCATGATACTCGTGAAGAGCGAGCCGGGGCCAAGCACGATTATCTCGGCGTTCAGTATCTCGGAAATTGCTTCCGGGTACCCGGCAGCGTGCGCCGGGCGCATGAATACCCGCTTCAGAGGCACTATCGTTCGTGGGATAACCGACTCGCCGCGAACGATGTCGCCGTTTTGTAGCTCGGCATACAGCTCAATATCCTCGAGCGAGGCGGGCAGTACCTTGCCCCTTACAGCAAGCACCTGCGACGACTCGCGTATCGACTGCTCAAAGTTCCCCGTGACGGCCGTCATGGCGACCAGAAATAGGTTGCCGAACGAGTGTCCTTCCAGTTCGCCCGCGCCCTCGAACCTGTACTGGAATAGCTCCATCATCAAAGGCTCAGCATCGGCCAGTGCCACCAGGTTATTGCGAAAGTCGCCCGGGGGCAAAATACCCAGGTCGCGCCGCAGCCTGCCCGATGAGCCGCCGTCGTCCACCACGTTCACAACGGCAGTGATGTTGTCTGTGACCTCTTTGAGGCCGCGCAACAGGGTCGGCATACCCGTGCCACCGCCTATAGCCACGACGCGCGGCCCGTCGACGTAGCGGCTGGGCCTCATGACCGACAGGGCGGGCACTTCGAAGACCTTGCCACGGGCCGCGGCTCTGGCCGTCGACCTGCTTATGCCCAGCCCGCCCCATACGAGCAGACCCAACCCGGCCCCTCCGACCAAAATCTCGCGCCAGGGGTGGGGTATGAATTGCAGAGTAGCGAAATAGAGGAGCGTCGTGCCTGTGCTGTCAACTATATACGCTCGATAGAAATTGGTGATCCACATTGCGAGGCCGAGAGCCAACACAGCCACCCCTGCTGCGAAGACAATTGCCCATCGTCGAAACCCGTACCCGCTTGGGAACCATCTATCCATATGTGCGCTTGTCCCTCTCGTGGACGAGTCGTAAATCGTAAGTCTCAGATCGTAAGTCGCCGATTTGGTGACGTAGATCGTAAGTCCTGCGTTGTGCGTCGTTGGTCGTCACGACTTACGATTCGCGACTGACTTACGATCTACGACTTACGATCTACGACTCGGCCCACAAGCCGGACCGTCGTCACTAGCTATTATAACTGAGGGCACTAGCAATCACAATCTACCGGACACGTGGCTGTACAGAAGTTGCCCCGGTCGATTAGAACGAAATAGGCAACCTCAGGCGTGCGCAATCAGGATGGCTGGAAAATAAAACACTGCCACTATGGCTCCAATTAATCGCCGGTAGTCGGAGCGTGGCCGGCACACTCCCAGTCCCAACTACCGCAGAGGAACTGGGCCCGGAATCCACCCTCTATCCTGCAGCACCTGCACTCCCAGCAGTCCCAGGCTTATTTTGAATAGATCATTCAGTTCAGGATGGTACTCCAGCCGGTTGCGCTCAAAGTACTGCACCAGGTAGGTCTTGCCGTCTGTTAGGCTAACCTCATCAAAGGCTTCGCTTATCGGGTAGCCGTACACAGGCAGGCCACCCTGCTCCTGCCAGTACCCGGAGAACGGCCGGGGCATGTTGTGGCCGGTCACGTCAAAGTAAATCGTGCCTGGCCCTGCATGCGCCGGCGTGCGCATGAACGGTGCTTCGTTATCCCTACCCTCGGTTATCATGCGCCCAAGCAGACCCAGAAGCACATCATAAGGTGGCGGGTTCTCGGGGTGGTATTCAAAGCGCGCCCGCTCGAAGTATTGCGTGGTATACGGCCTCCCGTCTGTCGAACTGACCTCCATAAACTCCTCGGTAAGTGGATATCCGAACTGTGCCAGCCCTCCGTGCTGCTCCCAGTAGTCGCGGAAGTCGACGCTTGCAGGCACGTCTGGGATCTTTTGCCACTGATCGCCCGTTGGCGAAACCTGAGCACTCGAAATGCCCGCGCCTGCCCAGCCTAAGGCTAAACCAAGCACAAGCAGGCACGCGAAACTGGCACCAAACCATAATCTTCTGACGACAGGCATCGAATTGCGACTCCTCCGATCTTGCCCTGTTCTATGCGAGTTGCTCGCAATAGAAGAACGAATCGGAGGAGTGGCGGTTGCGCTGGGCTCGCTTTAGCAGCGAAATAGTTCGGATCCGCTTCTGATGAGGGACGAGGGGTACCGGTCGTCCTGCCGGCGCAGCTAAGACCTTCGACTCTCCACGAGAACCGGCAAGGCTGCGCGCACGTAGGCCGCGATCTCCTCGGCTGCGAGATCGTCGGCGTTCCAGCCGCCAAGCGAAATGAGCTTGATATTGCTGGCCTTCACAATCGGGTCCACCTGCGCGGGGATGTCAAACAGCGTGTTCAGCCCATCTGCCGTGAAAGAGGCGGGGATACAGTAGACCGTCTTGCAGCCCGCCGACACCAGCTTACGCAGGCTCTCAGCCACGGTGGGGCCGTGTCTCAGCCAGCCGATCCCCGACTTGTTCTCGTCAAAGCCGAGCCGCACAATCGCGTCCCGCACGCGCCTCAGGTAGTTCGCCTCTTCGGCAGAGCGCTCGGCCGCTGACTTGCTCGACTGAATATGCCCGCGCCCCACGAGCAACAGTCCCACCTCGGCCAGGTCGGGGCCCGCGTGGGGCAAGGCCTCGATCATGCGCCGCACGTAAATCTGGGGCAATAGCTGCGAGTCCCACATCGGTTGCGTTTGGCGTATGCTAACCCCGTACAGATCAGCGTTGATCCCGTCGTACAGATCCCCCGAGGCAACAGCGTCGGGTGGGTCCGTAATGCGTACGTGCGCTGTCACTATCCGCCTTGCACCCTCCTTGACCAGAGCCGAGAGCTTAACTGCCAGCTCAGGTTCATCACTGTAGAAGGCAACCGACACCCTGTGCGCGTTGCCGATACGAGATTGAACCTTTCGCGCCAGTTCGATGTGAGAGTCTCTGTACGGGCTTGGACCGATTGCCTGGTACTTGCTCTTGATATCGCGCATGTAGAATGGCCTGAGCAACAGAGGCGGCACGTCAACGGCATCGTCTGCCAGTTCGAGCCGTCTCGCGGCATGGCGCGTATTGTACTCAGGAGGCTCTCCCGGTGCAAGCAGAACAACGTCGATACGATCATCGGGGTCGATAAGCAAAGCAGCCGTGCCGACCTGGGTGCTAGGCTTGCGCCTTGTGTCTGACAGCACCGAGATGGTTGTGAGGGCGTAACCGAGCGTTATGGAGAGTATGAGCAGCACAATCGAGTTCGCGAGGCCGCCTGCTATGTCGTTCAGTATGTTAACCGACCCGATGGCGCCCAGCACCGCAGTCAGCAGGACCAGACCAAGCGCGATGGTAAAAGGGAGTTGCTGCTTGCGATTGGACATCAGCACCAGGCTGAACATGCCCCCACTGGCGATCCCCATAAAGACCACAAGAGCTATGCTAATGTTGAACCATGTACCCACTTGCGCCTCCATAGCTTCAGGTAACGCTATGTACTGCGGGACATTATAGCATATGGGACTGAGCGAGTTGCCGGACACCGGGCATCAGGCCTCTCTTGAACCACACATGGAGGAATCATATAATGGCATCTATGAGAAGCAAGTGGTTGTTCTGGCGACGCGGCGATAAGCTCCCTGTGGGACAGGCGCAGCCAGGATTGCCTGTGGTCAATTACCGATTGCCCCTGGTGACATCCCTGGCAACTACAGCCTTGTTGTTTCTCGTGCTGGCTTTTCTCACGCTCGTTTCCGTCGCGAACGTACTACGCGCTTTCTCACCCACAGACGACACAGGCGATGCCACCATCGGCGGTTTCTTCTGCGGCGTCACGAGCATCCTCGGCCTGGGACTGTGCCTCTATACGCTCTGGGCTATGCTAAAGGGGGCCCGCGACCTGATGACCCCCATGCACTATACACGCGGATCTATTGCCGACAAGCGCTCCATAGCTGGGCGGATCGCGGGCGAATGGATAGGCGTTTCGCCTTCATACGTGGGGCCGGATATCTCCGCCGCGTCACACGTAACTGATGAACAGGCGGCGGCCTCGGCAGATCGCTCGCGCATCGTGCAGACTCGCAGTGCTCCCCTGCCTCGTCTTCAACCTAAGGGTCGCGGAGGCTACCTTGCGCCGGGGCGCATTTCCATACAGGCCACCCCTCTGGTGACTGACGCCGATCTCTCCGACGACAAGCCCAAGAACCGCGCCGTGTTCCGTGTCGATGCGGGCGCATACTCCCAGCTCAAGACAGACGAGGAAGTGCTGGTTGCGCATTCGCGCTTCCTTGAGCACATCTTCTACGTGGCCCATCTTCGCGACGGCGAGTGGGAGTCGTTCAAGAACAACGCTCTAATCTAGGGCACTCCCTGACTTGCCTCACAACTACCACGCGCTCAGCTTGCCTTTCGAGCCAGTTCCAGTGCATGGTCGACGCGGGACAATACTTCGTCTCGCCCCAGTATCTCCATGCTCTCGTAAAGAGGCGGGGAGACTTTGCTGCCTGTTACTGCCACCCGCAGGATCATGAACAGGTCGCCCGCCTTCAGCCCCAGGTTGTCGGCAATTACGCGCATTCCGCTTTCCCAGTCCTCGTGCGTCCAGGGCTGCTTTAGGCTCTCAAGAAGCCCTTTCACCTGCTCCAGCGCCCTGGCAGCGTCGCTCGGCGTACCCTTCTTCGGGACCAGAAGATCGGCAGGATACTGGGGCACTGGGCCAAAGAAGAAACCCGTTAGCTCCACGAATTCGCCCAGGCGCGTCAACCTGTCCTTCAGTACAGGCGCCACCTTGCGCGCACGCTCCTTATCCATCTCTTCAGGCAGGTATGGCAACAGCCTCTCGAACAGTTCGTCGTCCGAAAGCGCGCGGATGTACTTGCCGTTGATGCTGGTTAGCTTCACCAGATCAAACACCGGCCCGCTCGTCGTGACCCGCTCGAACGTGAACTCGCGCTCGACGTCCGCGTAGCCGAAGATCTCGCTGCCGTCGGGCATCGACCACCCCATCAGCGCCAGAAAGTTAATCATCGCTTCGGGCAAGTACCCCTGCTCGCGATACCACTTCAGCGAAGTATTGTTCTTGCGCTTGGAAATCTTCGAGCGATCCGAATTCCTGAGCAGAGGCATGTGGGCGAATAAGGGCACGTCCCAGCCAAAGAACCTGTAAAGCATGACGTGCAGCGGCGTGCTGCTGATCCACTCTTCGGCGCGCACAACGTGGCTGATCTCCATGTAGTGGTCATCTACCACCACCGCCAGATGATACACAGGCAAGCCGTCTGACTTGAGCAGAATTGG
This sequence comes from Chloroflexia bacterium, assembly GCA_038203825.1. Taxonomy (GTDB): domain Bacteria; phylum Chloroflexota; class Chloroflexia; order QHBQ01; family JADMIH01; genus JADMIH01. The sequence continues at coordinate 64,384 of JBBRDO010000006.1, read as the reverse complement.
GTCCTGCAGCTCCTTATTCTCAAAGGTAATGTCGCCCCGTATCAGATCGCGGAAGGTCGTGTGCCCCTCATCCGGTACCTTGAGCCGGATTGTATAGGGCTTGCTTTCCGCAAGATTACTCGCGATTTCTTCGCCGGAAAGATCGCGGCAGTGCCGGTCGTAACGGGGGGGCTCTCTCCGGGCGGCCTGCTCCTGCCTTAATGCTTCGAGTCGTTCCCTTGTACAAAAGCAGCGGTATGCATGGCCGCGCTCCACAAGCTCGTGTGCGCTCTTAAGGTAGAGGTCGCGGCGCTCCGTCTGCACATACGGCCCATAATCGCCGCCGAGGCCCGGCCCTTCATCCGGGAGCAGACCCAGCCACCTGAGGCTATCAAGTATCTCCTGCACCGAGCTTGGATTGTATCGCGTCTGGTCGGTATCTTCTATACGCAGCACGAACTTTCCGCCCCGGTGATGGGCGAATGCCCTGTTGAAGAGCGCCATATAAGCCGTACCAACGTGTGGGTCACCCGTAGGCGACGGAGCAATACGTAATCTAACCTTGTCTGCCATGCTTTCCCCCTTACAGTCTATCTCTGTAAGTGTACGTGACAGGTCTTCCCTGCGCAAGAGACGAACGGCTCCTAAAGGGTCATACCAAACGGGCCTCGTGCGCTCAATCCCGTATCACGCCTGCTCACGGAGTGTGCTTGGGGGCATACGTAAACAGCACATCGCGGAACAGGACATCATAGCCGGCGCGGATAGCGTCGAGCACTCCTGGAGTAAAGGTGTCGCCCCGGCAGCCATTCTCGACCGTGACGTCGCACGAGAGGATCAGCAGGGCAAACTTGCCGCTGCGCAGTTGGTCGCGGAAGGAAGCTTCGTCCCACCTGTCTTGCGGCGCGAGCGCGGTCATAGTGAAGGGGTCATCGTAGGGTGTGACCTTGCCCGCCAGAGCAAGCACGCCCGGATCGTCGGCGAAGAATACTGTGCCGGGGTTTTGGCGCACGTTTTCCTCGATCTTGCGTAGCTGCTCCTGCTGCTGGGCAGAAGGCTTTTGCAGGTCCGGGTTGTACCAGGACGACGGCTCAGACGTAACTAAGAAGTACCCGACGAGCATCAGCATGGCCACTATTCCTGCAGCATACATAACCCATCGTTGCCCGTTGTCCTGCGTTCCTGGCCTCTCTTCCACAGAGTCCATGACCCTGCCAAGGAGATATGCCACCAGCGCGCCCACGCCCGCCGCAACCGCAAGGCCAGGCATCAGCAGGTGGTTATGGTCCGCGCCCACAACCGCGCCCGTGGGCAGTGTTACGAGAGCAGCCAGAAGGAAGAATGGGATCACCGAAGTATGCGCTGCCGTGGACGGTGCCGGCTGCTGCCCGGCCCCTCTACGGCTCGCTATCCAGCTTCGACCCACGCCAATCAGGCCGAACAACAGGTACGCCAGAGCAAGCAGTATTACAGGCCACTCGTCCTCCCAGAAGGCGAACTGCAGCAGCCGCTCCAGCGTAAGAGTACGGATTGGCAGCGAGTGGTACGTGACCATCTTCAGGTAGAACCAGTTCCCCGTCGCGATCTCCAGCGCGGCGAAAGGCAGCAATACTGCCATGAACATGAGCACGCACCACTTTGCTGCAACTCGCCAGTCGCGGACAAACAGGTAAAGCGCGGCGGCTATCGGCCCCGCGAGAGCAGTCTGCTTGGTGTAAAAGGCAATTGAGAACAGCACGGCAGCCCCCACGAGCCATCCCCATTTCCAGAGCCAGCTTCGTCCCTGGGACCCGCCCTCCGAACCCAGCGCGACAGACAACAGGCCTCCTGCGGTCAGCGCAATCATCAGCATGTCGCCTCTGAACCGCGTAGCCCAGACCGTCACCTGTGGCATGGACAGAAAGACCGCACCCGCCACGGAACCGCCCACCAACCCGCACATCCATTGGACTTTGTCCCTGCCCGGGAAGGATACGAGGACAAGCGCACCAACTGCAAGGACTGCAAAGAGGGTCGCGACCAGTGATATGATGCGCCCCGGCTCGAATATCGACGTCACGCTGTCGGACAACGAGAAATCGGGCAACCTGTCCGGCAGCACTGACGAGGCCAGCCAGTAGTAGACCGGCGGATAAGGACCCGAAATAAACCTATCGGGCGTAATTGGCGCGTAGATATCGCCGCCGTGCTTCACGATAAGGGTCTCGTACAGGATTAGTCCTTCGGACCCTGCTCTCGGATAAGGGTAGTCAAGCCACGAAGCCGAGGTTGACGCGAACCGCACCAGCGCAGGAATGGCAGCCAACAGGACCAGGAGCCCCACGACCCACACCGGCCACAATGGGATACGGGCATCCTGCCGGGCGCCACTTTCGTTATTGCTCGTCACAGGCCCGATTGTAAACCGTTGGCGTGGCCCTGTCAAAGTCGCATGCGCCTGTGCAGCCCCGTGCATCCTCTAGGATCGTCCACCGCTGACCTGCCACTTATCACTTATCACTTGTCACGCATGACGCCTGACCCCTCAAGTATCAGTCCTCACTGCCAGTTGCTGTTCCTGACGACAGATAGCAGAAACTCCTCGGTGATGCCGTCGGTGGGCGCGCCGATGAGGGTGTAAAGCATATCGCCGCGCTCCACCATCAGCACGCTAACATCGCCCGCCCAGCGCACTCCCGCCCTGTCGTAGTATGGTGTGCCGTGCCAGAACACACCGTGAAACGCGCCTCTTCCATTTGCGGGCGATACCCTCACCTCGTGCCAATTTCCCACGCTCACGTCCAGGGGAGTAGGCTGGACCTTGGCGATGTACACAGCCATTGGCCCGGCCACCATGCCGACCCCTGCCCCACTGCCTGGTGTGCTCGGCTGGGCACTTGTCGCCACTATTGTATGTTGCACCCCGTAGTCGAGCTTGAGTATGGCCCCAGGGTCGGCGTCAACAATCCTGCCCAACTCGCACGGAGCTATCGACATCAAGTTAAGGGACAGCGTATACGTGGGTGGGTCGGTTATAAGCGACGGCAGCGTGGGGATGATGAAGTCCAGCGCATCACCCGCGTCGCGCTTGCTGGTGAATCCCTGGTAGTACTCGGTGAAGACCAGCTCTGCTTCCCGGCGTACTTTGCAAGGGTAGCTCTGCCAGACGCCCGAGCGGTCTATCCTGTTGACCACGGTCTCCCCGTTCTTCAGCTCGATCCAACTGAATGTGGGCGCAGCCGTCGCCGCCACGAGGCTGAAAATGCCCCATATCGCCAAGCCTCCAACCGCAGCTATTGCCACCACCCTCACAATCAAGGCCAGAATATTGGTGTTGACCGGAATATCTTCCTCGGGCTGCGTAAGCACTTGCACTTTCTCGGAAAAGCCCGCCAGCGTCTTCGGCATCACCTTTTCCGCTTTCGGCACGGGCACTCGCTTGATCTTGTCAAGCGTGGGAGATAAACGTTCGAGCAAAGCGGCCCGCTCGTCAGCCGTTGTCGCCGTCACGTGCTGCAGCCTGCACTCCTGTCCTGCTACCTGCAGTCGTGCCAGCGTAAGTAGCTCGGGGTCATCCTCCACCTGCCCCCAGTTAAGAGGCACCCCTGCCAGCAACTGGTCGAGCGCGTCTGCCAGTCTCTTGTTCGGCCCACGCAGGCGGCTCGCAGGCTGCAGGGCGGGCTGCGCGGGCACGCGGCGTACTGTCCTCGCGTTTCCCGAGGACTCGGGTTGTATCAGGCGGCGCAAGGCGTCCATTCTAGACCGACCCTCCCGCGCGCGGCAAATGCCTGCGAACAGCCGCCAGGGCAGCCCTCAGCCTCTTCAGTGCGCTTACCTGGCCGACACCCAGAGTGGCGGCTATTTCTGGTGCAGACATCCCCTCAAACAGCGCAAGCGCCAGCACGAAAGAGTCCTGCGCCGGCAGCACGGTAAGTGCCCGCCGCACAATCGGCAGGTCGCCCTCTTGCTGGACCTCCTCCTTAGCCGGTCCACTTGGCACCTGTGCTTTGCCCGCAATGCCCTGAAGCTTCACAAGGTTGTGCTCGGCAAGCCTGATCAGCCAGTATTCCATGGGTACGGACGTTGTTCCCCTCGCGTAGGGTCGAATGTGCTGAAGCGCATCGCTGAACGTCGCCTTTATCACGTCTTGAATGAAAGGCTCGTGGCCGGCTCCAAGCCTGTGTTGCAGGTATCTGTTGACCCGCGCCTGGTGTCTATCCAATAGCCGTGCGAGCGCTGCCGTGTCTCCCTCCATTACCTTCGCCGCGAAGGCACAGTCGTCGGCCAGCCCCTCGGCGGCCGGCAGTTCATTACTGCGCTGGGCCGTTTGCCTATTCCAAACTTGCGGTAACTTCTGCTTCATAAGAGAGAATTCCTAATCGCGTGGTGAGCTATACACTACTTTATGATACAATCTTCACAGTAACAGGTTCAATAAAGTGCGTCCATGCGCCCGATAAGTGCTACGCCATCCGACATGCCACATCGGTCGCCCCCTGACTTATCACTTGTCCCGCAGGCCCGAGTAACCCGGTTCGTACTATAGAAGCGTACTGTGACTTCCAATTTTGCTCGCACAATAGGTCGGCGCGGGGCGCTTTGGAAACTGGGGTCTGACCTTGCAGGCAGGGTTTTTCAGTATGCTTTGCTGTGGGTCGCGGCGCGGAACCTGGCACAGTCTGATTTCGGTGATTTCACCTTTGCCCTCAGTATAGGGTATATGCTGGCACAGGTCGCCGACTTCGGCCTGCAACTCTATGTTCAGCGAGAGCTCTCGCGCCTCGTTGAGCATGATAGCGCCGGCAATGTGCTCATAACAGATCCGCAACTAGCGGGACGGTTGGTTGGCGGCGGGCTGGTGATCAAGGGTGCCCTCTCCGTGCTGGCCATGCTGCTAATAATTGGCGCTGTGCTCCTGGAACCCGTAGGCAATCGTGGCGCTCTCCTGCTGGTCGGGATTGCGATGCTACTTGGCACGACGCTGGAGTACCTGTCCTATTGTTTTCGTGCGTTCGGCAGGTTGGGTTGGGAAGCGCGGTTGGGCTTCGTGGCGAGGTTGCTCAACCTTCTGCTTGGTGTCGGACTGTTGCTCTGGGGCGCCGGAGTATGGGGCCTCGCGGTCGCAAGCTTCGTGTCGATGGCCGTGGCAGTGCTGCTAGGCTACAGGCTTCTATTACGTTATGTTCGTCCTGTTTGGCGAACTGACTGGGCTTACTGGCGCGCTTCAATGGGCCAGCCAACGGCAGTCGGCATTGGCATAGTCTTTAGCATCGTTTCTTTTCGTCTGGACAATCTCTTAATCCCGCCCATAGTGGGTACCGAGGCACTTGCCGTGTACAATGTCGCTTACAAACTGTTCGAGCCAAGCCTGATCCTACCAGGTGTCCTGTTGGCCGCTGTCTTCCCTATGTTGTCGCAGGCTGCGCACACTCCGGCCTCGATGCGCGTTGTGATCAGGCAGACCCATCTCGCCCTGTTAGGCCTCGGCCTGCTGGCTACATTTGCCCTGGCGCTGTTCGCAACGCCACTACTTATGCTGCTCTACGGTGCGCCGTATCTTGCCTCTGCTCCTGTCCTCGTGGTGCTGGCGTTCGCTTGCGTGCCTATGTATCTGAACTACGGACTTACTCACACACTGATCGCCGTTGACAAGCCACGCTTGTATGCCATCTTCACCCTGGTCTCGCTGTTCGTGAACCTCGCGATGAACCTGGCTCTTATTCCTGCTCTGGGGGTTACCGGCGCGGCCATTGCTACCGTCGGCACCGAACTGGTCTTGCTGGCCCTGTGTGGCGGCGCTGTCCTTCAGCATCTATTAACCTCGGGTCGCGAACAGCTTGCTTATGCGACATTGGCAGACAGCGTCCAGCCGGATTTGGAATTGCCATTATGAATAAGGTGCTTTATGGAGCGCTGTTGCTGGCGCTCGCTTTCAGCCCGTTCGAGGCCGGTTACCCTCCTCTGGGGCGCTTCCTGTGGGCGACTTACACCGACCTGGAAGGCGTATTGTTCCTGCTGGCGGCTGCCTTTGCGCTTACGCTCGCCACCAATCCCGAAGCGCGCCACAGGCTGCTGCGCCTTCCTTTGCGTTTGCCCATCGTCGCGCTGGTGGGCTCCTCGGTCATCTCCACCCTGTTTGCCGAGTATGGTTCTCTGGGACTTCAGTTCACTTACAGGCTGCTGATGGGAGTAATGTTCTATGCCGCTGCCTGGGAAGCCCTGAGCACGCGCAGGCGTTTCGTTGGTGCCCTGCTGACTTTTGTGGGTGCCGGTGCGGTCTCTGCGGTGCTTGGCCTCCTCGAGTTCGCTCCGTCCGTGGATATCCAGCCACTCCTGCGTGCCTTCAAGCCTCACGCGACCGAAGTGGGAGGCATATTGCGCCTCAGCGGCAGCTTTGAATATGCCAATGGCGCGGCCATGTACTTTGAGATGGCCCTGCCCGTATTGATTGCGATCGTGATGCTTTTCTCGGCGCGCCAGCTCATTTCGGCCCTGTTCGGATCCCAGCTTTCCGAGCGGAAGCGATGGGCTATTGTCGTTGGGCTTTGCCTGGTCATGGTTATCTACGTCATGGCTCTTATCCTCACGCTCAGCCGAGCGGCCCTCGTGGGTCTGTTCGTAGCGCTGGCTGTCTTCGCGGTTGGCTCGCTTTTGCGCAGACGGCCCGCAACGCTCGACACGCAAGCCGGCACGGCCGCTTTGGTCAGCCGCAGAGTGATCTGGCGCTCGTTGGCCATCACCGTGTGTGTCATGGCATTGGGCGGCCTGCTGGTTTTCGTCACCCAGCCAATGTTTCGACTGCGCTTGCTGACGCAGAACGACCTCTCCTGGTATCGCGCCACCATCATGGCTGAGCCTCTGCCCACGTTGTCCGCCAGCGAAATCGTCACTGTGCCTGTAACTGTGCGCAATGACGGCGAGATGGTCTGGCCCGCTGCGGGTCTGTTGCCCGTGCGCGTTAGTTACCACTGGATGAGCCAGACAGAAAACGTATATCTGGTATTTGAGGGTCTTCGTTCCCTTTTACCGCATGACGTGGGCCCAGGTGAAACCCTGACCGTATTAGCAATAGTGCAAGCTCCGCCGGAGGCGGGCACTTACCGCCTGCAGTGGGATCTTGTTCATGAGACAGTAACCTGGTTCGACCGCAAACAGGGGGTAAACTCTACAATAGAATCCTACACAATCGGCGCGCCTGCGGTCGCCGCAAGCACGCAGCCGCCCCTTTCTGCTATGCCTCCTCCTGTTGACGTGCAATCCCTCTCGGATACCTCCAGTGTTGAGCGTTCTAATCTCTGGCGAGCGGCCTGGGCCATGTTCCGGGCTCATCCAATCACGGGCGTGGGGCCCGACGGCTTCCGCAATCTGTACGGCGAATATGCAGGCGTAGCGCAATGGAACAGGAACATCTATACGAACAACACCTACATAGAGATGTTTACCAACCTGGGCCTTCTGGGAGGATTGGCATTCCTGTGGCTGGCTGCATTGGCCCTCTGGCAGGCGGGCCGCGCACTACTGACTTCGCAGCGCGGCCCAATGTGGCTGCTAGGTCTGGGCGCTACCGCCTCGCTGGCGGCATTCTTTACTCATGGCGTGGTCGACTACTTCCTTTTCTCCACGCCCCTCTATGTAATCTTCTGGTTTCTTCTTTCCGTAAGCGGAAGATGGGTGACTCTAAAAGCCGAGAATGTGCAATAATATGAAGACCTGGGCGAGGGGGCAATAGGATGTTGATAGGGTACGAGGCCTCCGCCTTGCAGGGCTGCAAGTCGGGTGTCGGATATTACGCCGAGAACTTGCTCGCGGGCATGATGAGCGTCGCCCCGCAGCACGACTATGTGCTGTTCTCCAACCGCGACATGGCCGGTGCATGGGACGCACCTACCGCCGGGCGCCTGTCTCATTATAAAGGGCGCTACTTTCCTGTAAGGATGGCCTGGATGCAGGGAGTGTTGCCCGGAACTTTGCGGCGCGTGCGCCCCGATGTGTGCCATTATCCGAACTATCTGGCTCCTGTCGCCAGCAAGTGCCCGTCCGTCGTCACGCTGCACGACATGACCCTGTTTGTCACTCCGCGATTTCACAACTGGAAGAAGCTCATTCTCGACCGCACTCTCATCCCCCTCGTCGCACGCCGTGCCCAGGCCATAGTCACGGTATCCCACAGCGCCGGGGACGACATTGTGCGCTACCTTGGTGTGCCGTCGAGCAAAGTCCACGTGATAATGAACGCCGTCTCGAGCGCCTTCCACGAGATTACCGATACGGCACAACTGAACTTAGTACGCACCCATTATGGGCTCGATGGCCCATATATACTCTATGTGGGGACGATTGAGCCGCGGAAGAATCTGGTGCGCCTGATCAACGCGTTTCGCATACTCAAGAAACACGGCCTGCCCCACAGACTTGTGCTGGTGGGCCAGCAAGGGTGGCACAGCGCCTCTATTTACGCCGAAGTCGAAAAGCACAACATGAGCAAAGACGTCCTCTTTACGGGTTACGTGCCCTTCGAGGATCTACCTGCTCTCTATTCCGGCGCGTCCGTCATGGCCTTTCCCTCTCTCTACGAGGGCTTTGGGCTGCCTGTCCTTGAGGCGATGTCGTGCGGTGCGCCCGTGGTAACCTCTCACTCGTCAGCTTTGGCGGAGGTGGCCGACGGCGCGGCTCTGCTCGTCGATCCACTGTCGTCGGCGCAAATAGCCGATGCACTTTACAGCGTGTGCACAGACAGTGACCTGGCGGCCGAATTGAGCGCTAAGGGGCGCGCACGGGCCAGACAGTTCACGTGGGAGAACGCCGCTCGCGCCACGCTGGAGGTGTACGACAGTCTCGTGGCTAGCCCGGTAGTCGCTCCACAGCCCCGGGCCATACGCACTGCCCGCATCCGGGACTGATGTTATGCACAGGGACAGCCTCTATTCTTCCGGCAAGCCACTCACGATTGGGATAGGCGGTGGCAGTGGTTCGGGCAAGAGCACTGTCGTTGCCCAACTGACGCAGGCTGTGGGCCTTCGTAACGTGGCCTTTCTGCCCCACGACGAATACTACAGGGAATATCCAGGCCTCTCTATTGAAGAAATGAGCGCCAGAAACTGGGACGACCCGAACGTGCTCGAAACCGAGCTCCTCATCACCCATCTTCGCTCGCTGATCAATGGCCGGGCCATCGAGCGCCCGCATTACGATTTCGCCACGTACGCCCGCAAGCCTGACACGATTCGTGTAGAACCCCGGCCCGTGATCATAGTCGAAGGTATAATGATCCTGGTCGAGCACGCGCTGAGAGATCTACTTGACATAAAGGTATATGTGGACACTGATGCCGACATTCGCTTCATCAGGCGGCTCAAGAGGGACGTCGACGAGCGGGGCAGAGTCGTAAACTCTATAGTTGAGCAGTACAAGCGCACAGTGCGTCCCATGCACCTGGCATTTGTCGAACCGAGCAAACGATATGCTGATATAATTATCCCCTGGAACGAAGATAACTATAACGTGGCGGCTATAATGACTCTTGTCGAAATAATGCGGGCGCGGTTAAGGTAAAATTATAGGAGAAGGACAGCAGAAAGAGCTGATTAATTTAGGACGGAGCGACAATAATAATCGATGACGACACAAGAGATTCAAACCCCTGAGTGGGTACGAAACGCAGTTTTCTATCAGATATTCCCCGACAGGTTCGCCAAGAGCGAAACCCTGCACAAGCCAGGCAATCTCGAAACATGGGACAGCCCACCCACCTCCTACGGGTTCAAAGGCGGCGACCTGATCGGCGTGGTTGAGCACCTGGACTACCTGGTTGACCTGGGCATCAACGCGATATATTTCAACCCCGTATTCCAGTCAACAGCCAACCACCGCTACCACACTTACGACTACTACAGCGTTGACCCGCTTCTGGGCGGCAACGCTGCATTGCGCACCCTCCTGGACGAAGCCCATAAGCGGGGTATTCGGGTTATCCTCGACGGAGTGTTCAACCATGCCAGCCGCGGGTTCTTCCAGTTCAACGATATCCTTGAGAACGGTACTTTTTCGCCTTATGTCGATTGGTTTCGGATCAAGGGCTGGCCGCTCAACGCCTATGATGAACAGAGGGAGCCCAACTACGACGCGTGGTGGAACCTGCACGCGCTCCCGAAGTTCAACATTTCGACCCCCGATGTTCGCGAGTTCCTGCTGGATGTGGCGGTTCACTGGATAGAGTTCGGCATTGATGGCTGGCGTCTGGACGTGCCCGCCGAAATCAACGACGATGCGTTCTGGCAGGAGTTCAGACGACGGGTGAAAGGCGCGAACCCCGAAGCCTACATCGTGGGCGAGATCTGGGATGACGCCCGTCGATGGCTTAAGGGCGACCAGTTCGACGCGGTAATGAACTACCTGTTCACCAAGCTCTGTATCGAGTTCTTCATAGAGAAGATCGACGATCCGAGCCTGCTGGAAGGCTCGTCCCTGTGGCCCGTTAAGACGTTGCCTGCGGGCGTATTCGCCAGAGAGGTGGAGGCGCTGCTCCAGCTTTACCCACCCGAGGTAACAGCCGTTCAGTTGAACCTGCTTGATAGCCACGACACGGCTCGCTACCTGACCCTGGCGGGAGGTGATAAAAGCGCACTCTGCCTCTCCACCCTTTTCCAGATGGTATATCCGGGCGCTCCCTGCGTCTATTATGGCGACGAAGTCGGAATAGTGGGCGGCAAAGATCCCCTGTCCCGGGCTTCTTTCCTGTGGGACGAAACGCACTGGGACAGCGAGTTGCGCGACTTCTTCAAGCGCGCTATAAAACTGCGCAGTGAGCACCCTGCCCTCCGCACGGGCCAGTACACGACCCTTTACGGCGACGACAACGTCTATGCCCTGGCCCGTCATCAGGCTGATGACAAAGTGGTGGTCGCCTTCAATAAAGGCCAATTGCCGGAAGAGGTCCTGATACCTGTCGGGGAACTGTTCCAGGATGGCACTGTTCTCAAAGACGTGTGGAAGGGCCACGAGTATCAGATAACCAATGGCGCGTTCAAAGTAGCGATCCTGCCCCGGTCGTCCATCGTCCTGCAAGGGAAGTAAGAACGCACAGTAATCTGTAGACCATCGGACCATTAATACCACACATCGTCTCATCGACGGACGATGGCGTGATACGTGACGACTTACGATCTGTGACCTACGATCAGCGACTTCGAGAGTTATGATGCCCATAGAAAAAGACAGCCTGCTGAACTCCGTGGCCCAGCGCTCCCAGTTGCGTGAGGGCGCTGCGGGTGTGGAGGAGGTTTTGCGTACTGTCTATCGAGCGCAACACCTGACGAGTGCAGAGCCCCTGACGGCGCGTGCGCTTGCGCGACTCGTCCGCTTGCCCTTGCCCGTGGTTACAGCAGTGCGCCGCGAGCTTGAGAAAGCAGGCGTGCTTGATCCGGGACCGTACCTTCGCCTGACCAACTCTGCCGAACAGGCAATGAGCGACGAATGGGGCTGGGCCACTTTGCCGGATAGCGCGTCCGGCTTGCAGTCGCCCGGTGAATCGGGCTCGGGCAGTGTGCTTTGTCCCACGTGCGGCGGGTTGGGAGTCGCGCCGGTTGGCGGCGTTTGGCGTGTTGTTCTGGAAGCGCTCCAGCGACATTTCAGCAGCAACCCCCGCGTTGACGTTGCGCTCGACCAAAGCCATTGCACGCCAGAAACCAACTTGCGCCGCGCAGCCCTCATGTACGAGGATGGGGCTCTTGCGGGGAAAGACGTGCTGATACTGGGCGACGACGACTCGGTTTCACTGGCGCTGGCTCTCGCGGGCAAAGCGTTGTCGCCGTCCGGCAAGCTGGCACGTCGCATAGTGGCCCTCGACACCGACGAGCGTATCCTGCTTCACCTGACGGAGGCAGCTTCTGAGGAAGGCGTTGCCCTGGAAACGGTGCAGCACGATGTGCGCATGCCCTTGCCAGCCAAACTGCTGGGCGCGTTCGACACAGTATCGACCGACCCGCCCTACACGTTGCCCGGCCTTGAACTGTTCCTCTCTCGTGCGGTCGAAGCCGTCAAGCCTGGCGGTGGGCGCATATACTTGCATTTCGGCCACCGTCCGCCCGATGAGCAGGTGGCGGTGCAGCGTGCCATAGCGGAGATGGGACTGGTAATCGAGAGGCTAGTGCCCAACTTCAACGAGTATGTGGGCGCTGGTGTGCTTGCCGGAGTAAGCGACCTCTACGTCCTCAGCGCGAGCACCCAATCTGCTGCACTAGTTAAGGGGGAGTACGCAGGGCCGATATACACGGGGCAGTTGCGCCCAATGCTCCGGACATATGCGTGTACTGTGTGTGGGACTGAAGTGACAGTCGGCGGCGAAGCGGGCGGCCGGTTTGCGACCATCGAAGCCCTGAAAGAGGCGGGTTGCCCATGTTGCGACTCGCACACCTTCCGGCTGGTAAGGCGCAGGCACATTGGGGGTAGTAGCGAACCGCGTGCTTAGAGGTTATACTTATATTGTCCACCACTATGGGAATCCAAAGTACGCCAGCCGATTATGCCCACAGACAACTATTTACTTCGCGCACCACAAGAGAGCGATTTGCCCGCGATCGTCGACTTCGAGATCGAGATAGCGCGCATCAGCTTCCCCGATGACGCCATCGTTGACCCCGCTGTTCATCACAAGAAACTGGCAAAGGCATTGGAGCGTGACCGCGAAGGGATGTTTGTAGCCGAGAATCAAGCGACGGGCGAAATCGAGGGCTGGCTCTGGGTGGCTCTCAATACCAACTTCCTGACGGGAGAGCACTACGCAACATTCCGCTCGCTGGCCACGACGCACGGACCGGACCACTCAGAAAGCGCAACGGTGGCCGATCTGCTTTTCGCACATGGCATTGATTATGCGGAGCAAAAGGGCATAAAAGAGATCACAGGCAAGGTGCACGTCGATAACACCGCCATGCGCCTCGTTTACCGCAAGTTCGGTTTCCAGGCCGAGCATCTAACCATGAAACGCATCGAAACGCCTGGCGCATCGAAGTGACGGCGTAACTGGAGCCGCAAACCGGGAAGACACATTATAGAAATGAACATAATAAATCGACACGTGCTATATGATGTGTGGGTGGAGGACACCGCTCTGCTGGCGCAGGCCGAGCCGCTTGAGGAGTTGCTTTGCCGGGCGGCGGAGGCGGGCGGCGCTACCATTTTGCACGCCCATTTTCACCAGTTTACCCCTCCGGGCGTGACCGGTTTCCTCCTGCTGGCGGAGTCCCACATATCCATCCACACCTGGGTGGAGGAGGGCTTCGCCGCTATAGATATATTCACCTGCGGCCCGATGGACACGGACAAGGTGCTTGAAGTGATTCGCAATGGCCTCAAGCCGCGGTTCGCCAGCGTGCGCCGCATCGTTCGAGGCAGCGACTCCGGTCCGGGGCTGTAGGGACCGACGAGTCGTAGATCGTAGGTCTCTGATCGTAAGTCGCATGTTGCGAATTGCCTGTGGCGCATGACTTACGATCTACGATCTGAGACTTACGATCTACGACTCGCCTCTCGTCTGCGGTTAGTCAGCTATGATAAAATGCGTCGTTTGGGATCTTGATAATACGCTCTGGCAAGGAGTAGCGGCTGAAGCGGCCGATGCGCAGGTTCTGGAGCCAAAGCCCGAAATGCTTGGCATAATAGCCGCGCTAGAGAAGCGTGGCATTGTGAGCAGTGTCGCGAGCCGGAACGATCCATCGTCGCTGGACAGCCTGCTTTCCCATCCCTCGCTACAGGGCCTATTCGTGGCGCCGCAGGTGAGTTGGGAACCCAAGAGTATGTCGATTCGGCGCATCACGGACAATCTGAACATCGGACTTGATGCGGTGGCGTTCGTAGATGATAGCCCCTTTGAGCGCGCCGAAGTGCAGTATATGCTCCCCGAGGTTCTTGTATTATCGCCTGAAGAGATTGCCGCAGCTATAGACACACCGGCCTTCAGTCCGACTGGCTCCACTCAGGAGAGCGCCCGGCGGGCCCGTATGTACAGGCAAGAGGATGAGCGACGACGTGCCCAGACGACTTTCAAAGGCGACCGGGCGAGCTTCATGGCCTGGTGCGAGATGCGTCTAGCCATAGCGCCCGCGACCGAGGCCGACCTGCCGCGCATCCACGAACTCACCGAGCGCACGCACCAACTGAACTCGACGGGACGCAGCTATACCTTTGAGCAGTTGCGCGAGCGTTGGCGCGATCCCCGCTGGCTAATGCCGGCAGCGCGCCTGACCGACCGATTCGGCGACTACGGCCTGATCGGTGCTGCATTGGTGGATACCCAACCCCCCTGGCCAGCGGATGTGTGGCTCGTGGAGCTGGTTATGTTGTCGTGTCGCGTGGAGGGGAGGGGTATCCCGGCGGCCCTGCTGCGCTGGATACTCGCCGAGGCAGTCAACGCGGGCATGAAGGGTATAAAGGCGGTGTACAGGGTAAACCAGCAGAACCTACCCATTCGCCTGCTCTTTCGCCAGATGGGCTTCTCCAAAGTTGCGGGCGACAGCTTTGTGACCGTCGAGCGCGACCTATCGACACCCCTGCCCGATTACCCGCCCTGGCTTCATGTGGCGACCGGGTGACCAGTGACCGGTGGCGAGGGGTTAGGGGCTAGAAATACGACTGGCGTGACGCTTGCCACTCATAAGCGACCGTGTCCGGCCGCTTCCTGGGAGTAGACATGTTCTGGGTCTTTATTGCGATAGCACTTGTCGCGCTAGCGGTCGTTATGCTGGCTCGTTCGGCGCGCCTTCGGCAGGAGAGTGGATTGCCGAAAGGGAAAATCATGCAGTCGGACACGGGTATCGAGGAGAGAGGCAAGCCCCTCTTTTCGGCGCGCTACGGGCTGACCGGCACTCCGGACTACGTGGTCAGCACATCCCGCGGCCCAGTTCCCGTAGAGGTCAAGCCCACGCGCACGGACAGTGAGCCGCGCGAATCGCACCTTCTACAGCTACTGGCTTATTGTCTGTTGCTGGAAGAAACCCAGGGCAAAAAGCCTCCCTACGGCTTGCTCAAATACAGCACCAACACATTCAAGGTGGACTACAACAGCAAGACGCGGGCACATCTTCTGGAGGCTATGGAGCAAATACGCACAACGGCCACCCAGGAGGAGTGGCAGGTCGCGCGCAACCACGACGTGCCCGCACGCTGCCGCGCCTGCGGCTATCGTGACGTATGTGACCTGTCGCTCTGGCCGGACGAGTTGTAGGCCGTAAGTCGCTGATCGTAAATCGCTGATCGTAAGTCGTGCTCATGCATCATCACGTATTACGCAGGCGTCCGCTCAGGTAGTGGACCAACGTCCCGATGGTTTGCAGACTATCAAGGTTGAGGTCGTCGGCGGCGATGTCCACGCCGAACTCCTGCTCTATGCCGGTGAGCAGCTCAAGCCCTGTCAGCGAATCGAGCGACAACCCGCCCCCAAAAAGCGGTGTGCTTTCCGGCAGGCTGCCCACATGCTCCGGGCCCTGTTCAAGCACCCGGGCAAGCAGCAAGCGCACGCGCACGTCCACCTCGGCACGTTGGTTCATATTGTCCTCGGCAAAGTCATAAGTCATACATCGCCGCTAATCACTTGTCACGCCCGGATACTGCTCGTTCCTTGATACGATAATGCCTGCCCGGACGTTCTGAACTAGCGCGGACATTCCAGTAATTATGGAACTCTGTTGGCCTCTGCGCGCTACCTGCGCGCCGAACTTGTCCTCGCGAGATATACGATCTTGCTGATCTGTGCTCGCGTCACATCCGCATTCGGCAAGAAGTAAGGCTTGTTGTCGGGTGGCACGCACACGCCCGCAGGAGCCGGCCCGCATGGATAGCCATTGATGATGCCGTGCGCGTAGGCCGTCTCCACGAATCGGAAGAACGTGCTGCCGGCTGGGACATCCTGGAAGGCGCTCTCTGCCGGCTCAAGCAACGTCCAACTGACCGGGTCGGCAATGATCGCCGAGGAAACTACGATCTTGGTGATCTGGCCTCTTGTCACGTTTCTTTCGGGGTGATAGTATGGCCTATTGTACGGGTCGCAGGGCTCGCCCAGCCTGCCGCAATCATAGCCGTTGACCAGGCCGAGGCTCCTGGCTGTCTCGATGTAGGGATAGAAGGTACTTCCCTCGGCTACATCTTCGAAGCTTGGCCCCGCGGAAACGTCTATCGGGAAGGCGAACGCGAGGACCACGATCTTGGACAGCTGCCCCCTGGTCGTGGGGTTCACCGGCTTGAAGCAAGGTGTGCCCCCATCGCAAGGCGGCTCCGTGACATAGCCGTTGATGACCCCGTGGCAGTAGAGATACTGCACATACTCGTAGAACCAGTCGGAGGGAGCAACGTCGACGAACGGCAATTCGCATGCGGTCGGGGTGGCTGAAGGCGTGCCGGTGATCGTGCTCGTCGGTATGTCGGTCGGCGTGTCCGTGGGTATGGTTGTGTCAGCAGGCGTGCTCGTTGGGCTACTGGTGAACATCTGAGTAGCGGTAGCTGGGGGAGTGTCGGTTGAAGTAGAGGTTCGGGTCGCGGTAGCCGTGTCGGTGGACGTTGGCACAGTGCTCGTAGGCGTCAAGGTATTTGTACTTGTATTGGTAGCCGTACTTGTGACTGTGTTCGTCGTAGTGTTAGTAGGGGTGTTGGTGCCGATGCTCGTCGGACTATTTGTGGGGGTATCTGTGGCTGTGTTGCTCGGGATGGTGGTTGGCGTGCTTGATGGTGTGCTTGTGTCTGTGTTCGTTGGTGTGTTGGTTGGTGTGTTAGTAGGAGTCTGGCTCGCCGTACTGGTGTAAGTCGACGTGATGGTTGGACTGGCCGTAGCCGTGTCGGTATTTGTGGGGGTTATGCTGGGCGTATTTGTTGAAGTGTCAGTCGCCGTGCTTGTGGGGGTACTCGTGCTCGTCGCTGTATTCGTTCGGGTGTTGCTGGGGATGCTGGTCGAAGTGTAGGTTGGTGTACCAGTGTACGTCGACGTGTTCGTCGGAGTCGTGGTAGCAGTGTTAGAGGGCGTGTTCGTGTCAGTCGGCGTGTTTGTCGATGTGTTGGATTCTGTTGGGGTTGGGGTTAAGCTTGGGGTGTTGGTGGGTGTGTTGGTGTTTGTAGGCGTTGGCGTTGACGTAAGAGTTGGGGTGTAGGTAGATGTTGGCGACGCAGTTGGCGTGTTTGTAGCTGTGTTAGTGTCTGTTGGGGTATTAGTGTCGGTCGGTGAATTCGTTGGTGTCTCGGTCGGGGTATTGGTGTTAGTGGCAGTGGCGGTCGCTGTGTCTGTTTCCGTGGAGCTGCTGGTTGGAGTTTCGCTGGGGGTGTTTGTGCTGGGCACATCGGTGGGCGTAGACGTTGGTGTTTTTGTCGGCGTCTCGGTTGCCGTGTTCGTGCTTGTGCTTGTAGGGGTCCCGGTTGGAATAAGCGTTGCTGTGTCGGTAGCCGTGCTCGTGTCGGTTGGCGTTAAGGTAGGGGTTAGCGCGGGAAGATCGGTGGGGGTTTCGGTGTAGGTCGGCGAGCTCGTCGGAGTTTCAGTTGGCGTAGTCGTGAGGGTCTGCGTCGCAGCGGTGGTGACTGTATCGCTTGGTGCAGTTGTAACGGTCGGTGTGGAGGTAGGGGTGTTGGTTGGGATCGGGGTGGGGGTGTTGGCGGCGGCTGGCTCGGCCAGGGACCAGTCGGAGAAGGTACTCACGCCGGTAATGGTGGCTTGATTGGCAATTGTATTAACGGTGCCGCCCGGCATGACGAGGGTGCCGTCGTACTTGAAGATGACGAAGTTGGCCTCGTTTGCGGTTGCCGGGATGTCCGTGGGGTCGAGGTAGTTGAAGGTGAGGTCGGCTGTGATGCCCGTTGCCGCGAGGGTCCAGTAGCGGGCCAACGACCTAGAGGGGTCGAAGAGAGCGGGCATCGAGCCCTGTGTGGCTTTTGCCGTGAAGGTGGCAGGGTAGGTGCCGGCAGTGACGTTGACCGCGACGGGCGAGTAGCCGTTGGGGGTGCCGACCTCGAAGGTCTTCGTTGAGACTCCTGTGAAGGTCTTTCTGAGGTTGCCCACGACGTGCCCGCTCGTGCGCGTGACCGTTGCCGAGTTGCCCATGATCACAGTGTTGGCCGCGGTCGTGATGTTGCCGGCGGTGAAGGTGAGGGTGCCGTTGATGGTGAGGCTGCCGCCCGCCAGGATCACGCCGTTGGTATTGGCGAGGGTAACGCTCTGCACGATGCGGGCAGGGGGCACTTCAAAGCCGGTGGTGCGTGGTGCTGTCTCCTGCGCATAGATGAGGATGACGCCTCCCGTGCCTGCGTTGAAGGTGGGCGCGCTGTCGAGGGAGCCTCCTGGACCCGTGGCCCCCGAGACGCCGACCTGTATGGTGGCAGAGCTCGCGCCGGCTGTGCCCAGCGTTAGCTTGTAGGCATTTGTGATCGTGCCTCTCCAGAGGTTGAGCCGCAGGACATTGATGGCGGGGGAGGCCGGATCGATGGTAAGGCCGGAGGGGTTGTCCAGCTCTATGTTGAGGCCGCCCGCCGACATGATGCCGCTGCCTGTGTAGGCTTGCGGGGCGCTGCCCGTGAGGTCGAAGCGCCCGCCCGCGGTGGTGTTGGTGATGGTGCCGTTGTTGGTGATGGTGGCCCCGGCAATCGAGCAGAGGAAGCCGCCCAGGTTGAGCAATGTGCCTGTGTTGAGGGTGAGGCTGCCCAGGATGCCGGCCTGCGCGGTCAGCAGCACAGATTTGGCGTTGACCGTGTTATCTACCAGCAGAGCAGGCATCTGGCCTCTCAATCTGAAGTCGAAGTTGGTGCTTGTGGCCCCGTTGCCCACCTGCAACGTCCCGCCTGTGTAGTTGAGCGTGCCCAGCACGTTGTAGTCGAGGGGCGTGCCACCGGTGCTGCGCTGCACGAGCACGATGGTGCCGCCCGACATGTTCATGACGCTGGACGCGCCCGTCAGGCCGAAGGAGGCTGAGGAGCTTGAGCCGTTGTCGATGGTGGCGACGTTGACTGTGCCGCCGCTCTGGGTGTAGGTGACGGCGGCGGAGGTGAGGAACCTGCTGGCGTAGTTGCTGACCCCGCCCTCTATCAGGAATTGCGCCCCTGCCGATGCGCCCATGGAGTTGCCTGTGACCAGGCCCACGTTGAAGATGCCCGCGCTTATTCTGAGCAGGCCCGCGTTGGTGGGCGATCCATTCTGGCCCAGGACTATGGCACTGGCGTTGTTCAGCCAGAATGCGGCTGTGGAACCTATTGTGTAAGCAGCCAGGTTGAACACGGGGTTGCTGAAGGCCGCGCTGCCCGAGAGCTTGAACGTGCCATTGGCTATGGTGAGGAAGCCGAGCGAGACCGCCCCCTGCGTGGTGACGTTGCTCGCGCTGTTCTGCACGAAGTTGAGCACTGCGCCCTGCCCCGTGCCCTTGTTGACGTGCAGGCCGCCGTTGCTGCCCACGGAGTTGCGCAGGTCGAGCGAGCCGTTGTTGGTGAAGGTGGCGTCGGAGCCGCCCGTGAAGACGAAGCCCGCCCCCGCACCGCTGCCCGTGCTGAAGTCGATTGTGCCGTTGTTGGTCACATCCTGTCCTACGCTTACGATGTGTGTGCTTACGCTACCCGTGGCGCCCGTCCGGAAGTTGCCGCCCGGCGCGACGGTTAGCGATTGTACTATGGCGAGGGTGCGAGCGGTGGTCGTGTTGAACACCAGTATACCCGATGTGCCCTGGCCGACGGTGACGCTGTAGGCGCTGGGGGTTGACGCGGCATCAATGGTGACTGTTGACCCGTCGGCGATGGTGACGATGTCGTTCGAGGCGGGCACGACGCCACCCACCCAGGTGGCCGGGGCGCTCCACGCTCCCCCGGCTGCGGTTGACAGGACGTTGGTTGCGGGGGAGGTCGATTGGCTGCCGGCGGCGGCTGTTGCGCTGGGTGCGCCTTCCGAGACCGCGTATACCATCCACCAGTAGGGCGTGTTTGGCGTTAGCCCTGTGGCGCTGAAGGTTGTCGCGTCTGAAGCGGCAGCGCCAAAGTAGCTGTAGTTGATGCCGTCTGTGGAGCGATAGACGGCGTACCTCACCTCGTCCGGCGAGTCGTTCCAGTTGAGGTCCATGCTCGTGGGGGTGACTGCCGAGAAGCCCAGGTTGGTGGGGGCGGTGGGCACGGGCGGAAGCATCGAGTAGGTGCGGCGAGCGCCCTCTGTTGGGCTGTCCAGGTTGGCGACCGCCCCCACCGCATAGAGAGCCTGGCCGAAGGGTGCCGTCGTGCTCGCCAGATTGGTGGTCGTTGTGATACTGACGAGGCTGTTGGTTGAGTTAGCCGTTGCCCAGCCGATGCCTGCTTGCTGGCCGTTAAGCGCACCTGTGCCCGCGTTGCGTGTCATGGGTCCGTAAACGAACTCGATCTTGCCTGTTGTCTCGTAAAGCCGAACCTGGTACGTGCCATCGTTTGAGCCTGGTGATGACACTTTGAGCAGGGACATGTTGTTGTATTCTACGGTCAGCACCCGGCCCGGATCGGCACCTGTGACCTTGTACCGGACCGACCCCGATGCCCCGGTGCTCAGGTCGCCGCCGAAAGCTGAGATGGTTGGGGCCGATGTGGAGCCTGAATAAAGGTTGTAAACCGCGCTCCCAATTGCAGTGCTGCCCAGCCCCAGCATCCCGTTCGAAGTGGCAGAGAACTGGTTGAACCGCTGCCCCATCAGATAGAAGTCGAAGGGGAGGGTCTGCACGGTCGACCCTGCGTCATCCCTGTCGGCTGCGACGAGCTGGGTTGTGCCGCTGCTCATGTCAGTGAAGGTGCCGCTAGTGGAAGTCGTGAATGCCTAGTTGGCCGAGTTTGGCGTTGATGCGGCCGGTGACTGGGGAACGGTTTTGGGCACCTGTTCGGCTGCGCGCTTGGTTCCCATGTGGTAAGGTGAGCTAGTACCGGCACTCGACTGCGTCGGTAACGGATTGACGTACGTAGCTGCTGCGATCATGGACGACACGAGAATAAGCAGGGCCACTATGCGTGGCCCGCGCCGTACCTCAATCTTCATTTGTTACTTCCTCCCCTAACTATCCCGGGCGCGCAAACATCGGGGCCTCGCTATGGCGCAGGAGGTCAAAGTGCTGGAGGCCAGGAAAGAGTATAGCAGAGCGGACGACGAGTGTCAATACTTTTAACCCGCACCCCGTATACCCGGCGTATACTAGTCTCCGTGCACGACTGAGCCAGTGCCGATCGCGACCGAGCCGCGCAGGGCGCGGGCCGGGCAACCGCTCCTACTGCTTGCCCAGCGCAAACGCTGCCGCATCGACGGCGCTCATCCTCGCGCCTTCCGACAGGGCACCCTGAAAGTCAGCCTCGCCCAGGTGCAGGCGCGTGGCATCCCTGGTGCGGTCGAAATCGGCCCGGTCAAACGGCGACAGGCGGGCGCCCGCAGGCTCGAACAGCGCCTCGGCAGCACCGAACAGGCGAGCCGCCGGCGCAAACTCCTCCTGCATCGCGGCCAGCTGGGCCATACCGGCCAGGCAAACCGTAATGCCCTCGATGTTGTCCTGCTCCCGGCGCAACTCGAGGGCTTCCCTGAAAAGCTGGGACGCCTGCTTGAAGCGTGCCTCGTAATAGGCCACATAGGCCATGTTATAGAGCGACCAGGCGACGCCCGACCTGTCGCCCAGTTCCCTGAATGTGCCCAGCGCCTCCTCTGCAAGCGAGGCAGCCTCGGCAAAACTGCCCTGGCATCGGGCCACCTCGCTCAGGCTGGCCAGCGAAATAGCGCCCTCCCACCGGTCCCCCACCTTGCGCCGCACGGCCAAACCTTGCGAAACCAGGTCATACGCCTCCTCATAATCGCCATGCAGCCAGGCCAGGCGGCCCAGGCTGGTAAGAGGCAGGGCCATCGCCCACTCGTCGTTCAGCTTACCGACAACCTCCAGGCTCTCCTCGTAATGCTCTCTGGCCTCGTCGTCCTTCCGCTCTGCAAGAGCAGTATCTCCAAGAGAAAACAGCGCCAAACCCAGCTGCGACAACGAGCCAAACGAGCGCAGCAACCCAATGCTCTCCTGAAGGTGGGCGCGGGCCAGGGCAAACTTATTCTGGAAGTGGGCCGTCATCCCGGCGGGGTGAAGCATATAAGCCAACAGCCGCTTGTCCTCCAGCCCGCGCTGGCGCCTGATCGCATCTTCCAGCCGCAGCCCGGCGTCCCTGTAATCCCCCTGGATGAAAGCCAGGTACCCTGCCACGAACAGCGCCCTCGCGTGCAATTGCTCGTCAATCGCCGGGTGCGTACTATCCTGCGCGTCTATCCGGTCGAGGGAGGTTTCGGCCCACTCACGGCCTTCGCTCATGAAACCACCAATATTCCAGAACCACATCATAGAGCTCGCCAGCCGGATCACCGTCACCAGGTCGCCCCTCTTATGGGCCCATTCGAGAGCCGCCCGCGCGTTAGCGTGATCTGCTGTGAGCAATGCCACCCACTCGTGCCGCAGGACATTGAACGAGTCCACATCGGCCTTTTCGGACAGGTCGGCGAAGTATTGTGCATGCCGGGTGCGCAGCGCCTCAACCTCCCCACTCTCGGCAAGCTTCTCGTCGGCGAACTCGCGTATAGTTTCGAGCATAGTGAAGCGAGATGTGCCGGCCAACTCCTCCATCTGGCGCAGCAGGCTCTTCGATATCAGCGACATCACCCCGTCCAGCACAGCCATTTCGACGTCCTCGGGCGCGTTGCAAATGGCCTCTGCGGCGTCCAGTGAAAAGCTGCCGGGGAAGACGGCCAGCCTGCGGAACAACATCTGCTCTCCCTCGTCAAGTAGCTGGTAGCTCCAGTCTATCGTGCCGCGCAAAGTCTGCTGGCGGGCCGGCCGGTCGCGTGCTCCCCCCGTCAGCAGCTTGAGCCTGCTCTGCAATCGGGCCAGCATAGCCTGTGGCGGCAGGATGGCCACCCGCGCCGCTGCAAGCTCGATAGCAAGGGGCAGCCCGTCCAGCCTGTGGCAAATCTCGGCCACTGCGGGCGCGTTCTCGTTAGTGACGGCGAAGTCGCGCTTGACCGACCGCGCCCTGTCTATGAACAGGCGGACCGCCTCGTATTGACTGAGCTGCTCGACCGAGATTGCCTTCTTGTCGTCCGGCAGGCCCAGCGGCGGCACGGCAAACTGTCGCTCGAAATAGAGGTTGAGCGCCGCCCGGCTCGTCACCATAACCTTCACACGGGGCGCCGCCTCCAACA
This sequence comes from Chloroflexia bacterium, assembly GCA_038203825.1. Lineage (GTDB taxonomy): Bacteria > Chloroflexota > Chloroflexia > QHBQ01 > JADMIH01 > JADMIH01. Next base: position 41,250 of record JBBRDO010000006.1, on the reverse strand, counting down.
GCTCCGACAGCACCGTGCCCGCGTCAAGCACTTGCTCGAAGTTGTCCAACACCAACAGCAGTTGCTTCTCTCTGAGGAAATACTTGAGATTATCGAGGAGTGGCTGCCCACCCGCTTCCCTGATGCCCAGAACCTCCGCAATCGCAGAAAGCACCAGGTCGGCTTCGTTGACCGCCGGCAGCGCTACAAAAAAAACCCCCTCCTCGAAATGCTCGATCACATCAGCCGCTATCTGCAACGCCAGCCGCGTCTTTCCAACTCCGCCCGGCCCCGTCAGCGTGAGCAGGCTTACGTCGTCCTGCAGCAACAGGGCCTGCGCCGCTGCCACTTCCGCCTCCCTCCCAATCAGAGGACTGCGCTGCACCGGCAGGTTGTTCGGCATGATATCGAGTGCCTTGAGCGCCGGAAAATCGGCAGGCAGGCCCGCCGCCACCGCTTGGTAGATGTGCTCGGGACGCTGAAGATCTTTCAGTCGGTGTTCGCCCAGGTCAATCATGCGCATGTCGGGCGGCAAGACGTCCCGCACCAGGTCGTAGGTGGGCTGAGATACGAGCACCTGCCCGCCGTAGCCCGTGCTCAGCAGCCGCGCCACCCGGTTGAGCGGCGTGCCCACATAATCGCCGTCGCGCACTTCCCCGGTCCCCGTGTGCAAGGCCATCCGCACCGCTATAGGCGCCACCCGCTCGTCCCACGGCTCCGCATAGAGCAGGCGCTGTGCCGCAAGCGCGGCCGCCAGGGCCTCGGGCGCTGTGGCGAAAGAGGCGCAAAAGGCGTCTCCCATTGTTCTGAAGACAGACCCACCGCTCTCCTTGATAACCTGCCGCAAGATGGCATCATGACGCTCAACCGCGGCTCGCATCGGCGCCGGCGATTTCTCCCAGCGTTTGGTGCTACCTTCGATGTCAGTGTAAAGGAACGTGACTGTTCCTGTAGGCAAGGTCAGCATAGCTCCCTCCCCTATACTCCATAGATGGTAGGCTCGAGCTAGAGTCTTTATACGATATTTATTTGTTGATTATATCACCGCGGGAGGCCAGGGCCTAGACCCTCCCCCATGTTCCACAGAACAAGCTCATAGCGGGCGTAAAGCGCAAGTGTCTCAAGTGTGCTCTGAACCGCCACTATTTGCTCAAGGCACTTCTCCGCCCCCGGCCACTCTCAATGCGTTTGCCCTGCCCGCACTGCTTTTATGGTGACGTGCACACGCAAGGGCGAAAAGATGGGACATCGCAGGCGCAATGCGGGTGAAGTTCCAAACCCCACCTCCTTCTTCTACACCTCGGGCTCGTCGTTGACCGTCACGGTATAGGTGGACCATGGATAGTCGATGCCATTCGTATGTCGAGCGTAGAATTCCAGTTCCTTGCCATTCTCCAGACGTAGCACATATTCTTCGCCAACCTCGATCTGCCCCTTTACAGGTCTCACATAGCCTCTTGTATGTGACGAGGTGCTGAAGATCTCTCTACTGGTTGTTAGCGCGTAATGAACACGCGCTATCTCGCGCCCATCTTGCAACACCCGACCTACTCCTCTAATCCGGCTCAGGTTATCGTTCACTCATCGCCCCTCTGGCTCTCGGCCAAATCGACCCCGCGAAAGTCTGGTTCTTCGAATCCTCCAACTCGCTCAACAATAACCGCTGCCTCATGAGTATATTCAACCCCACCCCGGCATCAACAAAGCCAAAACAAAACCCAGGATGATCGTGAAAGTCCCTATCGGCATAACCTGGGCGTGATTGTTCGTCCTCAAAACTATTTGGGGCAGGCACAAGGTCGCCCTCACGTACAAAAGTAGGCTCATTATAACCCAAATCACCGACGCGAATATCTAATTTCGCATCGTCGTATATCGCTTGTTGCCTGTATACTTCCTGATGAGTGATAAGTGATGAGTGATGAGTGATGAGTGATGAGTGATATATCGCCGGTCTGCGCTCTTAACTCTTAAACCTTCCTAAATCTTAGTGATCTCTTAACCTTCGTGATCTTCGTGATCCGTATTCGGTCATCGGTCGTCCATCGTCCCACAGGAGGCATTTTGGAGCAGGATCTGGAGAACGAACAGGCACAACTCGTGCGCCTCTACGCCGACGTGGCAACTGTGCAGGTCGGCGACCGCATGGTCGAGTGCACCATCCGTGGCAGGCTCTTCCGCGACGACCCGCCCGCTGTGGGCGACTTCGTCCAGATCGAACAGGTGGGCGAGGGTTGGGCCATCAAAGGAATCCTGCCGCGCAAGAGCGTCCTGGCCCGCCGTGCTGCCGGCCCATCGCACCGTAAACAGGTCCTTATTGCAAATATAGACCAGGTGATAGTGGTCTTTTCAGCCACCTTGCCCGCCCTCACCCTGCCCACTCTCGACCGCTTCCTGGTAGTAGTAGAGGCCAACGAGCTCCTTGCTCGCATCGTCATTAACAAAATGGACCTCGCCTCCCGCGACGCGATCACCGCCCTGCTGCAGCCCTACGTCGACGCTGGCTACCCTCTCCACTTCACGAGCGCCGAAACGGGCGAGGGCCTCGACGAGCTACGAGCAGGCCTGGCCGGTAAAGAGTCTGTCCTTGTCGGTCCCTCTGGTGTGGGCAAATCGAGCCTCCTGAACAGCCTCTATCCCGAGCTGAACCTCGACCTCAAGGTGGGCAGGCTCAGCGACGCCTATGGAAAAGGCAGGCATACAACAGTTGGCGGATTCCTGATCAGGCTCCCCGATGGTGCTCGCGTTGCAGATACTGCCGGCCTGCGCGAGGTTGGCTTGTGGCTGGTGCCGCCCGACGAATTGCCCTACTGCTTTCCCGAGTTCGAGCCATACCTGGGCAAATGCCAGTTCAACAACTGCGCTCACCTCACCGAGCCCGGTTGCGCCGTACGCGCCGCCCTCGACATGGGCGAAATCTACCCCTCTCGCTACGAAAGCTACACGAAACTAAGAGCCGAAGCCACCGAATCGTGGCCCCGCTGGTAAGGCCGGGCGAGTCATAGATCGTAAGTCCCGAGTCGTAAGTCATGCGCGGCATCTTATGACTTACGACTCGGGACTTACGATCAGCGACTTACGATCAGCGACTTACGATCAGCGACTTACGATCTACGACTCGTCTACTGTTTGCCGCAATACGGGCAGGCGGCCCAGCGTACGCTAATCGGGCGGCCGCAGTTCTCGCACTCGTCGCGCAGCTTGGTGCGGCAGTGGGGGCAATAGAGAAATTCGGGGCTCACACGGTGCTTGCATGACGGGCACAGCTCCGTGTCCTCAATATCTTGTAGCAGATATTCTTCCTCAAGCGCGCGCTCGTAGGACTCCGACAACGTCTCTTTCGGCCTCAGCACCATGTACAAGACCAGGCCTGCAAAAGGCACCAGTATCACCAGCGCCAGACCCAGAGCAATTGAGAAGATATCGCGGGTGCGCACAGTGATGTCACGATATGCCCACACGATGCTCGAAAAATAGAGTGCAAGTAAATACGCGCCCGTACACGCGAGAAGTATTTGAAGAATAAACGCTACCTGATTTAGAAGCTCCGCCGACATAATTCCCTATCTTTTGCCCCACCCCGTTTACAGAGATGACGCCTCCCGGTTTCTAACCGTCGTTCCGATTTCGCAAAAAAGCGGCCAAACCGCTAGCCGTGGCCGCATACACCCTCCATTATATCATACGAGTCGTAGATCGTAAGTCCCGAGTCGTAAGTCATAGGATGCTGCGCATGACATACGACTCGTAAGTCATAGGATGCCGCGCATGACTTTCGACTCGTAAGTCATAGGATGCCGCGCATGACTTACGATCAGCGACTTACGACTTACGACTCCGTCCCCCTATAGAGGCTCGAAGTGCAACACGTCCAGCACCCACACCGACGCGCCGCCCACCTGCACCTCGATTGGGCGGGGCATATAGAACTCCGCCGGGTCAAACGCGGACGGGTAAGACGACACATACTCGTTGCGCGTCTGGCAATTCTCAGCTATCACAGATAGCACGCTCTCGAGGTTCTCGTTGGGCATAGCGAGAATAAAGGTGGAATTGCGTTCCCTCAGAAAGCCACCTGTACTATCTATCGTGGTGAACGGGATGCCCTTCTGGCGCAGGGCGTTGCCCAGCTTCACCGTGTCTTGTCCCTGTACAACTGCGAGAACTGCTTTCATAGGGATGCGTTTGTTCAGAACGGGAAGAACCAAGTACGTAGACTGTTTCTCTTCAGTGACCGAATAGCGGCCAGCGAACGTAATACTAGCCTAAGCCTGCCATTGTGTCAAGCCGGGGACTGGTGACCGGAAGTGAAACGTGTTACATCGTCGGTCGTCCGCAATCCGTCGTCTTACTGGTCACTGGTCACTGGTCACTGGTCACCGGTCACTGCCGAAAGATTCGAACCCTGCGGAACGGCTCTTTGCCCCGGCTTACTGATGCGAGATTGTAGCGTTCGGCCAGCTGGTGCTGCAATTTGCGTATCTCCGCCGTCTGGGGCGCGAGGTCTACTGCCTTCGCGGTCTCCATAACGTGTGTTATCGCGTCCTCGGTCTCGACCAGCGCGGTCGTTGTGGGATCACCCACCGGCTCAACGTTGAACACCCCCGCCAGCGCCGACTCAATCTGCATCTGGGTGTTGCTTCGCAGGACGAACACAGGCACCCCTGCCGATTCCGCGCCACGCAGCGACTGCGGGCTCTTGCGATAGTAGTTCTTGAGGGTCATCACCAGGTCTGAGTCGGCGATCTCGCGTACTATCGTAGCCGGTATTCGTAGGTTCTTGATGGCCGCCTCCAGCCGGTTCCGACCCACGCCGAAGGGATAAATGCGGAGAGGCTTGCCCGGCGCCACGCTCTGCGCAACGCTCATTGGGTTAGGGCCGATTCGGGTAGTCTGGGTTCGCTCGCGCTCTTCCTGTTGTGCTATCCAGGGGTCGCGCTGCTCGTACCGCTGTGTTGGTGCCTGCATTTGTAGCTGTGCCTGACCCGTCTCGGCCTGTTCAAAAGGGCGGCTTTGCCCGCTGTTCCCTGCGTCGCGCCCCCTGTTACCACTCCCATTCCCATTCCCATTGCCGAATGGCCTGTCGCGCCTCATCGCCGGTGACTCAGGCGTCTGCTGGCGGCGAGGCGCTATCGGCACGACGTTCTGGTCGTATCCATAGCTCCTACCACCCTGCCCGCCGCGTCCGCCGCTGCGCCCACCCATGTTCATGTTGCTGCTTCCGGGCCTGCTGGGCGGTGGCGCGATATATGCGATTTCCGTGTGTATCGTGCCATCTGCTCGGCGCGTCCTGATCTCGGGTGGGATGATGTCCCCCCTCAACAGGGAGTCGACCGTTTCCGCCACGTCGCGGTGAACCGCCACGCGCTCGCGATCCAGCAGTTCCACGATGATATCGAACGTTGGAGGGGCTTTTCGCTCCAGCACCGACTTCTGAGTACCTCGCCTGCGCGCTTCCTCGTCGCTCAGCGTCACCGATTGGATGCCGCCGACAAGGTCGCTCAGGGTTGGGTTGAGCATCAGATTTTCGAGGCTCGTGCCGTGGGCTGTGCCGACCAGTTGGACTCCGCGCTCGGCGATCGTGCGTGCCGCCTGCGCCTCTAGCTCGGTGCCGATCTCGTCAATGATGATCACTTCGGGCATGTGGTTTTCCACAGCCTCGATCATCACCGCGTGCTGCCGTTCCGGCACGGGCACCTGCATTCTGCGTGCGCGGCCAATCGAGTGGTGGGGGATGTCGCCATCGCCCGCGATCTCGTTAGACGTGTCCACCACCACTACTCGCTTGCCGAGCTCGTCGGCCAGCACGCGTGCGCACTCGCGCAAGATCGTGGTCTTGCCCACACCGGGAGGCCCCACGAGCAGGATGCTGCGCCCCGTTTCCACGAGGTCCTTTATAATGGAAATGGTGCCATACACGGCGCGGCCAATACGGCAGGTAAGCCCCACCACGTCGCCGCGGCGATTGCGAATACACGAAATACGGTGCAGCGTGCGCTCGATGCCGGCGCGGTTGTCGCCGCCGAATTCGCCGATGTGTTCTACAACATAGTCCAGCTCTGCCCGCGTTATTTCGGTTTCGGTGAGTGTGGCTTCGCTACCACGGTAGCGTGCTTCGGGCTTGCGCCCCAGGTCCATAACGATTTCGATCAGGTTGACCCGGTTGTTGCGCTCCCTTATGGGTTCAACAATCTCTTTGGGCAAGGCAGAAAGTAGTGCATCCAGGTCGTCGGTAACGACGTGTTCGCCTCCGTTACGAACTATTTCGTTTGGGTTGGCAGCGAAAGCGTTTTCGGTTGCCGTGTACGATGTTTCAGGTGTGCTTGCGCTTCCGTTGCTGTCAAAGTCGTTGTCGCTCAGGTTCGCGTTAGAACCTTTGTAGTCCGTTTCGGACTGATTTGGTTGAGGAGAATACATAATGTTAAAGGATCACCCCTTCGGTCTAAGAAAATAAGAAACAAGGCGCTGCAATTGAGGAGCAAGAAACTGCGTCCAGGGTCCTACGGTAATTGTACCAAAACAGTCGCCCCTTGAGATCGGTCGCAAGCAGGACGCTTGCCACCCGATTCTACATCTTACGTCCCATCTTTCTTTCTTGCGCCGCTTTTCTTATATCTTCTACTCACTTTGTTCCCACCAGTTCCCCTGTCTGCACCCGGAAAGGAGCCAGGGCAGGCTGCTTTTCCTTTATTCGCTCTGCAAGGTATTTGACCAGGAGGGCTTGCTTACTGAGTAGGTGGAAGCCCCGCTCCTCCAGCAAGGTTCCTACCTCTGACTGATATTCTCTGATGCCACAATATACCGGTTTATGCCCCATGCGTACGGCTTTCCACAATATATAATCCAGTGCGGCCGGGACGATTTGCCGGTTCCCCATGTCCTGGCGGTTCATGAGCGTTATCCAATGGCCGCTCGCTCCGCTCATTAGGTTGACGAACCCGCCCAGCCCGTCGCCTCTACCACTCTCGTCCTGCCAAACGTAGCTCTTCTCAAGCAGACTTTGTGCCAGAGCCATGGGCCAGGGCATACGGCTCACTTGCCACTGGCGGCTGGTTAACATCTCGGCTCTTTGTACTACGGGCGGCGTAACAGCGGAGTAAAGCTGCATGAGGTTCCACGCATCACGTCCCTCCTGCGGTCGTAGCACTTTTCTAAGAGGGTCATCTTCTTTCTGAACAGAGGACCGGCCGAAATAGAGGTTGCCCCAGATTTCTTCGTCCGTGTAATGGGTGAACCCCAGCATGCGGAAGGCGTGCAGTTGCGGCTCGTCTTCGGGCAATTTTGCGAATAACCTGATAACACCTTGCTCGCCTGCCTGCCGGATCACTTCTTCCAGAAGGCGCTCCCAAACATAGGTCGGAGCCTTTTCCGGGCCTGCTAGCATAGTGATAGTCCACTCGTCGCGCCTCTGCCAGTGTGAGCGAGCCTGCACCCAGCCCAGGATGCGCCCCCCTTCACGGTAAACGTAAACGAAGTTCCATTGCAAGCCGAGAGGAATTTGCGACTTCAGCAGGCCCGCCAGCAGGGCCTCAGGCTGAACAAGGGTATAGGGAGGGTTGAGCCGCAATACGCGCTGCTTGCCCCGCGAAGCGCTAATGCTAAGCAGGTCGAACAGGTTGGCATGGCGTAGCTTGTAGGCCATGATTACTCCCAGCGGTTACGGATCAGAAACGACGGTAGGAGGATCGAGTTGGCTGCTGCCTGTATGGTTTGCGGTACCGGCCGCCTGCAATTTCTGATCTTTGGACCCTTCTATCAACGAGAGAAAGTACCTGTGCCAGCGCAGATCGTCCGTTAGCTCGGGGTGGAACGCCGTGACGATCATGTTGCCCTCGCGGGCCGCAACCGGTGTGCCGTTTTCCAGCTTGGCCAGCACTTCCACGTCGTCGCCCACACTTTCTATGCGGGGTGCTCGGATAAAAACTCCGGGAAACGGTTCGTCCCCCAGCGCGGGTATCTCCAGATCTGTTTCAAAGCTGTCGAGTTGCCTGCCAAAGGCGTTGCGCTCCACCTTGATGTCCATCAGGGAGAGCAGCGGCTGGTCGCGCCCAACATCCTTTGACAGCATGATCATTCCTGCACATGTACCATATACGGCATGACCCGCCATAACGTAACGCCGAATCGCGTCCTGCAGTCCGTACTTTACAGCGAGCTTGCCTATCGCCGTGCTTTCGCCGCCCGGTATGATCAGGCCATCCAGCCCTTCCAACTGTTCGGGAAGGCGAACCTCTACCGTCTCCACACCTAATTTGTGCAGGGCCTCGATGTGTTCCCGAAAAGCGCCCTGTAAGGCAAGTACTCCAATTCGCATAGTAATCAGAACTACCAGCCGCGCACGGAGAGCAGCTCTTCCTTGGGAAGGTCTGCGATATTGATTCCGACCATGGCCTCACCAAGGTTCTTGCTCACGTCGGCAAGAATATCGTAGTCGTTGAAATGGGTAACGGCTTGCACGATAGCACGGGCACGCTTGGTAGGATCGCCCGACTTGAATATGCCCGAGCCCACAAATACCCCGTCTGCGCCCAGCGCCATCATCAATGCTGCATCGGCAGGAGTGGCCACGCCGCCCGCGGCGAAGTTCACGACGGGGAGCTTGCCGTTCTCTGCCACCCACACCACGAGGTCGTAGGGCGCGCCCAGTTCTTTTGCTTCGGCCATGAGCTCTTCGCGGGGCATGTTCTGGAGCTTGCGAATGCCGTCCCACACAGTCCTCATGTGGCGGACCGCCTCAACCACATTGCCTGTGCCCGCCTCGCCCTTGGTGCGAATCATGTCGGCGCCTTCGCCTATTCTTCGTAGGGCCTCGCCGAGGTCGCGGCAACCGCACACGAATGGCACTTTGAAGTCCTGCTTGTTAATATGGAAGCGCTCATCGGCCGGGGTCAGCACTTCGCTTTCGTCAATATAATCTACGCCGATGGCTTCGAGGATGCGGGCCTCAACGAAATGTCCGATGCGGCACTTGGCCATCACGGGAATAGTCACCGCCTCCATGATGCTCAAGATCATTTCGGGGTCGCTCATGCGGGCCACTCCCCCCTGCACACGAATGTCGGCAGGCACGCGCTCGAGCGCCATGACAGCCGACGCGCCGGCGTCTTCAGCGATCCGCGCGTGCTCGGGAGTAACCACGTCCATGATAACCCCACCCTTCAGCATCTGGGCGAGTCCTTTTTTTGTAGTAGATGTTGATTTTTCCATTTGACGGCCCTCCATAGTACCGAAGCCGGCAGCGTAGAACCACCTGCCATTTGACACCATTGTCGCTCCGATTATTGTCTTCTGCGCTAACATGCCGGCACCTTACCAGCATATTAATTGTACTCCTAACCGTGCCCCGGTAGCAAGCCGCCAAACGACGGGCAAGGTCCCTTCATTCTCATCCCCCGCGCAGGTGCTCATGACTTTAGAGCAAGGTTCTTCAGCCGGAAGCTGCCGTCTTGCGCGAAGTGATGGCAGGCTGACCGGTTCTCTCTGCCGCTGCACCCTCAATTGTCCGAAACCCTACACGTTTGCGCGAGCATCAATAAGCCCTGAGCGATGTCTTGCGAGTTTGGTGCAGAATCTGGTCGCGTCTTCTTGGTACCTTTGTCCGGCGTTTTGGTGTCAATTTGCAATTGACTTTGCTTGTTCCGGGATGTAGGATGACGCCGCACACCCCTTCCATCGCATCAATTCGGTTTGCATTGCCACACGACGAACCGAAACAAGAGGCTCTATTATGGCTAACCGTCCGCTCTCCTGGCATTCTCTTCCACCTTTTGGGGGTAGCTAAGTGAACCGCTATCGGACACAACCCACAAGACTTCAAGTTCTTGTCCATATCCTCATAATGTCGTTTGCGACTATGCTTGGCCTCACGCTGGTAGCTTGCGGAACAGCACCTGATGCCTCTGTACCCCAGATTCCGAGCCCGGTTGCAACTGCGAATGCTACAGCGACCACCCAGCCAACGTCCCAACCTACGAATACACCTACACCCCCGCCAGTGGCTACTATGCTCCGTACCACAATACCGGGAACGCAAGCGCCTACTTGGGTAGTGGAAGTAAGAACCCCCCAATATGCGCCTACTCGCGGGCTTGGTGATCCCAACCTCAAGTCCGCGGCTGAGACACGCGTAGCACAGAACCATGCGGCATTGGGAACAGCCCTGGCTATGACGCCTTCCAGCACACCGGGATCCCCTACAGCCACATACACACCTGCCCCTACAGCCACGGAAATCCTGGGCTGGATCGGTTGGGGCTGCGGAGCAGGAGAGAACTCACACGTAGCACAGTATCCGAGTTGCTGGCAACTGTCTCTGAATGGGCACCTAATCTATATCATGGCCGGGCGGCTAGGTATCGGCGATCCTAACCAGGGAGCGATTGAAGTCAGCGAACTCGGCCCCGACGACAGCTATCACTTGATTGGCACATATCTGACCCCGTCCAAGCAGGGGACTGTGGACATAGCTACAGTTGACGGAACTCGGGTATATCTCGTCCAGTCCAATCTACCTACGCCACTGGACGGGGAGGCAACACCTGTAACCCCCGTGCCCAACTTTGTGTTTGTCTTTGATCTTGCCACAGACCAGTGGGTGAGCCCGTAACAGCAACCCATCCCCGTCTGCCTCGGTATCTCCTATGCCTTTGGTGTCACCGTTCCCAACCCTCACAGCTTTGCCCTGAGCAATGCAGAGTATGCAAACGTAGCAGAGCCCGATGTGTCCATCTATCCCTGGCCGAAACCCTACACGTTTGCGCGAGAACGAATAGACGACGGACGACCCTCCATAGCCAACGGTCGTCCGTCGTCCGTCGTCCATCGCCAACCCTCCCCTCTCAACCCTTACCATTGGCCCACCCGCACTATGCCAAATGGGGCATTTACACAGTGGGCGGCGCTTTGCTATACTCGCAGGAAAGCCTGGTACGCCAGAGGTGTTTATACTTGCCTGTCTCCCATATCGCCACCTTGAATAAAGACATTTCTCACGGCCCACATGATGACGTGCAGAGCGCTGTCCCTGGTTCCATGACAACTTCGGAGGTGCTCGTGCACCGTTCAGTCTGGGGACCGGTGGGCTGGGCGGTTGGTTTTGTGCTTGCATTGGGCTTCATGCTAATGTATGGAGCCGGCGGCAGCGTGAACAACGACTTCACTCAGAATGTCTGGCTTCCGTCCCGGCTCGTCCTGAACGGTGTCGACCCGTATAGTCCCGCGCCTGCTCAGGTCAGCGCCGCGCTCGGCTCGTACGCCTCACAGTTCCAGGGCTTCAACAGTGGCGACAACTTCCATTTTATTTACCCTATGTGGGTGGCGCTCCTGTTTACGCCGCTTGCGCTCCTTCCACTAGCAGTGGCCCTGGCCCTGTGGCGGGCATTTAACCTGCTCTTGCTGGTTTGGGGCGTGGTTCGAATTCTGAAGTCCTCCGGCCCCGCATTCCGCGTGGTGAGAGCCCCGGCAATCGCCGCTATCATATTGACTGCGTTCCTCGCGCTTATTTACCGGGAGAGTCTGCTGACTCTCTTCCTGGGGCAGTTCTCAATAATTGAGTTTGCTTTGCTGGCTGCCATCTGGGGCTACCTTATTAGTAGCTCATCCCGCACGCAATCTGAAACAGGCAAGCGCGTCCTGATGGCGGGCGACGTGCTGGTTGGCATGGCGCTGGCTGTGCTGGCCACCAAGCCGCAGGCCGTTGGGCTCCCCGTGATATTACTTGGGTTGTGGGCCGTTAGCCGCAGGAGATGGGCGATACCTGTCTCTGCGCTCGGGACGCTTGCTCTCCTCTTGTTTGTACCGTTGTTGGCTTACCCCTCGTCGCTCGGCGACTGGATTGGCATCGTGACCAGCGGGCAGGCAGGAAGCCAGGCCAGCGTTTCGGCTTCGGTGTGGGGCGTTAGCTACCAGGCGCTTACGGGCAGCTTCCCGTGGGCCTGGATAGCCCTGGCACTAACGCTGGTAGGCCTGGCTACGCTTGTTCCCCACTGGTGGCGCGACCTGACGGACCGGGCTGCTCCGGCTCCCATGAGCCTCGCGCTAACGTTATGCGTTGGCCTGGTTATCAGCCCCTATATGCTCGGGTATGAACATGTGCTCCTGCTGTTTCCTGCGCTGCTTATGTTGGCCGCCGCGGGTTTGCCCGATGAGCAGGGCTGGCGGAATTGGAAGCTCTGGCGCATGGCCGTTTACGCATGGATGGCTGCACTGCCGTTCTTAATAGTGGCCCTGCAGGTGGGATTGAGTAGCATGGAATATCCTGTCATAGTGCAATCGCTGACAATGCTCGCGCTGGTGTACGTGGCGCGGTTCAAGTGGAAGAGTGCTGTGGGTAAAGCCTGATGCGTTTGAGTTCAGAACACAGTTCGAGAGATCAGGTCGTGCGCTTATTTGCCCAAGGAGAATAAAGTGGCCGCAATGAACGAAGCAGTAGGTGGAGAGCGTGAAACCACGCCGTTCGACAATATGGCGTTCACCCAGTTTCTGGTGGAGGCCAAGCGCAATGCGCGTCCTGTCGCCGACCCTGTCCAGATGCAGGGTGCGCTACCGGGCGCGGCGCAGCTGCAGTATGACCGCGGCCTCTTTGCCTACAGAAACATCTTCTTCGGGTTCGAGCGCTTTTCCGGCCAAGAGACCGTGCACTACGACGGCCGCCCGATCTGGGGCATGGGCTACTCGGGCGGGCTTATCAATCACTACATGTGGGACCTACAGCCCCAATGGATCTACGCCGTCATGCGTGCTGCCCTCGCTCAGGTGACCGAAGACCTGCCGTTCCGTGGGCCTCTCAGCTACGAATATTACGGATTTGAGTATTCCAATCACCCGCTGGGCCACCTGGCCGAGTTCCTTGGCGAGGAGACGATCAAGTATCGCGGTTCGCTGGTCTATCACCTGTGGTACGTAGGTGGCTTTATCCGCTAAGCAACGAATCATGGTCTCAGAAAGGCAACTGAATGGCGATAGAATCTGGGTCGTCCGCTCCGGGTGACCGCGCACTTGAGAACGCTCTTGAACGAGTCGTACTAACACCCACCATGTCTCTAGCGGATGCTGAGACAGTCCCCTACATGGGAAACCGTAAGGGCGCAATGGGGGAACTACTCCGTCGGGGAGAGATAACGGCTGCAGATCTCGGCTGGGAACTGGTCAATGCTTACGAGCAAAAGCCTCGAGAAGCAGCCCGCACGCTGTTGATTTATCACTTGGGCACCCGAGAGGTTGTGGAGGCAACCCGACGCTATGGTCCCCACGTGTTCGGAAAGAGTAAGCACCTAGAGGAGAAACAGTACGGCAATCTCCTTGACGCCGTCTTTTATGGGTTTGTCGGTATTCTGATCGCTGTTACCGTATTGAACTGGCTAATAAGCGGCACTGTCAATACGCTGGCGAAGGGCAATTCCTGGGTAACTGTATTCACGGCCCTTGCTCTATTGTTACTCCCATTTGTCGCGTTAGGCTGGTGGTTCAAGAATCGTGTCCAGAACAAGCTATCGGAATTCAAGAACTATAGATCAGGTCGCGAGGGTGAAGCAGCCGTACTTGAAGTCTTGCGCGCTAACCTGGACAATCGATGGAGCGTTTTCTGTAGTCTTGTATTATCCGGCAGTGATACGCAAAAGGGTGGAGATACCGATATCATCCTCGTCGGACCGAGTGGTGTCTGGGCATTAGAAGTGAAGTCCCATAAGAGCACTCTGCGAGTGTGGAATGGCCAATGGCAGCATCAAACAGGAAAGCAGTGGCGACCGCTGCGACCGGATCCCTCCATGCAGGCCAAGGGAAATGCAGCCTCCGTGAACGACCATCTGAAGCGGCATGGAATAGCGAAACAATGGGTGGAACCTGTAGTTGTCTTAACTCAGCCACAGCCTGTAACGAACTTTGCCGATCCTCCAACTGTGATCTGGCTTCAGTACGATATGGCTTCCAAGATTAAGGATTTGAACTCCGGGGTAATCGTCACGCGGACCCCTCTCGACGACACCTCATATATGCGTGTGACCTCAATACTTCGCGAGCTGGTTCCTAAGAGCGCCAACACTTAGGGCCACATGAGTTGACATCCCCGCTCGACCTCTCTACAATGACACTGTTCCAATACAGCAAGGAGAGGCGACGATGACCAACGGCAGCCCACAGGATAACACCAGTACGGACACCTCCAACCCACAGTACGGCTTCGAGACTCGCGCTATACACGCGGGCCAGGATCCCGATCCCACTACAGGCGCGGTTATCGTGCCGATTTACCAGACTTCAACCTACGCCCAGGACGCCCTCGGCCACCACAAGGGGTACGAGTATTCACGTACGGGCAACCCCACCCGCACCGCACTCGAAACGTGCATCGCCTCGCTCGAGGACGCGAAATACGGATTGGCTTTCGCCTCCGGCATGGCAGCAGAAACGACGATCATGTACCTATTTGCGCCGGGCGATCATATCATCGTCTCGAACGATGTGTACGGGGGGACATATCGCCTATTCGAGCGCGTGCTCGCACTCTATGGTCTTCAATTCAGCTATATCGACATGACCGACCCGGCGACTGTCGAGGAACATATCAAGCCCGAAACCCGCGCTATCTGGGTTGAGACCCCGTCCAACCCGCTTATGAAGTTGATCGATATAACGGCGGTGGCAAGCATCGCACACTCCCACAAGTTGCGAGTGATAGTGGACAACACCTTTGCTTCGCCCTACGGCCAGCAGCCTCTCACGATGGGGGCCGATATCGTTGTTCACAGTTCCACAAAGTACCTCGGCGGTCACAGCGACGCTGTGGGCGGGCTGGTTGTGCTGTCCGATGATGCCGATTATGAACGGCTGAAGTATCTGCAGAATGCCATCGGGGCTGTTCCCGGCCCAATGGATTGCTTCCTCGTCCTGCGAGGGATCAAGACTCTGGGTGTGCGTATGCGGGCTCACGAGTCGAACGCGTTGAAGATAGCGCGCTTTTTGGAGCAGCACCCTGCCGTGGAGCGAGTGCGCTACCCCGGCCTCGCGTCACACCCACAGCACGACCTGGCAGGCAGGCAGATGCGCTGCTTTGGCGGCATGATTTCGTTCGATGTGAGGGGCGGTATGGAGCAAGCCCAGCAAATCGTCGAGCGCACCCACCTGTTTACGCTTGCCGAGAGCCTGGGAGGTGTTGAGTCGTTGATCGAGCACCCGGGAGTGATGACTCACGCCAGCGTTGCCAACTCGCCGCTGGCAGTGCCCGACAACCTGATCAGGTTGAGCGTGGGCATCGAGGATTCGCAAGACCTGATCCGCGACCTCGCCGCCGCAATGGAGTAGTGGGACTATTCGGCCTCTTCTAACGTGTCCGTCGCCATTTGTTCGTAAAGTGTTCTCTGCTTGGCCTCAAGCTCAAGTCGCACTTCGCGCTGGGTATTGAGCATACGCAGCATTACCCCGGCCGCGGCAACCAGCACTATGAGTGAGATGGCCCACCCGGCCACGAAGATCCAGCTGGACTGGAACAAGGCGCGGGTGAGGAAGCCCAATCCACAGAAGAGCACACCCGCGACCAGCAATATCCAGAAGAAGACATTGCTGCACCCCTCAGCCTGCACTTTCTCGACGTCGGCTATCTGCCGGCTGATCTCGAACTGCTCGGGTGAAAAAGGCTCCAGGCCAATGCTGTTGCCGTTCCTGTTCACTGTGTATTCGCTGCCACAGTGCCTGCACGCGATGTACTGCACTCGCGGCATGATTACCAGGCGTGAGCCGCACGCCGGGCAGACTATCTTTACCCCATCTACATCCATAAAAGTATTATACATTGTAATGTGCAGTTCGCTGCCGGTGGCCGCCTGGGGATGCTAAGATGGTCCGGGCGGTGACACGCGTCGCTTCCCGCCAATGATATGTCTGCAAACCCCGCGCCCCACAGCGCTCCTGACCGGAAACTGAAGGCTGTTCCTCACGCCGAGGCCACAACAGGCTCGCGCTATGCCCGCATGATCCATGACCGCCGTCAGGGCGAGCGCGTGTTGCTTCTATTGCGGCGCCATCCTGCGGTGCTGGCTCGCGATCTGGTGGCTCCGCTTCTCCTGCTTCTCCTCTGGTTGATAAGCCTCTATTTCTTCGCGCCCTTCGTCGCCGGCCTGGAAGTCGATCCCCTCGTGGTGGCGAGCGCGCCGCCCTCCTGGCTTGTGCCTCTGCTATGGGTGGCGTGGCTGAGCGCCGGGCTGGTGGCCCTCGCCTGGATGGCTTACGCTTTGCTGGATTGGCGCCAGGACTGGATAGCCCTTACTAACCAGCGCGTGATCGTGATGAGCAAGACCCTCTTTCTGCGAGAGACGCGGCGTGACGCTCCCCTGAGCAAAGTGCAGAACGTCACAGCCAACCACCCCAACGCACTTGGTACAGCCCTCGATTTCGGCGATATCGAAATCGACACGGCAGGCACCGGCGCGCTGACTTTCAAGAGCCTGCCCCACCCGTCGCAATTCCGCGAGACGGTGTTTAGCCAGCAAGCTGCCTATCAGGCCAAGCAACCGCCCGCTGACGACGTGCGCAAAGAGGCGGTTCGCGCCATCATTCTTGGGCGGGCGCCATCTCCTTCTGGAATCCCGCCGAAAGCGCATGCGAATAGCCTGGCCCCGACACGCGCACAGCAGCAAATATTCATCTGGCACAAGCACTGGGCCCACCTGGTGCGTTCGAGCCGCGTTCCCATCATTCTAATGGCCGGAGCATTGCTCGTCTGGATTGTGCTTGATGTCATTGCCGGGCCCGGTGTGGGCGATTCGGTCGCGGGCGTGCTCGGCTGGGCTGCCCTCCTGCTTGTGCCCGTGTGCGGCTTGTGGATTGCCTGGTCGTGGGAAGACTGGCGGAACGACGTGTACAAGCTCGATCATGAGCGCCTGTACCACATCGAAAGCCTGCCGCTCGGTTTGCGTGAACAGTCCACGGAAACCCTTGTCAATCGTGTAAGCGACGTCATGTACTTGATCCCCGGCCCGCTGGCTAACCTGCTCGACTTCGGTGATGTGGTTATCAAAACGCCGGGTGAGGCGAGCGAGCTTGTATTCGCGGGTATCCCGCACCCCCGCCGCGTGCAGCAGACCATCATGGAGCGCGTGGACATTAACCGCCGCGCCGCTCCTGTGCCCGACCGTGAGATCGAAGCGTGGATCCGCGCTTACCACGAAGCGAACGAGGGGCGAGGGGCTAGCGGCTAGGGGCAGATGCAACTATTTGTGTGCTTGCTTCGTTATGTACTATGCCGCTATATTGATACTGCCGCTGCCACTTGCTGCCACTAGAGAGGACACATCACGCCATATGCCCAGACTCATGACGATCATGGCCTTCATAGTCGCCTTGCTCCTGATAGCAGGGAGTATTCCCGCGTTGGCGCAGGGAACTACGCAGGCCAAGCTGATCGTGTCGGCCCAGGCAGGCTACGGCGACGCGGGCGCGTACCTTATGGGCGAGTGGCTTCCTGTGCGCGTGACGCTGGCCAACCCGCCCGGTGGGGCGTCTCGTCGCGTGACGGTCCGTGTAGCAACGGGCTCTACAGGGCAGGGTACGCTCGGTACATATCAACAAGAGGTCGATCTACCCGCGCAGTCGCGCAAAGAGGTCACACTCTACACATACTCTAGCGAATTCACGCACAAGTTCCGCGTCGAGCTGTACGAAGGCGGCACATTGCTGGAATACGCCGATGCAACGGCAGACCCGTACGAGCCGCCTGCAGGCATGATCGTGGCCGTCGCTTCGTCCGACGCGTCCCTTATGAATTCGCTTAAGGGGGAGCAACTGGGCCACGTTGTCCTTCCACTCGCGGTGCGCGGTTACGGCTACACCGGGCAACTGCCGGTTCCTTCCACCACAATCGCGCATATTTCATTGGCCGATCTGCCCGCGCTTTCGCAGGCACTCGACAGCCTGGGCGCAATCGTCATTGACGACGCGGATTCGAGCACGCTGTCGACCGAGCAAAGGGAGAGCATCGAGGGTTGGGTGGCGCGGGGCGGCCTGCTGCTCGTCACATACCGTGCCGGTGGGGCAGACACACTGGCCGGGCTGGACAGCCTCGTGCCTATTAATGTGTCGAGTTCGCGCACTGTCCCTTCTCTTGCGAGCCTGGCCGACCTGGCCGCTTCTCCTTTAACCACGACAGGATCGATCACCATAGGCAACGCCACAGTCAAGTCGGACGCGCTGTTCTCATCCTCCACCCGTGTGCTTGCCATGCAGGACGGTGTGCCTCTGGTGGCGGTGCGCGATGTCGGGCAAGGTCGCGTCGTCTACATGGGCGCATCGCCCGCTCTGCCCCCGCTCAAGGGCTGGGACGGTCTCCCGGCTCTGGAGAAACGCATTTTCTCCGAACATGCGCTGCGTGTGTCCTATGGCGCTGACCTCCGTGTCAGCAATACCAGCGTGCCCTTCGGCGGCTACGGGGCTGCCGTGTTCCAGACCTATGGCGGCATGTTCGAACTGCCCGGCCTCGAATTGCCGAACGTGTGGCTCGTTGGGGGCTTCCTGCTGGTTTACATACTGATAGTCGGCCCGCTGAACTTCATCATTCTCCGGCGAATGCGCCGCACCGAGCTGGCGTGGTTTACTATTCCCGGATTGGTCCTGCTCTTTTCGGTGATTGCTTATCTACTTGCGCTGGGATCGAAGGGTGGCGACCTGGTTACCATACGGGTGAACGCAATAAACACCACAGAAGGCATATCCGTGGCTACGCTGGAGCAGCACGTCGGCGTCTTCTCCCCGCTGCGCAGCACATACAGGTTCACGCTCGACGCGAACAGCGCCGTAACGGAAATGAACCCATACGGGTATTATCAGGCGCGCACATCGTCCGGTGCGCCTGTGAGCAGCGGCGCGGGCACGACCACTATCGACAACGTGAACATTGATACCTGGGGTCTACGCGCCTTCGTCGCCGAACACACAGCCGTTCTCGACGCCCCGTTGCAGGCCGACCTGCATCTTGGCAACAATACGATCGTTGGCAAGGTGAAGAACCGCACGACGGGACCGCTGCAAGATGTGGCGCTTGTACGCGGGGATGCTGTGCAGTACATAGGATATATAGCACCGGGCGAGGAGGCCGATGTGCGCTTGCCCGTTCAGAACGGGGTATTCAACAATAGCTCGCCCGAGCAGCTTCTGCCCATGCCTGCCGGCGTCGCAAATCCGCAGAATGGGTACATGTATGGTCAGGCAGGACAGGTGAATGGCACGGCCCAGCGCGAATACGACCGCAAGGTGAACGCCTTGTCAGTGGCGCTCTATCCTCTTATGATTGGTGAAGCGCCCACTGACCTGAACGTGATCCTGCTGGCCTGGGGTCCTACCCCGGCGGCGCGGTTCAGCGTTGATGGCAAGAGTAACCTGTCGCAGGATCAAGACGTGAACGTGTGGGCGAGCACCGTGCATGTGGTCGCAAGTGTGAGCGATCAGGTCAGCCTCGACGCCGACAAGGTGCCTTACGGTGTCTATGTCCCAGGTAATAGCCCATCCGTACTGCCGATGGGTAGCGGTTCGCCCCTGGTATTCACGACGGTAAGCGGCCAGGTGCAGCCGGGCATACCACAGCCCGTGCCGACCGCTACTTCGAATGGTGTAGTTTCGGGCCTTAGCCTTGCGCCCTATATTGAGTTTCGATACAGATTGCCGTCAGGTATACAACCGCAGAGCTTATACCTCAACTATTCCACCAGCGACCCTCCGCCACCTGGACCAGGCTCACCGCTTGACGTGCAGGCATACAACGTCCGGACAGGGGCGTGGGATCGTATCGCCACGATAGGCTCAGTGAGCGCCAAGCTACAGCAAGCGATTCCCAACCCGGCCCTCTATGTTGGTGCTGCGGGGGACGTTACTGTTCGCCTGAGCAGCCCCGATGGCTCTGTCACCGGCATCAATGGCTCGTTCAGGCTGGCACTCAACTCGACCAGGTAAGACACACGATGCGCTCACACGCAAGGACCTGCATAATGCCCAACCCCGTCGTCGTAACTGAAAACCTGACCAAGCGCTATGGAACATTTACCGCGCTCTCGAACCTGAACCTGACGATCGAGCGTGGTGCCATCCACGGCTTTATCGGGCCGAACGGCGCAGGCAAGACCACGACAATGCGCATCCTCGCCACCCTGCTGGAGCAGACGGAAGGTCAGGCGTGGGTCGCGGACTACCCGGTCAGCGAGGCGCCCATGGAGGTGCGCAAGCGGATCGGTTATATGCCCGACTTCTTCGGCGTGTACGACAACATGAAGGTGTGGGAATACCTCGACTTCTTCGCTTCGGCCTATCATGTGCCTATGGACAAGCGCAAGGGTATGATCGGCGACCTGTTATCGCTGGTCGATCTGTCGGCCAAACACGACAGCTTCGTGGAAGAGTTGTCTCGGGGCATGAAGCAGAGATTGTGCCTGGCGCGTACTCTGGTTCACAACCCCGATTTGCTCATCCTGGACGAACCGGCGTCGGGACTCGACCCGCATGCCCGAATCGAGCTGCGGGAGCTGCTAAAGGAACTTCGCTCCCTCGGCAAGACGATCCTCGTCTCCTCGCATATACTCACAGAGTTGGCAGAGATGTGCACACACATTGCAATTATCGAGCGCGGCAAGCTGTTGGTGAGCGGCAGCGTGGCCGATATTCTCAAAGCCATGCAGCCTGCGCGCGAGCTTTACGTGCGCGTCCTGTCGCGCTCCGGCGATGCACTCAACATAGTGCGAGGTTTCCCCACTGTGCTGTCGTCACAGATTCTGCCCGCCAACTTCAAGCACGGGCAAGTGGTGGCACCTGAGGCCGGGGCGGAGGCAAAGGTTGCCGCGGCGGGAGCTCCGAGCGCGCCAATCGCGCCCAGTCCGTTGCGCGGGCCGGTACCCACGCCTCCGGTCACGGACGACCGTGGGGGCTTATCTATACCTCCACCGCCCGGCGCGTTCGCTTCGGGTTCTGTGATGCCGGCCAACGATGCACCCGCAACAATCTACATACGAGTAGACGGCGACAATCTTCTGCTGGGCGCGATACTGGCCCGGCTGGTGGCTGCCGGGATACCGGTGTATGGTTATGAAGAGGCGCTCGATGATCTCGAAGAGATATTCTTGCGGACGACTAAGGGGTTGGTACAATGAGGACGACAGACGACGGGCCACGGACGACGCTGCTTAGTAGTCTATCGTCCGTGGTCCGTCGTCGCTTCAGGAGAACCCATGCAAGCTAATCCGGTAATAGTCAAAGAGCTGCGGGGCAGAATGCGCGGTTGGCGCTCTGTCGCCATCCTCGTGATCTATCTGCTGATCCTCAGCCTCGTGACTTGGCTTACGTTCCTTGCAGTCGGCAGCTATTCGTCCAACAACTACTATGGAGGGCAGTCGTCTCAAATCGGGAAGACGATCTTTGGTGTGCTGGTGGGCTTCCAGACCGTTATGGTGGCGCTCCTTACCCCGGCTTTCACAGCGGGCTCGATTACCTCCGAGCGCGAGCAGAAGACATATGACCTGCTAATGACCACCCTTCTCCCTGCGCGGTCGGTTATCTTCGGCAAGCTGGGCGCCGCGCTTGCCTGGGTCGCCTTGCTGATACTGGCGGTCGCACCGCTGCAAAGCCTCGCGTTTATGTTCGGCGGGGTGTCGCCTGAAGAGGTGATATTGTCGCAGGTGGTGCTGCTGATGGCAGCCGTTCTGTTTGCCTCCATAGGCATCTTCTGGTCAACGGTAGTGAAGAGCAGCGTTGCCAGCAATGTGCTCACGTACGGCACGATCCTTTTGCAGTTGCTTGTCATGCCGTTCCTGTATTTCCTTTTCGTCACGATCTTCAACGGCGGTTCCTCGGCGAGCGGCACGAGCATTCAAGATCACGCCAGCTTCTGGTATATCAGTGGCGTCGTGCTGTCTTTTCACCCCTTTATAGCGATGTCCCTGAGCGAGGCTTTCTTCTTGCAGGGGCAGCCGCTCTTCATATACACGAGCAGCGAAATCTGGCAGGGGCATTCCCTGTTTGTGATCTCGCCGTGGCTCATCTTCTGCATTGAGGCCCTGTTGGTGAGCGCTCTGCTCGTTGTAATCAGCATCCGTCGCGTCAAGCCAATACATTACAGGCACAATAACGTGGCCTATGCGTATGATCAGGCGGTCCCCGAGTCGCCCGCCGGCAACCTTCCGCCCGACCGGAACGTATCTAGTGTGGAATGACCTCACCAACCCGCCGGCCCAATAGCAACGTAATCGACCCCCGCCTGCAACGGCTGCGAAGCTTGCTGGCAGCATTGGAGCGTCGTTTTCGCTTGCAGGAGGCCACAAGGCTGATCCCGTGGGCGTTTGGCTTCGGGCTGGTTCTGACGATCGGGCTTGGGGTGAGTATGAGGTTGGCGGGTTGGCCCGACCTGCCGGGGCTGGGACTTGCGGGCGCGCTGATTCTGCTATCTTCTGGGGTCTGCGTGGTTGGCTATTCATTCTTGCGGCCACGAGATGCCCTTGCTACAGCACTGCAGGCCGATTTGCGGCTTGGCCTGGACGAGCGCCTGTCGACTGCGGTTGAGGACGCATCGAAGCCTCCTCTCAGTCCCACCGCGTCGCTCGTGGCATTACGCGATGCTCAACTGGACGATGCATTGCACTCGCTCGAGGGTGTGGTGCCTGCTCGCGATCTACCTATTGTGCTGGATAGGAGGCCATTCCTGCCGTCCGGTGCGCTTGCGCTGCTGCTGCTGGCGGTCTTGTTCGTTCCGGGTATGGTACCACAGGTAGCGGCAAAGAAGGCCGACCCGCAGGTGGCCGCTGAGCAGAAGAACATAGAAGTACTAAAGCAGGCGATAGAGAAATCTCCCAACGCGGACGACCCTGCCTTGCAGAAACTGCTGCAAGAGTTGGATGCGCTATCGCAGGATCTCAAAGAAGGCGACCTGACGAGCGAAGAAGCCCTTGCGCGCCTGTCTCAAACGCAGGCAGAATTGCAGCAGGCGCTCGACCCGCAAGCGGCGGCCCAACACGAGGCGCTGGATCAGCTTGCGAAGCAACTGGGGACGTCGGAGAACCGCGCGTTAAAGGCCGCATCCGAAGCACTGGCCAACAACGACCCACAAACGGCCGCAGAGGATATTGCCAAAGCCGCCGAGTCGGTCGATAAGATGACGCCCGAAGAGCGTAAAGGCCTTGCTCAGGAGCTGCGCGACGCACGAGACAAGGTAGCTGCCTCGGACCCGGAGTTAGCGAGCAGGCTGAACGATGCGGCAAATGCGCTCGATAGCGGCGATCCGCAGGTGGCGAAAGACGCGCTACAAAATCTGGCGGACAAGGTGAAGGACACGGCTAACAACCTTGCAACGCAGAGGCAGATCGAGCAGGCACTTTCGCAGATTCAGCAGAGCAAGCAGAATATCGCGGGGGCTGACCGGGCCACGCCGAGGGCCAATGGCACCGTCGTAGCTGCGATTACGGCGGGCGCGAACGGTACTCCCGGTGCGAGCGGCACGTCAGTTGCGGGAAGTGGCAGTCCCGTTGCGACAAGCGGCACTGTGGTGGCTCTTGGTAGTCCCATAAGTGGCACACCCGCCGGAGCAGGTACGGGTACGCCCGTGCTCGCCCAGGGCACGCCCGAACAGGGCACCCCCGTTGCAGGTCAGGGACAAGGTCAAGGTACGCCCGGTGCGGGCCAGAGTCAAGGGCAGGGACAGGGTGACGGACAAGGGCAAGGGCAAGGCCAGAGTCAAGGGCAGGGGCAGGGACAGGGTGACGGACAAGGGCAAGGTCAAGGGCAGAACGCCGGACCGCCTGCCGGTGGTTGGGGCAAGGGACACGAGGAGCCGGTGTATGTGCCTCCGAGTAGCGTGCAGACGAGGTTAACTCCCGTCTCGGTGCAGGGACAGGACAATCCGAATGGAGAGCAGAGCACGGCCCCTACAAACGCAGACAACAACATCACAGGCCAGGCTCTGACCCCTTATGAGGACGTGTACGGGCAGTACAAGGATCAGGCGGGGGAGGCGCTCAGCAGCGACTACATCCCACAGGGTTATAAAGACCTGGTGCGCGATTATTTCACTCAGATCGCGCCCAAATAGGTGGGGTGGGCAGGAGTACGGCCGGTTTGGACATGAGCGACACAATCCGGTTGTTGGACGAACTGGCTGCCAATGCCTGGCCTGCCATTGTGCAGCAGGGGCTTGACGGCTGGCGGTTGCGCGCGGCCGACGGAGTCACCAGGCGTGCCAATAGCGTATTGTCCACCGGGCGCGGGCCTGGCTACCCGGGCTGGCTCCAGGACGTAGAGTTGTTCTACCGGCGGCGCCACTTGCCCGTACGCTTTCAGATCAGCCCTGCCTCTCCTCCCGAGCTCGATAGCTTCTTGCAAGAGCAGGGCTACCGCGTTGATGCAGAAAGCTCGGTTATGGCCGCCACCACAGCGACCGTCTGCGAGAGGGCACGTGGAGCGTCCCGATTTAGCCTCCACGCACACAGCGGCATTACGGCGCGCTGGCTCGACGCTTTCCTGCGTATTGAGAGATTCCCCGACGACAGGCGGCCAGCGTATGAGCGAATACTTGGCACGATAGGCCCACCGGCGTGCTTCGTGCTGCTGCATGATGGGCGGGAGGACGTGGGAGTTGGCATGTCAGTTGCCGAGCGCGGTTGGGCGGGTATTTTCTGCGTCGCCACAGCCGAGAAGTACAGGCGGCAAGGCGTTGCGAAACAGGTCATGAGCGCCCTCGCGGGCTGGAGCCAGGATCAAGGCGCGCGCAACCTCTATCTGCAGGTAGTTGCCACGAATGCGCCCGCTATGACTCTGTACAGCACACTGGCTTTCTCACATCTCTATTCCTACCATTACCGCGAGAAGTAACGACGATATTGTCGGAGCGCCCCCGTTACGAGACAGGACCTCCAGATACCTTGACACGAGAAAGAGGCAGTGATATCATATGAATGAAGTTCATTCATATGCCCCGCGAGGACCAATATGAGTACCAACGAAACCCTGAGAAATGCTCACAAAGTAGCGGATCACGAGGCCGCGCCGGGCGCGGATGCCAAGAAGCGTCAAGCTATAGTTAAGGCAGCGCGCGTAATGTTTACTATGGATGGGTACGAGGCAACAACGATGGCCAAAGTTGCGCAGCGCGCTGGGGTGGCCGTCGGCACGGTTTACCTCTATTTCCAGAATAAGAACGACCTCCTGTCTGCCGTTAAGAGCGACTGGGAGGCCGAAGTCTTGCGCTCGCTGTGGCGAAGTGAGCTCGCGGAGCTTCCTTTCCACTTGAGAGTGCGCCCGATGATGGAGGGTGTCTTCGATATCTGTGCGCGGCACCACAACATGGTGCAGCTCATGGGCATGCAGGCAGAAATGATCGGCAAGTGGTCATCAGCGCCGCCCCCGCCTATCTATGCAGCGCTAAAGGCTTTCCTTGACGAAGGCGTTGCGCACGGATCGCTGCGCCCGGTCGACACGACGGCTGCAGCCGTGGCTCTTTATGCCATGGTGAATGGTACGCTCTTGCACTGCTTTGGTGCTGAACAGGGGAAGCACAAGGAGCTTTATATTGACACACTCGTGGACGCAATCAATCGCTGGCTCGTGAAGCCTGGGCTGGCTGACATTGGATAAGTGACGAGTAACAAGCGGCGATCAAATTTCGCCGTGCGCGAAGGAGTATGGGATGTTTGAAAGGTTGGGCTCGGTCATATACAGCGGCCGTTGGATTGTGCTGGCGGCAGGCCTGGTCTTTATGGCGCTGAGCGGCATTTTCGGCATAGGAGTCTTCGGGCAGTTGAAGGCAGGCGGCTATAACAACCCATCTGCCGAGTCGACCCGTGTAGAGGATCTCCTCAAGAGCCAGCTTGGTGCTGACGACCGGATACTGGTCGTGCTATTCACCTCTAAGGATGGCTCAACGGTCGAGAGCGCAAGTTACAAGACTGCGGTCGAGAGCACTCTCAGCAAGCTCAATGGGCAGCCAAACGTGGGCAAGATCAGCACATTTTACAGCACAGGCGCGACCGTCTTCGTCTCAAAAGACCACACAAGCACGTACGCAGCGGTTGGTCTGGAGGGCGACGATGACGTGCAGCTACAGAATATGGCTCGGCTGCGTCCTCTGCTCACTAGCGACACTCTGCAGGTGCAACTGGGCGGTTATCCTCCCATAAGTGAAGAGATCAACGCCCTGGTGCAGCACGACCTCGCTCAGGCGGAGACATTGTCGTTCCCGATTGTTTTCATGTTGCTGGTAATCATCTTCGGTAGCCTGCTGGCTGCTGCGCTGCCGCTCTTTATCGGAGGGTTCGCCATTCTGGGCGCGTTCCTTGTACTGCGGATCACCACGAACTTCGCTGACGTGTCAGTGTACGCGATCAATATCGTCACGATGCTTGGACTGGGGCTTGCGATTGACTACAGTCTCTTTATCGTGAGTCGCTTCCGCGAAGAGCTGGTGCGCCGAGACGGAGACGTGCATGCAGCTCTTATTCGCACCATGCAGACGGCAGGCCGCACGGTCATATTCAGCGGTCTGACCGTGATGATCAGTCTCTTGAGCCTGGTGGTCTTCCCCCAGATGTTCCTGAAGAGCCTTGGCTGGGGCGGGGCGGCAGCGGTCATGATAGCGATGATCGGGGCCGTGACTGTCCTTCCGGCCATCCTGGCTGTGATGGGTCACCGCGTGAACTCACTGTCGGTGCGTTCTATATTTAGGCGCGGCGCGAAGAGGGCTGCTACCGACCCGGCTACCCTGGGCGATGCCGGCTTCTGGTACAACGTCAGCAATTTCGTAATGCAGCACCCGATTCTCATCCTCATAGTCGGAGTGGTGCCGCTACTGATCGTGGGCTTGCCTTTCTTTAGCATTAACATTTCGGTGCCGGATCACCGTGTGCTGCCCTTAGGTTCCGAGGGGCGGCAGGTGGGCGACGCGTTAATGAACAACTTCTCCAGTAACGAGACCCAGCCAATTCAGTTAGTCGTGCACAGCACAAGCCCTGCACTCGACAAGGCGTCTTTGGACGCGTTATTCGACTACACGCGCCGGATAGAGACTGTGCCTGGGGTCACCAAGGTAGAAAGTCTTGTAACCCTGGATCCGCAGCTAGATGCAGCAGGCAAAGCGGGCTACGAGGCATTCTACTCGTCGATTGGCAACGCCACGAGCCCGATGGCGGGGCTGGCTGCGCAGGCTGCCGGGCACTATTCGAATGGCGAGTACAGCCTGGTTAATGTGCTTTATGACGGGGCACCGCTGGGGGCTCAAGCGCAGGCGCTGGTGAAAAGCTTAAGGGGACTGGCACCGCCACAGGGGATGAATGCACAGGTGGGGGGTCAGTCGGCACAGTTAGTCGACTTTCTATCCAGCCTGGAGATGGGGATACCTTTTGCCCTTGGCCTGATTGTGATCGTTATGTTTGTGCTGTTGTTTCTGATGCTCGGCAGCCTGATTGTGCCGTTGAAAGCGGTTGTGCTGAACGTGCTTTCGCTATCCGCGAGCTTCGGGGCGATCGTCTGGATCTTTCAAGACGGCAACCTGTCCAACATCCTGGGCTTCACGCCCACCGGTAGCATTGACGGCACGATGCCGGTGCTTATCTTCGCGATCGCTTTTGGCCTCTCAATGGACTATGAGGTATTTTTGTTGAGTCGCATCAAGGAGAGCTACGATCGGACGGGGGACACCGTAAAAGCAGTGGCAACGGGTGTCCAGCGCACAGGCGGCATCATAACAAGCGCTGCCGTCTTGCTCGTGGTCGTGATCGGGACCTTCTCGCTCGGGCAGGTGCTGCTCATCAAGCTTGTAGGGACCGGCCTTGCGCTGGCGATATTCGTCGACGCGACCATAGTGCGATTGCTGCTGGTGCCTGCAACGATGCGACTGTTAGGGAAATACAACTGGTGGGCGCCACGTCCACTGGTTGCCCTCTATAAGAAGTTGGGGCTGGGCGAGACGGAAAGCGAAGAGCCGCAGGAGGTTGCCGCGACCATGCCTGAGGCCGCCGCTACGAACCGTGAAAAGGTCGAAGCGGGCGCAAAGCAAAGTGTATAATAGGGGCATGGTGTTCAAAGACTACTTTTCCGGGCACTCTGCCGAGTATGCGCGGAGCAGGCCGCAATATCCGCCCGAGTTGTTCGATTACTTGTCGTCAGTGGCGAAGGGGCATGAAGTCGCCTGGGACTGCGGCACGGGAAATGGGCAGGCGGCGGTGGGCCTTGCCCCCTGCTTCGACCGTGTGATTGCTACCGACCCCAGCGCCGGCCAGCTTCGGAATGCCTTCCAGCACGCCAAAGTAAGCTATAAGCAGGCGTCTGCTGAGGATAGTGGCCTGGATTCGGCCTCGGTAGATCTCGTTACGGTGGCGCAGGCGCTACATTGGTTTGATACGGTGCGCTTCTTCGAGGAAGCGCGGCGGGTGCTCAAGCCGGGGGGCGTGGTGGCCGTATGGGCTTATACTCTATGCAAGATTACGCCGGAGGTCGACAGCATAGTCGACGACTTCTATTACAACATAGTCGGGCCATACTGGCCGCCCGAGCGCAGATTGGTGGAGGAAAAGTACAGGACCATCGATTTCCCCTTCGATGAGTTCGAGGCTCCGACCTTCACGATAGGTCTCGATTGGGACTTGAGCGACATGAAGGGGTATCTCCAGACGTGGTCACCTGTCCGCCGTTATCTGGAGGCACATGGCAGCGACCCCACCGAGCTAATAGCCGGACCCCTGGCTGAAGCCTGGGGCGAACCGCAGGAACGCAAGCATGTGGTGTTCCCCATTGAGATGCGTATTGGCAGGAGCTGAATGCAGTCAGTTGCAGGCACGGGGCCCGAAAAGGTGATCGTAATTCCTACGATCTTAGTAGTAGATGACGAAAAGACCTTGCGCGACATGCTGGAGTACAACCTGGTGCGCGAAGGCTACCGGGTGCTAGTGGCCGCGGATGGGTCCGAGGCGCTGAAGGTGGCGTTTGATGAGCAGCCCGACCTGATCATTCTGGACGTAATGCTCCCCGGCATGAGCGGGTTCGATGTGGTACGGGCGGTACGTCGCCAGCTAACGGTGCCCGTGCTGATGTTGTCTGCGCGCGAAGAGGAGATCGACAAGGTGGTCGGCCTCGAACTGGGCGCAGATGATTACCTGACCAAGCCTTTCAGCCTGCGAGAACTGCTTGCGCGGGTGCGTGCGATGTTGCGGCGGGCAGAGATGATACAGGTTCACTCCGCTCCCGCACAGCCAGTTGCGACTCCGGCTGCCGCTGCAGCACCTGATCCAGCACCTTTGACCGCGACTAACGGCAGGAACGCCGGACCGCCGGACGATGAGCCGGCTCCCGTCCTGGTGGCTGGGGACCTGCTAATTGATCGCTCTCGGCGCAGCGTTCATCGAGGCGGGGAGGTAATCCCTCTCAAGCCCAAGGAGTTTGATCTGCTGGCCTTCCTCGCAGCGCACCGGCAACAGGTATTCTCGCGGGAGACGTTGCTCGATCGGGTATGGGGCTACGATTTCATCGGTGGCACCCGCACGGTCGACGTACACGTTCGCTGGCTTCGCTCCAAACTGGAACCCGACGCCCGCCAGCCTCAGTATATACAGACAGTGTATGGTGTTGGGTACAGGTTTGGGTGAGTGGGGACGCGACGGGAAGTGATAAGTGATAAGTGACCGCTAAGAGGGCTATGCGCATAGCAGTACTCAGTGTCGTTCAATGTTAGCCGGAAAGATATGCTATCTCATACCTGGACACGAATAGCCCTCAGCTATGCAGCGCTGGTGCTGGTCATGGGCGGCCTGCTGGCCTTCTTCCTGGGAGGCGAATTTGAACGGCGTGAAGAGGATGCGTTGCGCGCACGGCTTACCGACCAGGCTCGCGCCGTTGCTTTTGCCGCCGCTCCTCTCTTTGTGGCCGCCGCTCCCCTCACTTCTACCAACCAACTGGCGCACGACCTGTCTTCACTGTTCGATACCCGCGTCACATTGATCCAACTTGACGGCGTCGTGGTGGGCGACTCAGAGGACGACCCGCTCATAATGGAGAACCACGCCAGGCGTCCCGAGGTTCTCCAGGCTCTCTCAAGCCCACAACACACAGGCACAGCCAGCCGCCTCAGCGTATCGGTTGGCCGCAACCTGCTGTATGTGGCGGCGGTCATGTTTGACCCTGCGGCATCGTCACACCCGGTCGGAGTGGCGCGGGTGGCCTATCCGCTGACGGCTGTGGACCAGGCACGGGATGCGCTTTGGCAGGGGATAGCGCTTACGATCGTTCTTGTAACGCTCCCGGCCGCTGCGCTTGGCGTGTGGGTGGCTCGCTCTGTTGCCGGGCCTCTCTCTCACCTGGGGGCAGTGGCCCGGCGATTTGGCGAGGGTGATCTCAATGCCCGTTCCAACATCCGGTCGAGCGACGAAATAGGCAAGCTGAGTCAGCAGCTTGATAGTACGTCGGATCTCCTGAGCGATCTCATCCGTGAGCGCACCGAGCAGCGCAACAGCATGGCGGCGGTGCTGGAACACATGCACGACGGCATCATACTAACCGACAGCGAGGGTCGCGTCGAGAGCATGAACCCACCCGCGCTGCTCCTCTTTGGGATCTCGACCGGTTCGCCGGAGGCCGTCCTGGGGCGTTCTCTCATCGAGGTTACGCACGAATACGAGATACATTCGGCGCTACAAGCGGCTCTACAGGGTAAGGCGCCCCATCCAGTTGCGAACGATAAGCTCGAACTGGAGATTGGGAAGAACGCGGTGTCCGTTGTGGTGACGCGGGTGCCTGCGCCCGATGGCAAGCCGCCCGCGGGGCTCGTCGTCCTGCAAGACGTTACCGAGCTACGGAAGCTGGAGCGTGCGCGGCGCGACTTTGTGGCCAACATCAGCCATGAACTGCGCACTCCTATTACCTCTATCAAGTTGCTGGCCGAAACCCTCAGTACTACTCTTAACCCGGCCAACGTCGATGCGCTCGCTTTTCTGACGCGGATCGACGTCGAGCTGGATGGCCTCACCCAGCTTGTACGCGAGCTTTTGCAGCTATCGCGAATCGAGTCGGGCCAGGTGCAGCTGAACCTTGCAGCTGTAGATGTGCACGAGTTGCTGGAGCGTGCTGCCGGCCGGTTGCGAGCGCAGGCTGAGCGGGCGGGTCTTTCACTTTCTGTCGAGGCGGAGGAGGGGCTGCCGAGCGCTCACGCGGACGCCGTGCGGATAGAGCAGGTGCTCGTCAACCTGCTCCACAATGCCATTAAGTTC
The DNA here is from genome assembly GCA_038203825.1 of Chloroflexia bacterium. GTDB lineage: Bacteria > Chloroflexota > Chloroflexia > QHBQ01 > JADMIH01 > JADMIH01. The sequence continues at coordinate 10,063 of JBBRDO010000006.1, read as the reverse complement.
ACCAACCCCGGCGGGAAGATTATTCTGAGTGCAGCCCGACACGACGGTGACGTGCTTGTTAGAGTGTCCGATACAGGAGTGGGCATTCCTGAGGAGGATCTTCCCCGTATCTTTGAGCGCTTCTACAAAGTTGACAAGGCGCGCACCGGCACGCGCCACGGAGAAGCAGGCACAGGCCTGGGCCTCGCTATTGCTAAACACATTGTGCAGGCGCACAACGGTCGCATCTGGGTCAGTAGCAGGGTAGGGGAGGGGACTGTATTTTCCTTTGATCTTCCAGCAATTGATTCGTGAGACTTGCAACGTGGAACGTTCCGAGTTGGGGCGATTGCAGACCGTTGTGCGGCGGCGGTAGGTCTATTACTTAGGATTTCCTTGAGCCGGCCACCGGACGTGGTCAGGATAGCTGCTCAGGTGCATCTGTTGGTGCGTGCTAGCGGCTAATTTGTGCTTGTGTAACACCCAGTGGGACAAACGGGCTAGTGCCTTCACCCCCCTATTGGCTATAGGGGTTGAGCACGCGCTGCCTTATAGTTGGGATGACCTATAAGGCAGGGCGTGGGCGGCACGCACGTGGGCCTTTAGAAGCAATCGTACTTTGTCATATCTTATCGGACGCTCGGAGATCGAATCCTGGTATTTCGAATTCTCAACATAAATGGAGGCACTAAGCCATGAAAACACGCGGTGGAAAATTTCTGCTCTTGCTCGGCGGATTGCTTGCGGCGATGGCGTTCGTCGTCGTATACGTGGTAATGTCGGGCAAACTGACGACAACCGGTAACGCAGCAACAGTACCCACTACTGCCCCGGTGATGGTGGATGTAGCGGTCGTCAACCGAGACTTGCCCGCTTATACGCTGCTAGACGCCGGCAATGTAGCTACGGTCAGTGTAGAACAAAGCACAGTACCGACCAATACCACCACTTCACCTTCCACTTTATACGGGAAGATGACGCTGCTGCCCCTCACCAAAGGCCAACTGGTGCGCACGGACCAGCTCACGGAGAGCGGCTTTGCGGACATTCTGGCCAAAGGAGAACGCGGTTTCGTGCTGGCAGTACCTGCCAAGAGCACATTCGGTGACGCCGTTATGGAGAATGATCGAGTGGACTTGATCTGGACGGCAGTGCTGAAGTATGACCGGCCAAAGGTTGACTCTGAGGGGAAAACTACCACCGTGGAAGATTACTACACTTCTACGAAGACCTTGCTCCAGAACATACATGTGCTCCGGGTAATGAAGTTGGCGCAGGAAGTACCGGCAGGCGCTAATGGCCAGGCCACAAACGCGAACGCTACGACAGCAACCCTGCCCCCGCCCAGCACAGCAGCAATGTATTTGGATGCGGCGCCCTATCAGACGGTGCTCGTACTTGGAGTAACTGACCAGCAGGCTGAAGTCATCGCATACGCCCGGCAGAATGGCTCAGTGGACCTCACACTTCGCTCTTCGGCCATACAAAAGGATGACGCGGGCCAGGTGGTGAAGGACGACAAAGGCAACGATGTCCGGGGCGATAAAGACGTAGAAAAGACGACGGGTGTCTCGATTCAAACACTGATAAAGGAATATGGACTGCAGGCGCCCGTCGCTCAGCCGTAAGCCACGCAGCGATCAGCAGGTCGGGTGACGGTGCCGACTTGTCACTTCCGGTCCCCGGACACATAGCACGTATCACTAACCACGTAGGAGAGCAGAATGGATAGCCCCGGAGCAAACAGCTCAATGCCTAAGATAGGGGTGTTAATAGTAGATGACATCTCGGACACACGCGAAAACCTCAGCAAATTACTGATGTTTGAGCGCGACATCGAAGTCGTAGGAACGGCGGCCAGCGGGCCAGAGGCACTTGACACAGCCCGCAAGCTGCACCCGGATGTCGTACTCATGGATATCAATATGCCTGAGATGGACGGTATCAAGGCTGCAGAGCTGATGAGTACTGAAATGACCGGCATAGGCATCATCATGATGTCGGTGCAAGGCGAGCAGGACTATCTGCGGCGCGCAATGCTTGCCGGGGCACGCGAATTCCTTGTCAAGCCCTTCTCAGGCGATGACCTGGTCCGCTCTATACGGCACGTATATAGGCTTGAGTCGAGCAAGCGCAGCATGGCGCAGGCGATGATGATGACTCCTGCACAGGGTATGGGCGCGTCCAACGGCAAGAACGGCGACGACGAATCGACTCAGGGACGCATTATGGCGGTCGTGAGCCCAAAGGGGGGCGTGGGGAGAACGGTGCTCTCGGCCAACCTGGCCGTGGCGCTGCGACTGTCGACGCAGAAGAAAGTTGCGCTGGTCGATAGCTCGCTCTACTTTGGCGACCTGGGCGTAATGCTAAATCTTCTCTCCAACAAGACCATGGTAGACGCCGTGGAGCACATAGACGAACTGGACGCCGACCTCCTCAACGACATAATGGTCACGCACTCATCAGGTGTTAAGGTCCTGCTTGGACCCCCGCAGCCTGAGATGGCCGAGCTCATAACGGCGGAGCATATTCGCCGAATACTATTAGAGCTTTCCGCCCACTATGACTATGTAATAGTGGATACATGGCCTTCCTTCGCCGACACGGTGTTGACGGCAATGGACCTGGCCGACGACATATTGCTTGTGATGACGCTCGAAATGACCGCCATCAAGGATGTGAAGCTGTATCTGGAAGTAGTCGAGAAGCTGAACTACCCGACCGAGAAAGTGAAGCTGGTGCTGAACAGATCGGGTAGCGCAGGCGGCATCAAGGTGGAAGCCGTTGAGGAGACCTTGCGACAGAAGGTGCTGGTTGGCCTCAGCAATGACGGGGTGGCGATGCTTATGGCGATCAACCAGGGCGTTCCCCTGGTAATATCAGCCCGCGAGCACCCATTCTCGCGTGACGTATACCGGCTGGCTCGCCTCCTGACCTCAACCACAACCGAGGAAGCACAGCTGGCACAGGCGACAGCCGCAGCCCAGGACGGGGCAATGCAAGGCAAACTACTGTCCAAGCTGAAGTCGGCCTTCCGGTAGGCAGTGACCCGTCGTGATAGGTGATACGCGCTACGTGATAACCGGGGTATAAGCCTCGTCATGTATCAGGTCACTTATCACCTATCACGTAGATGAGGAAACAAAATGTCTCTACTAAAACGAATCGGTACAACAGACTCACTACCTAATGGCGGCACGCCGCAACCGGCGAGCACGGGGCAACTGCAGAGGCCGGGCGGCACGGGACCAACCCCCGGAACCGCGTCGCCTTCAAGTGTGCTGCCAAGGGGAACGGGGCGCCTTGGCGCTGGGGATAATGGCCGGCAGTCAATGCCAACGGGCAGCGACAACTTCCTTGACCTGAAGAACAGGGTCCAGCATAAGCTGATCGCGGAGCTTGATCCGAAGCTTGACCTGACGCGCACCGACGAGGTGAGGCGCCAGGTTGAAGAGATCTTCAACGACATACTCGACGCAGAGAATATCGTACTGACGCGGGTGGACCGCGCCCGGCTATTCGAGGCTGTCGCGGCGGAAATCTTAGGCTTCGGGCCCATCGAGCCGTTGTTGAAGGACAACTCCATCAATGAGATCATGGTGAACGGTCCCAAGATGGTCTACATAGAGCGCCACGGTCGCCTGGAGAAGACGAACGTGACATTCCAGAACGACGAGCATGTGATGCGCGTCATCGACCGCATCGTGGCTCCGCTGGGCAGGCGCATAGATGAGAGCTCGCCTTACGTGGACGCCCGCCTGCCGGACGGCTCGCGTGTGAACGCAATCATCCCGCCGCTGGCCATCAACGGCCCGACGATCACCATTCGTAAGTTCTCCAAAGATCCGTTCACTTCGGACGACCTGATTAGGTTCGGAACATTTACCCCTGAGATGGCGACCTTCCTCAAGGCCTGTATCGAAGCCAGGTTGAATACAGTCGTATCTGGGGGCACGGGCTCGGGGAAGACGACCACCCTCAACGTGCTGTCAAGCTTCATACCGAATGATGAGCGCATCATCACTGTTGAGAACGCTGCAGAGCTTCAAATGCGCCAGGAACATGTGATCACGCTGGAGTCTCGGCCGCCGAACATTGAAGGTCGTGGCGAGGTCACTATTCGCGACCTTGTTATCAACTGCCTGCGAATGCGTCCCGACCGCATCGTGGTTGGTGAGTGTCGAGGAGGCGAGGCGCTGGACATGCTCCAGGCCATGAACACCGGTCACGACGGTTCTCTAACGACGTTGCACGCGAACACTCCACGCGATGCCCTGTCACGTTTGGAGACGATGGTGCTAATGGCAGGTATGGACTTGCCTGTGAAGGCTATTCGCGAGCAGATTGCGGCAGCGGTGGACCTCATCGTCCAGCAGACGCGGTTCAAGGATGGAACACGTAAGATTTCAAATATCGCCGAAGTGCAGGGCATGGAAGGCGACGTAATCGTAATGCAGGATGTGTTCGTGTTCGAGCAGACGGGTATCGAAGGTGGCAAGATTGTTGGGCGCATGAAGCCGACGGGTATTCGGCCCAAGTTCATTGAGAAGTTTGAGGCGGCGAATATTTATCTACCTCCGAACCTGTTCGGATATAACGAAAGATTCTTCTAATCGCGGGTTTAGATTGCGATCACCGGATTGGTAATCTAGGGCCAGGGTCCGAAGGGGGAAACAGTTGGAACAATTCTTAGTGCCTGCGTTAGTCGCGCTTGGAGTGCTGGGGCTTTTCGCGATAATAGCGAAATTGAGCCTGGGAGGCTCCAATATTCAGGGCCGCCTGACCTCGTTTGTCGGCGGTGCCGGCAAGGTGGCCGAAGAAAAGAGTGATGACAAGAAGGGCGAGAAGAAGCAGTTTAGTCTCGGCCTTGGCGAGACGCAGATCGCCGCAAGAGTTGACAAGGCTGTAGCGCAGGGTACCTTTGGCAAGAATGTGCAACGCAAGCTGGCGCAGGCCGACCTCAAGCTGACCTTGTTCGAGTTTATGCTTGCCAAGGTGTCTATGACGATTGCAGGGGCAGCGGTGGGGCTGTTCATTGGCCGCGGAGGCCCGGTGGAAAGCGTCGTATTCGGTCTGTCCGGAATTGCGATTGGTTTCCTTGGTCCGGACCTGTTTGTGAAGTTTCGAATTGCCAAGAGGCTGAAGGCATTCGGCGATCAACTCAGTGACACGCTGTCTTTGCTTGCGAACTCACTTCGCTCGGGATATTCCATGTTGCAGTCGATCGACCTGGTTGCGCGTGAGGCGCAGGACCCGATCGGGGCTGAGTTCAAGCGTATTGTGCGCGAAGTGGGTTTGGGCCTTACTATTCAGGATGCACTTGCCAATCTTTACCGGCGCATGCCGTCAGATGACCTGGATCTCATGATTACGGCTATCAATATTCAATATGAGGTGGGCGGTAACCTGGCGCAAATTCTGGACTCGATATCTCATACCATACGCGAGCGAGTTCGCATAAAGGGCGAGATGCAGACATTGACGGCACAGGGCCGCGTGTCGGGATACATCATTACATCATTGCCCATCTTGATAGGTATAGCGGTTACGCTAATCAATCCCGAATACATGAGTTCACTGTGGGTCTTTCCCTGGATTATCATGCCAATATGCGGTGGGATCCTGGTATTCTCGGGCTTCATGATCATACGGAAGATTGTAAACATCGAAGTATAAGGCGGGACTCAGGGGCCGGAACCCTGCTCATTAAAGAACGGAGGCAAATGTGGGACAGATAATTCTATACGCAATACCTATACTGATTGCGGCCGCGGTATTTGGTCTATTCCTCTGGATGGCACTGCCCAAGCGAAACGCTGTATCTATAGAGGCGCGTCTCGCGAACTTCGCTGATCGGCCCGTGTCGATTGAAGAAATGGAGCTCGAACAGCCCTTCAGTGAGCGGGTATTGAAGCCGATGATCGCGGGCATAACTCGCGCCCTGGGCAAGCTTACTCCGTCCCAGGGTATGGAGAAAGTGCGCCAGCAGATAGTTCTTGCAGGCAATCCATACAACATGGGTACGTCGGAGTTTATGGGTGCGCGCATGATGGCCATGGTTGTACTTGGGGGTGTAACGTTCGGGTTGGTGTTACTGATGCAGGGTGAACCACTTGCTCTACTGCTCTTTCCCATGATCATGGCCCTGGTTGGCTATCTCCTGCCGGTTTACTGGCTGCGGGGGCGGGTAAAGAAACGGCAGAAGGTCATTCTGAAGACCCTACCGGATGCCATTGATTTGATGACGATCAGCGTGGAGGCCGGGTTGGCATTTGATGGCGCTATGCAGCGCGTGGCGGACAAGTGGGACAACGAACTCGGCCAGGAGTTCAAGAAAGCGCTGGGTGAAATGCGGGTTGGCAAGACCAAGCGCGAGGCTTTGCATGAACTGGTGCAAAGGACGGGCGTGGCTGACCTGAGTACCTTTGTGGCTTCGATCGTGCAGGCGGATCAACTGGGCGTGTCTATTGCGAAGGTCCTCAAGATCCAGAGTGAACAGATGCGTATTCGCCGCAGGCAACGCGCCGAGGAACAGGCGCACAAGGCCCCGATCCTCATGATGATCCCGATGGTCTTTCTGATCTTCCCGGCGACGTACATAGTGCTTCTCGGCCCCGCGGTGCCGAAAATGCTTACAGCGTTTGGTGGCTAGTGATAGGGGGCCGGGCTGCGGGTCTCCGAACTTACGCCAACATTGAATTTTGCCCTATCACGCACTAGCATACACGTATGACAATCAATAACATAACCAAGGGCATTACTATCGCGGACCAAGTTGTAAAAGCCGCCAGTTTCCTGGCACGAGGGCGGGGCCTGATGTTGGCCCCGCCTCTTGCGGCAGGCGGCGCGCTCGTGATTGAGCCCTGCAATTCGATTCACATGTTCTTTATGCGATATCCATTGGATGTCTTATTTCTTGACGGGAACGGCACCGTGCTATTCATGTACGAGGGTATTAAGCCCTGGCGCCTGGGGCGCGTAGTACGCCATGCGAAGTGCGCCGTGGAACTACCGGAAGGGACGATAGCCGCTAGTCGCACGGAAGTGGGCGACAAACTCCAGGTAAGCTAAGCTGGAATACACCTTGAAGAGCATGCGGAGATTTCGACCCAACCTCTTATTCACATTCTCCGTCATAAGCTTTGTGCTTCTCACGGCACTGGGCATAGCTCTTGCCATTGGTATCCAGAACAAACTGGAGGAAAGCGCACTCCACCAGCAGGCACAGTCTACCATTGACCAGGTCAACGCGAACCTGGTACCCGCATTGCGTCCCGAAGATCTCCAGGGCCCGTGGGTAGTCGGGTCGGCCCGTTATAACCAGCTCGACCGTTTGATCAGGGGTAGCATGCTGCGCGACCACGTAGTTCGCGTGAAGGTTTGGCGGCCTGACGGCACTATTCTTTATTCCGATGCATCCAATCTAATCGGGCAGAACTTCCCGCCGGATGCGGACCTGACCGAGACGCTGGCCGGCCAGGCACATACGGATGTGTCTGACCTGACGGCTGCCGAGAATGAGTTCGAGGTGGGCCAGTTCAAGCGCCTCCTTGAAGTCTACGTGCCCATGAGGGCAGCAGGCGCAACCGAAAATACCGCAATATTTGAAACATACCATGATCTTGCCTCAGTTGACGCTATCAACGAGGAAATGCGCTCTTTCCTATGGTCCGCGCTTGCCGTAGGGCTGGCCATCCTTTACGCTTCCCTGTTCACACTGGTTTACCGGGCGTCACGTACCCTTACGCGGCAGAACCTCGAGAACGCCAGGCTGTTTAGTGAAGTTTCGCAACGACTGGCCGAGCGTCTGCAGGTTGAGCAAACCCTGCGCGACCGCATTGAAGGCGAGCGCCTGCTGCTGGCAATATCGACTAACTTTATCAATCTTGATAGTGCGGAGGTTGACAATGGTGTGCGCCAGGCGCTGCGTGCCCTGGGAAGCCGCATGAATGTAGACAGGTGTTACGTGATGCAATTTGAGCGGTCCGAGGAGTTACTGACTGTGACCCACGAATGGGGCGCCGTGGGTGTGGTGCCCCTGTCGGGGATCCTCAACAAGGCGTCCACGAAGTCGATTCCCTGGCTGCATCGCCGACTGAGCGCCGGTGAGACGGTCAATATTCGGCGGGTCGCCGACCTACCCGGCGGTGCCGATGCTGAACGTGAGTTCCTGAGCGCCGTAGCGAGCAAGTCGGTATTGCTCGTTCCAATGATTTACAACAAGACTCTTGTAGGCGCGCTGGGGTTGGATCACGTACATGACTATGCTGACTGGTCGGAGGACAGCTTCCTTCTATTAAAGATAGCGGGCGAGACGCTGGTGAACGCGCTCGAACGTAAACGAGCGGACGCCGCAATCCGCGAGAGCGAGCAGAGGTTCCGAGCAGTATTTGAGAATGCTTCACTTGGTATCGCCTTGATGACCGGCGATCGCACAGTATTGGACAGTAATAAGGCCATGCAAGACCTGCTCGGCTATTCTGAAGATGAACTCCGAGGGCTCAATCTGGTTGGCGTTACACACCCGGAAGACCACCCGAGGAACCTTGACTACTTACCTGAGCTGTTGGAAGGCAAGCGGAAGTCTTACAGAATGGATAAGCGCTATATGCGCAAGAATGGCGATACCGTGTGGGCGGAAGTGCTGGTGTCGGCGGTGCGTGATAGCCAGGGCGTTCCCCAATACTGTATTGCGTTGGTGCAGAACGTAACTGAGCGGAAACATCACCAGGAAGAGATTAAGCGCCAACTGGCACGACTTAATTCACTGCGTACGATAGATAACGCGATCATATTCAGCTTTGACCTGCAGAACACGCTTCAGGTCGTGCTGGAACAGGTGCTCGGCCAGTTGAGTGTGGACGCGGCGAGTGTTTCGCTGCTTAACTCCCAGACGGGGAGCCTGGAATATGCAGCCGGAAGCGGATTTCGCTCGGACGAGGTAATGAGTGCGCTGGCGAGGCCGGGTGAGACGCTGAATGGGCGCGGAGGGATTGAGCGACTGCGGGTTCAGCGGAACGACTTATCGGAGGGATCTGGGTTCCTGCACGCTCCGTTGCTTGAGGGCGAGGAGTTTCTCGCGTATCATGCGGTGCCCCTGGTGGCCAAAGGCAAGCTTGTTGGGGTTCTGGAAGTGTTCAACCGGGCACCCCTGGCGCCTGACGCGGAGTGGGTGCACTTCCTCGAAACGCTATCGGGGCAGACGGCAATTGCGGTGGACAACGCCTTCTTGTTTCTCGACCTGCAGCGGCGAAATTTGCAGTTGGCATTGGCTTATGAAACGACACTGGAAGGATGGTCACGTGCTCTGGACTTGCGGGACCGGGAGACCGAAGGGCATACTCGCCGGGTTACGGAGATGGCGGTGCGGCTGGCGACGGCAATGGGCATCGATGAAGAGGCGATTGTGCATATTCGCCGAGGGGGGCTCTTGCATGATATTGGCAAGATGGGGATACCGGACGCGATTTTGCTAAAGGAGGGCCCGCTGACTGATGAGGAGTGGGCGATCATGCAGCGGCACCCGGTGTATGCATATGAGCTCCTGTCGCCAATCAAGTTCCTTGAGCCTGCTCTTGACATACCATACTATCACCACGAAAAGTGGGACGGGACAGGATATCCGCGCGGGTTGAACGGGCTGGATATACCGCTCGCGGCGCGAATTTTTGCGATTGCGGACGTGTATGATGCGCTGCGCTCGGACCGTCCGTACCGGGCGGCGTGGCCGGAAGATAAAGTGGTGCAGCATATTAGGTCGTTGTCGGGCACGCACTTTGACCCGGTTGTGGTGGCGGCGTTCCTGAGGTTGGACAGGACGTTCTATCGCTCTGCAAGTACGATTCCGTTGTTCGAAGAAGTGGCTCATTCGGTGTGAGTTGATTGCCGGTTGGCCAGTGTTAGGATTCGGAATTGAAACGCCAAGATCGCCACGGTCGCCAAGGGATTGGGCATTGATCACAGAGAACGCGGAGAGCACAGAGAGCGCGAAGGAAGAGAAGAAAGGTTAGGGATTGGGTGGAAGGCCAGCGGGTAGAGTGAGACCATGGTGTGGGGGTCACTCTACCTGCTGGCTATTCTTGTT
>JBBRDO010000005.1:0-77580 GCA_038203825.1 Chloroflexia bacterium | reverse complement strand
CTGCGGCAGCGACCCACAGGGCGATAACGCAGACTAAATTGCGCAAATCATGACGTGCATGAGGAGAAACCACCGTGACTCTGGAGTTAGAACTAATAAGATGCATTTCGAAAGATATTATAGCACGCAGAGGTGCCCGCGGACTTCCACATCGGGGTGGAAGGAGCCCACAGTGCCTGAATGGGGTGCGCCGGGGCAGTACTAAGCGTAGACTTCGGGATTGACGCAGTTGGGTGGGCGTTGGCCTCTGAGGCCTGCCAGTAGGTTCTCGGCCGCGGTGAGGGACATGGAGTTGCGCGTGTCGAGCGAAGCCGAGGCAATATGGGGAGCAAGCACGATGTTCTCAAGCGCAAGCAGGCCCGGGTGGATCGCAGGTTCGTTTTCGTAGACGTCGAGGCCGGCGCCGGCTATCTTCCCTGAAGTTAGGGCATCCACCAGGGCAGCTTCGTCAACAACTGGACCTCGCGAGGTGTTGATGAGGTAGGCCGTGGGCTTCATCATTGCGAATTGCGGGGTGCTGATAAGATGATGAGTTTCGGGGTTGTAGTCGGTGTGGAGGCTGATGAAGTCGGAGGTTGAGAGGAGCTCATCCATGGACGCGGAGCGGGCATTGAGGGCGCGCTCGGTATCGGCATCGGCGGGATACTTGTCGTGGTAGAGGACTTTCATGTCGAAGCCGGTGGCGCGTTTGGCGACCGCTCGACCGATACGTCCGAAGCCGACAATGCCCAGGGTCTTGCCATAGATATCATGGCCGACCATCATGAGCGGACCCCACCCGTGGAACTTGCCTGCGCGCAGGAAGCGATCAGCCTCGGGGACACGGCGGGCGCTTGACATAATTAGCGCCCAGCCGAAATCGGCGGTAGTGTCGGTGAGGACGCCGGGGGTGTTTGTGACGGGTATATGACGGCGGGTGGCCTCAGCCACGTCGATGTTGTTGTAGCCCACAGCCATATTTGCGATCACCTTCAGATCAGGAGCCGCGGAGAGCACTTCAGCGTCGATGGGGTTAGTCAGCATGCAATACAGGCCGTCGTAAGGCCCGCTCTCTAACTGCTCGATCAGCTCCGCTTTGGTCCAGATGCGGTCGGGGTCCGGGTTGACATTGAGCTTATCGGACGGACCAAGAGCTGAGTTGAGGAGATCTATAGCGACCTGTGACGGGCGTTGGGTAACTAGTATGTGCATGGTTTTGGTAGTTCTCAGAATAGGGACCTAAGGTCACCTCATCGGGGTTGTGCAAGATGGGAATGCTGGCGCCGACGCGAGGTTGGCGAGGAAGCAGCAGACCATGGTTTATATAGGAATTATGCGAAGATTAGGTTCAATAACTGGGATGTGCCGCTATTGGTGGCGCTATTGATCTGGAACATGAGAGTACAGAAGAGGAAGCAGGCAATGATAAATCCGACAAGAGCGAGGAGGCTAACCAGACAGCCCTTGATTGGATTTTCCTTCGTCTTTTTGCGTAGTAACATGGGAATCTCCTTTTGGATAACCAGGTATTATTGCGGATTTCGCTATGTCCGTAAGGCACTTTAGGCTGTTGAGGCACAAGCTTCGGCTAGTTCGTAATTTCTATGACTGAGAGCAGGTCGCGGATCAGATTTTGCGTATGGTGCTTGCCATCGGGGCCGACCTGCAGAGCAGGACCGACACAGGAAGGACATCCTTCTATACAAGGGCAGGCCTCAATCAGTTCATCGGCTGCTTGCAGCAGAGTCGTATGTAGCTCGTAAAGTTTCTTGCTGAAGCCGATGCCTCCGGGATAAGTATCGTAGAGGAACACAGTGCTGCGGTTGGTGTGCGGATTCTTCAGTTGGGGCACTACACTAAGGTCACGAGGGTCGCACATCAGATAGAGGGAGGCGAGACCTCCGATTACGTTGGCGAGACCCACAAGACCGGATTGAAGAGCCACTTTTGTCGGCATATTGTCGGCGACAAGGGGTGGTATTGTCAACCAGTAAGCTGTTGTGTGCAACTCCTGTTCGGGAAGGTGTATTTTACCCCAGCCGACGTTTTCGTGAGTACCGAGCTTGATCTTCTTATATATGGTGGGCTGGGCCGAGACCATCACGTCTCCGTAGGCGCGAAGGGAGCTCTCGGCGGCGGGTGATTCGGCCGGCTCGGTGCCTGCCTGTGAGTGTTTGTCCTCTCCGGCGACTTCCAGGATCTTGAGGGCAACGACTAACTCGGCGTCTGTATAGTAGTCGGCCTCAACAGCGCGGACGTAGGCTTTTTGTTCCTCCCATTCAAGCTTGTCAACGTGGTACTGCTGGCCTTCGTGCAGATAGATGGCGTCTTCGTGCAACATTGTCAGCACCGAGAACCGATCCATCTCACCGATAATGCGGGGCGTAGGATCAGTGGTGTCTATTATAACAAAGTTTTCGCTTGCAGCAGTACGCAAGCTAATGTTTTCGGCAGGGAAGTTCTCGGAGGACCAGTGCCACATACCGCCTGTATGGCGAACGACGAGCGATTCCTCCAGGTAGGATAAGAACTGGGCGATCTCGGCTGCCGAGTTCGTGCCGAAGCCTTCATCATCGCGGAAGGGCAGCTCAAAGGTGGCGCACTGCAGGTGGCTCATCAGGATGTAGAGATTATCGGGGTTGACGAGGCCGTTTTCGGGGGAACCTTCGAAGAAGTACGAGGGGTTGTTGACGACGTACTGGTCGAGGGGTGAGGAGCCGGCGACCAGGACAGCCAGGGACTGGGCATTGCGGCGACCGGCGCGGCCCGCCTGCTGCCACATGGAGGCGACGGTGCCGGGATAGCCCACGAGCACCGCTGCTTCCAGGGCGCCGATGTCGACGCCCAGCTCGAGGGCGTTGGTGCTGACGACTGTGCGGACAGTACCGTCGCGCAGACCATGCTCGATCTCGCGCCGCTGGTTGGGGAGGTAGCCGCCACGATAGCCCCGGATGACGTGTTGCGCGTTGCGGACGCCGGGATGAATGGGTGTCGAGTGCTGAGGCGCGAGTGGAGAGGAGGGGTCTTCGGTCATGGGGCGACGGTCGCCGGCGGAGGGTCGCTTGAGCTGGGGTCTGCGGGCGTAGGCGTCGCGGAGGTAGGTGAGGAGCACTTCGACCGTCTGGCGCGTTCTCCCGAAAACGACAGTTTGTATGTCGTTAGCCAGGAGTTGTGAGGCGATATCGGTGGCTTCAAGCAGGGCGGAACGGCGAATACCAAGCTCTTTGTTGATGACCGGTGGGTTGTAGAAGAGGAAGGTCTTGGGGCCCTGCGGCGCGCCGTTGTTGGAGACCATGGTAATCGGGCGCTGGAGATGATCGCCGGCAAGAGGCGGCTGACCGGTGGCACGGGAGGCGTCTTTGGTTACGCCAAGCACGCGCTCAGCGAGCTCAAGGGGGTTGCCGATGGTGGCCGAGGCGCAAATGAACTGGGGATTCGAGCCGTAGAACGCGCAGATGCGCTGGAGGCGGCGCATGAGGTTTGCGACATGAGAGCCAAAGACGCCCCTGTAATTGTGCAGCTCATCGATTACGACGTAACGCAAATTCTCAAAGAGACGCACCCACTTGGTATGGTGGGGCAAGATGCCCGTGTGGAGCATATCGGGGTTCGAGATTACCACGTGGCCCGCGGTGCGCACGAGCTTGCGGGCAGTTGGCGAGGTATCGCCATCATAAGTGAAGGTACGGATGTCGCGGTTAAGCGCGGTGGAGATTTCGTGCAGGTTCGCAAGCTGGTCTTGCGCGAGGGCTTTGGTTGGGAAGAGGTAAAGCGCGCGGGCTTCGGGCTCCTCAAGGATGGTGTTGAGCACGGGCAAGTTGTAGCAAAGGGTTTTGCCGGAGGCAGTGGGGGTGACTACCACGACGTGTTCGCCACGGTGAACAGCGTCAACTGCGTCGCGCTGATGAGTGTAAAGCGAGTTCATGCCGCGCTTTTGAAGGACGGCTACCAGGCGGGGGTCGGTCCATTCGGGGAAAGGCGCGGTGAGGGCATGGCGGGCAGGGGATTCGTACCAGTAAGTGACACGCTCCTTGAACATGGTGGAGGTACGCATATGGTCGATGAGCTGGGGGAGGTTCATATGCTACTTAATCCATCCGCGCGCCTTGAGGATATCTGAGCCAACGTTGCCCAGCACAATACGCCGGCTTTCGGGGAGATAGGGGTGCCATTCGAGGCGGCCACGCTCAAACCACTGGTATTCGCTGCCGTCGTTCTTGAAACTCTCGCTCAGGGGGTAACCGAGGAGTGCCTCTTGACCGTGGGCACGCCAGAAGTCGAGGAAGGGTCCGCCCACCGAGTGGCCAGTTGCACCGAAGAAGGCGTTGGTGTCGGTGCTGGGGAAGAAGGGGATCGGGCGGAAGAACTGGCCCTGGGTTAGCTCGACGCCCAGGCGGCCAAGCTCGACGCCGCCATTGCGGAGCTCGAAGCGTGCGCGCTCGAAGTACTGGACGCTGGCGCCGTTCTCGTCAAAGAGCTCGGTGATTGGGTAGCCGAACTGGGCTACACCACCGTTGGCGTTCCAGAAAGCAAGGAAGGCTGGGCCGACGTTGTGCTTGGTTTCCTGGAAGTAGCCCTTGCCGCTAGGGTCGAGCGGATCGGCCTGGTCGGTCGGGCTCTTGCCGTTAACTACGGGAACGGTGGGGCTGGGTGGTATGGGGGTAGGGGTGGCGGTGGGTGTGGAAGTGGGGGGGACGGCCGTTGCGGTCGGGACCTGGGGTGGAAGGGGAGGGGTCGGGGTGGTGGTAGCGGCAACGGTGGGGGACGGCGTGGGCAGAATGGTGACGCCTTGCGGGATCTGATAAGTGAAAATGTCAGCGCCGGAGCCGAGAAGGACGCGCCCACTGTTGTGATCCAGGTAAAGCAGGGCATCCTTGCCGGTGGTTTCGCCGGGGCCAAACGCCTGCCAGCTTTGCCCTCCGTTGAGGGAGGCAAAGGTGCCACCGGAGGTTCCTAGGACGAGGACGCCGTCCGATGTTGAGGCCAGTGCGTCAATGCGTGGCGCCAAGCCGGGTCCAGTGCCCTCGATCACAGGAGCCCCAGGAGTGATGGAGGGGCTCCATGTGATACCGGCGTCTGTGGAGCGATAGAGACCGTCATGCGTGGTGGCTGCCAGCAGATTGCTGCCGCTCCAAGCGAGATTCAGGACGGCGGAATCCGTCGCCGACGTAACGTGGACTCCGCTGCTTGAGGACTTCCATGTGAGGCCGCCATCGGTTGATCGGAATATATATGCGGGGGATTGGTTGCGCCCGGCGTACCTGACCGACACGAGCACATGCGAGGGGTGGGCGGGCTCGGCTACGAGGGAGGTAATCCACGCACCAGTAGGCATTCCACCTGAGGCGGGCTGCCAGGCGGCGCCTGAGTCGGTGGAGCGATAGAGGCCACCGAGGCCGTCCATGCCCGCATAGAGGACGGCGTGGTTGTCGGGGTAAGGGGCGAGCCAGCGAATATGTGAAGCAGAGGGAGCGATGCCGTTGGTAGGCAGGTCCCGCCAGGTATGACAGTCATCGTCGGTTACACGTAGGCCGTTAGCGGTGGTTGCGTAGAGCATCGTGGGGGCTTGCGGGTCAGATAGAGGGGTGAGAGCGAACATGGTGCGCGCTTCGCGGTTGCAGGTGGTCCAAGATGCGCCCTGATCAGAACTGAGCTGGATGCCGCTGTCGCCGAGCGCGTAGAGGGGTGAGCCATTGGTCGCGGCTGCGAGGCTCCAGGTTCCGGAGGGGAAGGTACCGACCTGAGTCCAGCTAGAGCTTTGGGCCAGGCCACCGGAGGGCAGCGCAAGGAAGGAGAGCAGGATAACGCCGGAGAGCCAGGAGGCAAGTTTCGTTATGCTCATGGGGCTACTTTCTACCAGAGGATTTGGTGTCAGACTTTGCTTCGGTATCAGCGGCCGGATAAGGCCAAACGCTTTGGGAGGCGACGGGTTCCTGCCGTAGAAGGTCAGTTATGGGCGTGCCACCGGATGATAGCAGATCGGGTGCAAGGTCGGCCAGGGGACGCACGACAAAAGCCCGCTCCCACATTCGCGGGTGCGGAATTACGAGGGTGGGCGTGTTTATCTCCTGTTTATCATACAACAGAATATCAATATCGACAGGGCGGGGGCCCCAACGTTCGCCGGGCGTGCGGCCCTGGGCGGCTTCGATCTGCTTAATCGCTCGAAGGAGGGACGCAGGGGGCAGGGCGGTGTCAATTTCGACGACCATGTTCAGGAAGTCGGGCTGGTCGGTCTTGCCCCAGGCCTTGCTAACGTAGAGGGGGGAGATGCGTTGGACGTGGGTGGCGGGCAGGCGACGGAGGGCCGCGACGGCGGCTTCAAGCTGTACTGGAGGATTGTCTATGTTGGAGCCTAGACCCAGGTAGACGGTTGGCATTTGTTAATTCTTAATTTTGAATTCTTAATTCTTGATTGAGGCGCGTGGCGCCGTAGTTGAGTTGATGCTGCGGACTATGGCGTCAGCGACGCGGGCCACCTGGACGGCGGGCGCTACGTCGTGGACGCGGATGATGTTGGCGCCATTGGCTATGCTGATGGCGAGGGTGGCGCCAGTGCCAGCGACGCGCTCCTGGGGAGGCGGGGCTTCGCCATTGTTGAGCGGAGCAAGAATGCGCCCGATGAAGCCTTTGCGCGAAGTACCGATGAGGATGGGGCAGCCAAGCACTTCGAGCTCGCGAAGGCGTTTTATGAGCTCGAGATTGTGGGGGAGGGTCTTGCCGAAGCCGATGCCAGGGTCGACCCAGATGCGGTCTTTCCTTACGCCAGCTGCGAGAGCTATCTCGATGGCGGCTCGCAGGTAGGCGATTACTTCCGCTAGAAGATCGTCGTAATGGGGAGCAATCTGCATGGTGACGGGGGTGCCCTGAATGTGCATGACGACCAGGCCCGCGTCGTGCCGGGCGACAACGTCCGCGATAGCAGGGTCGTCGCGAAGGCCGGAGATGTCGTTGACGATGTGAGCGCCGGCGCGGAGGGCAGCATCAGCGACGCCGGAGCGATTAGTGTCCACGGAGATCGCTAATCCGGGGCCTTCCTGCGCTGCTAAACGGCTAATCACGGGGATGACGCGGCTCAGTTCTTCGTCGACGGGGATAGTGAAAGCGCCGGGGCGAGTGCTTTGCCCGCCGACGTCGAGGATGTCAGCTCCGTCGTGGGCCATTGCGCGGCCCTGGGCGAGGGCGGCTTCTATATCGTTGCCGAGGCCGTCGCCGGAGAATGAGTCGGGCGTGACGTTGAGGATGCCCATGACGAGTGTGCGCTGGAGGAGGGTTGATTTAAGGTTGTCGAGTACGCTTTGCATCGGCTGAAGTGGCATAGAGCTAGCGATCCCGGATGAACTCGAGAAACTCGGCTCGCGTGGGTGGATTGTTCTTGAAGAGGCCACGCATGGCTGAGGTGACCATGGTGCTGCCGGGCTTTTTGATGCCGCGCATGATCATGCAGAAGTGTTGGGCCTCGATCACGACGCCCACGCCCGTGGGGTTGATAGTTTCAGTTATGGCGTCGGCGATCTGGCTGGTGAGGCGCTCCTGTAGCTGCGGTCTGCGGGCGAAACCTTCGACGACGCGAGCTAGTTTAGAGAGGCCGACAATGCGACCGTTGGGGATGTAGCCGACGTGGGCTTTTCCGACGAAGGGGAGCAGATGGTGCTCGCACATACTCTGGAAGGGGATGTCGCGGAGGACGACCATTTCTTTGTGGTGTTCCTCGAAGCCGACTTTGAGGTAGTGGGAGGGGTCGGTGTTGATACCCGCGAAGATTTCCTCGTACATATCGGCGATACGGCGCGGCGTGCCGCGGAGGCCCTCGCGTTCGGGGTCTTCGCCGACCGCCTCGAGTATTTGCTTTACGGCTGAGATGATCTTTTCGCGGTCCAAAACAGTCTCCTTGAGGGGCATGTAGTCAGGGATGAGTATAACATATGGGGCTGTGGCGTTTCGCGCATGTGGGGCGGGGAGAAGAATTGAAACGCCAAGATCGCCAAGATCGCAAAGAGATGGGAGGTTGATCACGAAGAGTGCGAGAACGCGAAGGTTTTGTTGAGGTTAAGGGTTGCGTGGAAGGCCAGCAGATAGAGTGAGCCCCTGGTGGGGTGGTCACTCCACCTGTTGGCTTGGTGCTGGGAGTGTGGGTGGTCAGGCCATACTTCACATCATAGGGGAGCAGTACCCTGCATGGATATTTGCTGCGGGGTAAGATTTTGGAGAGCAAGTGTTCTTCGGTTGTTGGTGGGTGCCGCCGTACATCCTCACCACTATTTGGGGCTAGTAAAATGGACCCTGTTTAGTCAAAGTCGATGTGTTGGGACAAGGGTAGGCTCCTGGTGTGTGGTGGGCATGAGGGATTGGTTTGGTATCTTTGTATGCTCATGCCTGGAGGGTTCCCGCCTATCCTGATTGGGATAGGGGAGGGGCGTTGCTGTGGTGTCGTGGCGCAGAGGGCGAGTGTGCGCGCCTAGTGGGGGCCCCAGGACGCTCAGAATGACAATGTTTGGGGAGCGGCTATCGCGTTAATAGAGTGGTAGGGTGGTCAGTGGGTGGTTTTGGGGGAGAGACAGAAAGTAACGAGGGCGGGATCATCGGGGGATTCGAGGTGGATGGCATGGGGGAGGGTGCGGGTGTCGCCCCAGGTGGCCAGGGGAGTGATGTCCAGCAATGGGGCAAGTGTGAGCGCGGAGGGGGCGGCGATGACGGCGTCGGACCTGTTGAGGAGGGACGTTAGTTGGGAGGACGTTGGGGGGAGCTTGTGGAGAGTGTAGTCGGCTTCGGTAGAGAGCAATTCTTTTAGGCCGGGGCTTACCAGGGCTATTGCTATTAGGAGGCGATCTTTGAGGCGCTGGGCAATGCGTTCCAGGTTGGGTAGGTCGGTGGGGGCGCCAACCAAGAGGACCCGATTTGGCGCGCCCTGGGCTGTGATGTTGTAGAGGTCGAGTGTTGAGTAGAGGGCGCGGGCGGCGTCGGCGTAGGGTGTGCCGGCGAACTGGGGTTCGTAAGCGCGGCCCAGGAGGGGCAGAATCTGGGAGTCGGGGCGCTTGCGGAGGGACTGGATGCGGCGGCGCTCCTGCATGAAGTGAGGGATCATTGCATTGAGCCGCGCGACGCCGGCCAGGTGGGCTACGCTGACTTTTGGAAGTCGGTCGAGGTTGGAAGCGTTGGTGTCGGGGGGCGAAGTGAGGCGGTAGTCGGCGGGGTCGACTGAGTCGCCAGCAGAGAGCAGGGCACGTTTGTATTCGAGCATGAGCGCGGCTGATAGAATTCGCTCCATGTTGCCTTCTTCGTAGTTTTTGATGATGGTGGCGAGGGAGTTGCTTTCCCAGAGGGTGTAGCGCCGGTGCATACCCGTGCGCTTGCCCGTGGCGCCCCCGATGTGGCGCACAACTGCATTTGGAGCGTAGACGACTCGGTAGCCGAGCACCCAGAGGCGCCAGCCGAGGTCTACATCTTCGAAGTAGGCGAAGTAGGAGGGGTCGAAGCCACCGACCTCGAGGAAGGTGTCGCGGTGGATGAGCATGGCGCCGCCGGAGGCGAAGAGGATTGGGGTGCCGGTGGTTGGTGGTGCGGGAAGATCAGGCCAGCCGGAGACCGATTCGGGTCGCCCAGCGCCGAAAAGGTTCGAGGACGCGCCAGCGAATTCGGTGTCCTGACCGTCGCGGGAGAGAATGCGTGAGGCTGCGCAAACCGTGCCCTCTTCACCCGCTCGCAGGGCGTCGAGGAGGGCCTTGAGCCAGTCGGGGGAGACTACGGCGTCGTTGTTGAGGAAGGCGACGTACTCGCCTTCAGCTTCCTGGGCTCCCCGGTCGCAGGCGGGTGCAAAGCCTGTGTTGGTGTCGAGTTGGACGACGCGTACGTTGGGATAGCGGGTGGCAACGGCCTCTGGCGTGCGGTCGCTTGAGTTGTTGTCTACGACGATGACTTCGAGCCGTTCGCGCGGGTAGTCGAGCTTGTGGACGGAGTCAAGGCATTCGAGAAGCAGACTCAGGTTGTTATATGTGGGGATGACAATAGAGATCGCGGGCAGTGAGAGCGCGTCCAGCGAAGTGGCGATTGGTGAGGTTGTTGGTTGGCGGTTGTCGGTCATAGTTGGTAGGGGCGGGTTAGCCCGAGGATCCGTTGTATTCGAGGGACATGACGAGCGCACCTTCAGCAGGGAGGCCATCTTCATAGCGCTGGGCCTCGACACCTTCGGGGTGGCCGGTTGCTAAGAGAGTAACGGCATCGCCCGGAACGCCGTCTGGGGAGTCGGCAATGAAGTAGAACCAGCGATTGGCAGAGTCGGGTATGGAAGGGAATCGGAAGGCCAGCGCTTGACCTTCTGTCAGGTTATGGGTGGGCAGATTTAGGGAATGGATGTCGCCGGAGGCACCGGGGTTGGTGCGAACGTGTAGGACCAGGCGGCTAGTGTTTCTGCGCCCGAGAAGGGCGGCCACAACGACTATGCCGGATAGGCCATTTCGCTTTGAGAGGAAGCGCTGGCCGTGGCTCCGGCCGGCAACCAGCTCTGTCAGCGGGTAGCGGCGAAGGGGTGCGGTACTTTTGGGTTTGAGTGCGCGAAGCAGGCCACGTGAGCGAGCACCGACCTGGGCGGGGAGACCGCGGCGACTGCCATAGATCTGTTCGAGGCGAGCGGGGAGCTTCCTGTCCCAGGAGTCGGTTACTAAATAGCCTTCCGGATGGGTGCTGACGCTTTGTGAGCGGGGTACGGCCCCACCGGGAAGTTGGTCATTCTGTTCGAGCAAGGTTGCGCGCTCGCCTCGCATACGGGGATGGCGCACAAAGGCGGCGAGGGGGCTGATAGTCTTGTCCCAGGAGAAGAGCTCGGAGGCGAGTCGCTGGGCGTTCTCGCCGCGCCTGCGGGCTTCGTCAGGGTCAGCGAGGATGCTGACGAGGACTTCGTGCAAGGCGGTGGGGTCATCGTGGGGAACTACCCAGCCCGCCTTGTAGTCGCGAATGTAGGAGGCGACCTCGCTGAAGGCAGGATGGATGACAGGGAGGCCGCACCAGAGGTAGTGGACAGTGCGGCTGGGGAAGGCAAGCTCGCGCTCGGCGTTGGGCATGATCATGTCGACGGCAACGTGCGCGTGGGTGTACTTGCCCACAAGTTTATCGTGAGACAAGAGGCCCGTCATGGTGGTGCGATGCGAAGAGGTCAGGCGGTCGAGCAGGGGGCCGTAAATGCCTGTTGGGATAGGGTAGAAGGGGTGCTTGCCGCCAATGATTTCGAGGTGGCCGGAGTTTTGCTCGTCGAGGGTGGCAGATACTGTCAGGAGGGCGGGGGCGGGATTTTGCCAGGGCAGGAAGATGCCACCATAAACGAAGCGAACGTCGACATCATGCCAGTCGGACGGCCAGACATGCTCGGGTTGATGGGGGTCGAGCGAGTAGGGGATCGTTGAGAGGGAGGTCTGAAGCTCGTCAACTGTAAGGCCTGCTTGAGCGAGCCAGGCCTGGAAGTAGTAGCGCTGGCGCTCGCCGATGGTGGTGAAGAAGTCTCCACGGGAGAGGTCGAGCACCTTTTCAACGGAGTTGGTGCGAGCATCGCGATGGCCCTGGTACATGCGCTCCAGCAGGTGAGGGCCGGTGAGGTCGATGGCAACGGGGACGTTGGGCCGGGGAACCCAGGTGAGGTTGGGCCAGCCGCACGAGACTATGACGTCGGGCACGAGATGGTCCACAATGGACTGAAGGGTGTCGGGCGACCAGGCGCCTTCGACGTATTCGGGGGGAACGCTGCCCTCGCGTCCTTTGATAGCGGGGGCGGGCATTGTGTAGTGGACGTTGTGCCCCTGTGCTTCGAGGCCTTTGCCGAGAGCCCAGGCGCGGATGCCGGAACCGGTGGCGGGGATGTCGCCCACGGGTAGGACATCGGGGCTGATGAGGAGGACCTCTTTAGGCAGGTCGCTCCAGAGGTCACCGATGCCGAAGTCGTTCAGGAGGGCATAGTGGGCAGCGGAGTAGGGGGCGTCTGTTGCGTGGTTGATCCAGTTGACGCGGCCGGGCTGGCCGAAGAGGGCGAAAAGCTCGCGGTCGGTGCGCCTGCGGCGGGATTGGATCCATTCGCGCTTGACGTGCGCTTGTTCGAGGTTATCGCTGAATTCGTTGGCGGCAAGCAGGGCGGCAACGGCGTTGCGGTGGATGCTGATCTCAGGGTCATGGTCGGTGTCGGGGTTGTTGAAGTCAAAGTCAGCGAGGGAGCCGCCGCCGGCCTCGATGAAGCGAACGGCGCGACCGCCGAGAAGGAGGAGGGCCGCGCTGAGGATCTTATGGACGTGGCTTTCTTCGTAGTTCTTGTAGATCGTGTAGAGGGCGTTGCGCTCGTAGAGGACGTAGGTGCGGTGGGCGGACATGCTGCCGGCGGTGCCGTGGTGGCGGTGATAGGTGATGGCAGTAGGGGTGAGGGTGACACGGTAGCCGAGGAGCCAGAGGCGCCAGCCGAGGTCTACATCCTCGAAGAAGGCGAAGTATTCGGGGTCGAAGCCACCGACCTCGAGGAAGATGCTCCGGTCAATGAGCATCGAGCCGCCGCAGGCAAAGAGGATGTCGCCGGGGGCTAGCTCCTCAGGCTTGTAGGGCTGGGCGTATGAGGGCTGGAAGCCGAAGCCGTGGAAGTTGACGCCGGACGACTTGAAGTCGATCTTTTCACCGGCCCAATCGAGCATGAGTGAGGCGGTGCAGACGAGGCCAGAGTCGCGGCCAGCGAGGACGGCCCGCACCATTTCGCTGAGCCAGCGGGGATGAACGCGGGTATCGTTGTTGAGGAAGGCGATGTACTCGCCAGTGGCGCGATCGGCGCCATAATCGTTGCCTGCGGCGAAGCCAAGGTTGGAGCCTGTTTCGACCACGCGCACGGTGGGAAAGGTTTCGCGCATGAAGCGTACTGAGTCGTCGCGGGATGCGTTATCAACGAACATGAGCTCCAGGCGATCGGGTGGGTAGTCGAGGGCAAGGAGAGACTTGAAGCAAGGCTCGAGGTGCTTGAGGCCGTTGTAGTTCAGCACCACCACACTGACAGTTGGTAGTTGGTTCGTCATACGCGGTAATTTACTTGTGGAGGAAGCGAGACATTGAACGAGTGAGGCGGAAGACGCGACCGGATTGGAGGCCTTGCAGGAGCTTTTCGAGGTAGAGGATGTGTTCGTCCTTGGCCTTCACTTCGTCTTCCAGGCGGGTTACATAGGCCTTCTGGCTGGCGAACTCGGTTTCATAGCCGGTCTGGACGTTGATTATGTGTGCCTGTACCTCGCTAAGTTGAGTTCGGAGCGCGGAGGCCTGGATATCCTGGGTCGCGATTCGGGTTTCCATGCCTGCGATGTGCTTGTCTCGGCGCTCCATCTGTTGTCGGAGCAGGTGGTCTTCGTGGTTGCCCGACTTCAGATTGAGGAGGTTCATCAGGACCTGAGTAAGGGCGAGACGCACTCCGTTGGAGGATTCAGAGGGTGGGAGAGGCGGGTAGGCGGTGTCGACGCGTTCGAGGACGGATTCGAGGCCGGGACGCACGGCGAGAACGGCGCCGCGGTAGTTCGGCTCAGAACGGTCGGTTTCGAAGAAGGTGAGGTTGTAGAAGCGGTCGAGGGCCGGCTCGAAGGCTGAGGCTTTTTCGTCGCGGAGGGAGATGAGGTAGTGCTTGGCGACCATCATGAAGAGCCAGTTATAGACATTGGCGAGCTTGAAGGTCGCGGTGTGCCAACCGGCATCGGAGAATTGGCCAGCGGTCTTCGGGAAGTCGGGGAGGCCGAATTCGCGGTGCTCGGCCAGCTGGGCCTGCTGTGCGTCCATGATCCAGCGGATGTACTCGTCGAGGGTCTCTTCGGCGACGTCGGCCTGGAGGGATTGGATGGGATTGATCAGGAGGGCCGCGTGACGGGCAACGCGCATGATCTCACTCAGGAAGGCGGGGCGGTCGGGGTCGGGGATGTGTTCGAGCACATCGAGGGAAGTGACGATGTCAAAGGAGCCGTCGGGGAAAGGGAGGCCGAGGCCGGTGCCCTGGAGGTAGCCGGGGATTGAGCCATCGTCCGGGACGACGTCGAGGATTGTGAGGTCGTACTGATCAGGGTTGACGAAATCACGCAGGTTGCCGGGATAGCCACCGACATCGAGGATGCGAAGGCGCCGGGTGCTGTCCACATTGCGGGCGCTGATCACGTCGTAGAGCAACTCGGTCAGGTGCTGGGCAATGCGCAGACGGCCGTACTGGTCGAAGGGGATGGTGAGAAGGCGACCTTCGCGAGGGGCGAGGCTGGTTTCCAGGTCGCTGGGGAGCATAGTAGTCATAGGATCGTAGATCGTAGATCGTAAGTCATATGGCGGACGACTGACGATCTTCGATGGAATTAGGCCGCCAGTCGTCAGTCGTCGACGACTATTTCTTTGTAAAGAAGGCGACGGGCGCCCCGCGCTTGGAGTCCTCTTGCTTGTAAGCGACAACGCTGACCTGTGCCGCGAGATTGCGGGCCACAAGCATGAATGCCTCGGCCTCGGGGGTGCCCGGGGCATCGACGACTATGGGCCGTCCGCTGTCGCCACCCTCGCGGATGCGGAGGTGGAGAGGGATCTCGCCCAGGAAGGGCACGCCGTACCGGGTGGCGGCTGCCTGTGCGCCGCCGTGGCCAAAGAGGTCGGTGGGCTGGGCACAGTGTGGACAGACGAAAGTAGACATGTTTTCAACGATGCCGAGGACTGGCACGTTGAGCTTCTTGAACATCATCAGGGCCTTGCCGGCGTCCATGAGAGCTACGTCCTGCGGCGTGGAAACCATTACAGCGCCTGTGAGGGGGACGGACTGGGCGGTGGTAAGTTGTATGTCGCCGGTGCCGGGTGGCATGTCCATCACCAGGTAGTCGAGCTCGCCCCAGTTGACGTCGTACATGAACTGGGTGAGTAGCTTGGTAAGCATAGGGCCGCGCCAGATTACGGGGCTGTCGGCGTCAACGAAGAAGCCCATTGAGATCAACTTGATACCGTAGGCAATTATGGGGTTGATCTTGTCGCCTTCGCCCTGTGTGGGCCGGGAAGATGCGCCCATCATCATGGGGACGTTGGGTCCGTACACGTCAGCGTCGAGGAGGCCCACGCGAGCGCCCTCACTGGCAAGAGCAAGGGCGAGATTGACGGCGACTGTGCTTTTGCCGACGCCGCCTTTGCCTGAACCCACGGCGATGATGTTACGCACGCCGGGAATGCCTTCGCGCTGGGTCATTATGCCTGCGCGGACCCGGGAAGTGACCTCGGCTGCGACTGAGCGCACGCCGGGGAGGGCGCGAACGACGCTCTCGGACTGCTGCTTGAGCTGTTCCTTGACGGGGCAAGCGGGGGTAGTGAGTACAATAGTGAAAGTAACGTCGCCGTCGGGAGTGATGACTACGTTTTCAATCATGCCGAGCGTGACAAGATCGCGCCCCAGGTCGGGGTCCTTGACTACACTCAACGCTCGCAATACTTCATCGTTTGTCAGAGGCATAGCAAAATATCCTTCCTCGAATAATACGAGCCAATATTAATATAGACAGTTTATTTGGCGCTTTTGTGAACCGTCCCGAAGCGCGGGCCTTCGCATCTATGGTACTGCCTTTGCGGTGGTATGTCAATGTGATCTGACCGCGGGTTGAGGCTTGACAGCAGCCAAGGATAGGGCGGTGAGCCAGGGTCTATTCATTCTCGAAGCAGGAGGGCGTTTCCCTTTAGAATAAGGTTGCTAAACCACAAATCTAAAGGGGAAACGCATGAACACTGACACCTTGCAAGGGGCGCAAGTGCCCTCCATGATGGAGATTCTAGCCGACATACCTGATTTTCGCAACGCTCAAGGTAGACGCCACCCGCTGTTAGCCGTGCTGTTGCTCTCATGTGCGGCCATGCTGTGCGGGTATCGCTCACAAAGTGCCATCGCTGAGTGGGGGCGCAACTATGGGGCACAATGGCTCTCGCGCCTGGGCTTTACTCGGCGTACCGCTCCCAGCCAATCAACCTTGCATCGCATTTTCGGGAAACTAGACCCTGAGTTACTGGAAACCAAGCTGTCAGAATGGGCTGAAAAGGCGTTGCAAGCTTTACGCGTACACGTTGAAGGGTCCGAGTTAGAGTTAGAGGCCGTAGCTCTTGAAGCAGTAGCGGTTGATGGCAAGAGCTTACGAGGCAGTCGCAAGCAAGGGGCGGCAGATGCTCACCTGTTGAGTGCGTTCAGCCAGCGGGTAGGAGTGGTGATTGGACAGGTAGCGGTTGATGACAAGACCAACGAGATTACAGCCATGCTTGAGTTGCTTGCTGGCTTGGTACTGCCTGGTAAGCTGATCACCGCAGATGCTTTGCTAACCCAGCATAAGATAGTCAGCAAGATAATAGAGCATGGAGGCGACTATCTGCTGGTGGTCAAGGACAACCAGCCGTTGTTACGTGAGGACATAGAGACGGTTTTCGAGGCTCCCCACGAGTTGGGCCTGACCCCACGAGTTGGGCCTGACCCCACGAGAGCTATCTTCTCAGCGGGAGACGCGTAAGGTGAGCATTCATGGCAGGCGTATAGAAGAACGCGTGCTTCGTACTTCCACAGCTTTGTGCGATTGCTACGGGGATGATTTGTGGCCAGGCCTTGGGCAGGTGTTGCAGCTAAAGCGCACCATTACGGACAAACATACGGACCGCACAACCTCAGAAACTGCCTACGCTATCACCTCCCTCTCACCACACCGTGCCACTCCTGAGCAGTTGCTTACCGCGTGGAGAGAACACTGGCATATCGAGAATAAGCTACACTGGGTGCGTGACGTGACTTTCGATGAGGATCGTTCCACTGTGCGCAGTGGGCACATTCCCCAGGTAATGGCGGCTCTGCGTAACACTGCCATTGGTCTGCTGCGCTTACTGGGCGCTACTAACATTGCCCGTGCCTGTCGTCAATTTGCTGCGCAGCCTCATCTCGCTCTTGCTGCTCTCGGCTGCCCTCTAGAGAATGAATAGACCCTGGCGGTGAGCAGGGCGTCTTTTCGGCTGGTCACGAATGTGCTATGATCAGCATGGTGGAATTGGAGGGCTGCTGCGAGGGACGTATATGGAGAACATATTGTCACATAACATCATGCAGTCAAGTGTGATGTCCAAGGCGGGCAAGGGAAACAAGCCCGGGAGGGTGCTGGCTGTGGCCGGGCTGGGCTTAGCCGGCGTGATATTTGGCGGCTTCCCTTACTGGGCGGCCCGGCGCGTCATGTATCCCGCGTTTGAAGAAGCAATGCCGAGAGGCGCCAATTTGCCCCTCGCTATCGAGCTCAGTAGTGATGCTGTGCCGGAGTATGTGGTTTATAACGGGCACAACGGAATGGAGCGCAGCGGGTGGTTTGTGCCCGGCGCGAACACAGCCGAGAAGCCGTGGCCTACTATTCTACTTTTGTATGGGTACGGCGGCCATAAGGAGCAGATGGCCTATTACGCAAGAATGCTGCATGCCGCAGGTTTTGCCTGCTTTATGTTTGACATGCAGGGGGCAGGATTGTTGCGTGGGCTGCCTGTTACGATGGGTTACAGGGAGCGACTAGATACGCTGGATGCAGTTGCGTACCTTGGGACGCGGGGCGACGTAGACAGCGCACGGATGGGAGCGCTCGGCGTTTCGATGGGCGCGGCCACCGCGCTGATGGCAGCTGAGATGGAGCCGATGATAAAGGCAGTTGTATCAGATTCGTCATATGCAGACCTGAACGACATGGTGCAACCGGGGTTGCGCACGTTCGTGGGGCCGCCGGCGATCTTTTTTGCGCCACTGATCATGCGCTGGGCCGAGCGGATGGTGGGGATGAAGGCAGGCGCTGTTCACCCCGAAGCCTCTGCTGCGAAGCTGGGAGAGAGGCCTCTATTTGTGATCCATGGGGCCGACGACCAGTTGACTGACCCGGGTTCAGCGCCTCGGATCTTCGCAGCGGCAAGCGGGCCGAAGGAGTTGTGGGTGGTGCCGGATTGCGGCCATGCCAGAGCACCTGAGGTGGCACACGAGGAGTATAAAGAGCGAGTGATTGCATTCTTTCTGAATGCCTTGTCGGGAAAATGAGCAAAGCGTCGCGGCAGAAGTGGCGCGGCTAATATTGATTGCAAAGGGGCGTCACATGGCTTTGATTGAGAAGAATGAGAGTGAGCGAGAAGTGGGGCGACAGCCGACTAAGGCCGAGGCAACGAAGGTGAACAGTCCGGACGGGGTTGAAACTACAACGCCCGTGCGTCCGACGACGGCTGAGAGCCTGGCTCACTTGCGCGAGATGAGAGAGAAGGCTTACCTGGGCGGCGGCGAGAGGCGGATTCAGAGCCAGCACGCCAAGGGAAAGCTGACCGCAAGGGAACGGGTCGACCTGCTGTTGGACGAGGGGACGTTTGAAGAGATCGACATGTTCGTTACGCACCGTATCTCGGACTTCGGGATGGGCGAGCAAAAGGTGCTGGGGGATGGGGTCGTGACGGGGTGGGGACGGATCGACGGACGGCTCGTATATGTGTTCTCGCAGGACTTCACGGTGTTCGGCGGATCGCTGTCGGAAGCCCATGCCGAGAAAATCATCAAGATCATGGAAATGGCGATGAAGAATGGCGCGCCCGTGATCGGGTTGAACGATTCTGGCGGGGCGCGTATTCAGGAGGGCGTGTTGAGCCTGGGTGGTTATGCAGACGTGTTCCTGAAAAACGTGCTGGCGTCGGGCGTGATTCCGCAGATATCGGCGATCCTGGGGCCGTGTGCGGGCGGGGCAGTCTATTCGCCGGCGATGACAGACTTCATATTGATGGTTAAGGACACGTCATACATGTTTGTGACCGGACCAAACGTGGTCAAGACGGTCACCCATGAGGACGTTACGTTCGAGACGCTGGGCGGAGCACAGGTGCACAACAGCGTTTCGGGGGTAGCTCACTTCGCGCTGAATAGCGAGGAAGAATGCCTGATGACGATACGCAGGCTGATGAGCTTTATCCCGTCGAACAACCTGGACGACGCGCCGTTTGTGCACAACGACGACCCTCCGAGCCGCATGGACGATGAGCTCAACTCGATTGTGCCCGACGTGCCGACCAAGGGGTACGACATGAAGAAGGTGATCGAGAAGATCGTGGACAACGGCGAGTTTCTGGAGGTGATGGAGCTTTACGCAGGCAACATAATCGTAGGGTTTGCACGGCTGGGCGGGCAGTCGGTGGGGATAGTGGCACAACAGCCGCTAATGCTTGCCGGGGTGCTTGATATCGACTCGGCTGACAAGGCGGCGCGGTTCGTTCGGTTCTGCGACTGCTTCAATATCGCATTGGTGACGTTTGTGGACGTGCCTGGATTTTTGCCGGGGACCAAGCAGGAACATGGCGGGATTATCAGGCACGGCGCGAAACTACTGTATGCATATTGTGAGGCAACAGTGCCGAAGATTACGGTCATAACGCGCAAAGCCTACGGTGGCGCGTACGACGTGATGAACTCGAAGCATGTGCGCGGGGACGTGAATTACGCGTGGCCGACGGCAGAAGTGGCGGTAATGGGCGTGGACGGCGCGGTTAGTATCATCTTCAAGGACCAGATCGAGGCGAGTAGCGATCCAACGGCGACTCGCAAACGGCTCGAGGCGGAATACATTGAGAAGTTTGCTAATCCGTACGTGCCGGCGGGCCGGGGCTTTATTGACGACATAATAGAACCGAAGCAGACGCGACCCAAGTTGATCAGCGCGCTGCAGATGTTGAAGAACAAGCGCGACACTAACCCGCCGAAGAAGCACGGCAATATTCCGTTGTAGGTGGGAAAAGGCTAAAAGAGTGGGTCCTGCGCTCGAGCGTCGAGTTCAGTGCATCTTTGTGTATTTCGCGGCATCCATTGGCCCGAGTGGTTAGAATCCCCATAAGCAATTGTTGCAAGAGTAAGGGGGATTCTATGGGACACATTATTTCGCCGGCGGCTGAGGATTTGCTGGACGTGGCTTTGCCTGTGCCGAGCAACGGGTTCGTGCGGCTGGTTGATTACATGGGTAGCGACCAGAGCATTGTGCAGGCGGCGCGCGTGTCCTATGGCGCCGGTACCAAATCGGTGCGGGAAGACCGCGGGCTGATTCGCTATTTGATGCGGCACGATCACACGACGCCGTTCGAGATGGTGGTGCTCAAGTTCCATATCAAGGCACCCATTTTCGTGATCCGGCAGTGGATCAGGCACAGAACGGCCTCGGTGAACGAGGAGAGCGCCCGCTATTCTATCATGAAGGAGGAGTTCCACGAACCTGCATGGGAGGACGTGGGGTTCCAGAGCAAGGACAACAAGCAAGGGAGGTCACGTGAGGAGATGCCGCAGGAGTTGGTGCAGCGTTTCCTCGATTTCCTGAAGGAAGACCGCCAAACGGCATACGCGCACTACGAGGAGTTCTTGCAGAACAACGTGGCGCGGGAGCTGGCCCGGATCGTTTTGCCTTTGTCTCTCTATAGCGAGTTCTACTGGGAGATGAATCTGCATAATCTGCTGCACTTTTTGCGGCTGAGATTGGATGCGCATGCCCAGAAGGAAATCCGCGACTTCGCGCAGCAGGTGGCGAAGTGTACGCAGGCGGTAGCGCCTCTGGCCTGGGAGGCGTTCGAGGAGTACAAGGTGCGGGGGGCATCGTTCTCGGCGACAGAGTTGGCATATCTGAAGCGTATGATCTCGGGTGAAGGCCTGCCTGCGGATGCGTTCGACGGAAGTAAGAGTCTGTTGAAGGAGTTTGAGCAAAAGCTGGGGATGAGCCTGGCGACTGTGCAAAGCGAGACGCTGGTCGTGCCGGGGGTGCCGGTGTTGGCGAACGGGAACGGCGCGCACTAGAGTTTGGGACGTGTGTCACCGATACGAATGAAAATGATCTGGTAGCGTGTGTTCAGTTGTACTTGTGGCAAATAGAGCCGGTTGCTTGGGATTAAGTAACGGATGATACGACGATGGGGGAGCAGGGGCGTTGGAGTACTGCACTCAACACTAAACTGTTAACGACGTTCGTGGCAAGTAAGCTAGAGAACGAGTCATGGATACCTGATTTCGACATTTGGGACTACCTGAGCTTGAACGGGGACGCGGACCTCGCGGCTGCATTCTTCAAGATGTTCTGGCCGGACTTTGTCGAGGTTAACGGCTGTGTGCTTCTGCGTTACCAGTATTCCGTTGAGGGACTTGCCAAGTGGTTAGAGCACTTCAATGGGAACAAGGCGCGGGTTGAAGCCATGATGAATCATGTGCACATGAGGGATTTATTTCCCAACTCCCCGAAAGATGTCGACCATATTGAGGAATTGCATGAGTTCCTGGCGGGCGCACTCATTCTTAGCTGGAAGGCGGAGCTCAGCGAAGCATTTCCTGGGAGGCTTATTGTTTTCACGCTCAATCAGGGTTACGGGCCCGAAGTCAGTTTTCATCAAGGTGATCCAGAGTAAATAGTGAACACGTTTTGAGGTCGCGTGAACCAGTAGATTGTGAGCCTCGGCTTGATGTGTCTTAGGGCGCGGCGTGGGCATTTGGTATAATTGCAGGAATGCCCGATAGTCGCGCACATTTTGAAAAGGCCTTAGATGCGACGGATGTTGACATTCCGGTCGTGGCAAACGAAGCTGAAAACTCCTCAGATCTGCAAGAACTTAAGGCTGAGATAGTTGAGCGCGCGCATGAACTTGGGTTCGACCTGGTGCGGTTTGCGCGGGTCGACGCGATGCCTGAGACACTGGCTGTGCTCGAAGAGCGCATTGACGCGGGATTGTTGTCGGGGCTGACCTGGTTTACGAAGGAGAGAGCACGCGATGCGAGCGATCCGCGCAATTTGATGGGGTCGGCGCGGACAGCGGTGTCCCTCGGGATCAGCTACCTGGGGAGTGGGGAGTATACGCCATCGGAGCCGGGAGAGGCGCGCGGGAAAGTTGCGCGTTATGCCTGGGGGCTGGATTACCACGAGGTGTTCAAGGGGAAGCTGGTGGCGCTGCACGAGTTTGTTCAGGAGCGGTTGGGGCGGGCCGTTGAGGCGAGGACGCTGGTGGACACGGCTCGGATTGTTGACAGGGCGGTGGCGGAACGGGCGGGGATGGGGTGGTTTGGGAAGAACTCGAACATCTTGAACCGGGAGCGCGGGTCGTGGATACTGCTTGGCGAGCTCTTGCTTGATGTTGAGTTGCCGACGGACGAGCGGGTGAGGACGAACTGCGGGAGTTGCACACGCTGTATGCCTGCGTGTCCGACCGGGGCCATAATCGCGCCGGGGGTAGTGAACAGCGACCGCTGCATATCGTACCTGACGATTGAGTTGAAGGGGCCGATACCGCGAGATTTGAGGCCGCTTATAGGCGACTGGGTGTTCGGGTGCGACATTTGTCAGGATGTGTGCCCGGTGAACGGGAAGGCTGTGCCGGGGGAGCACGCGGAGTTTGCGGCGGAAATGGGGATCGGGCCGAGTCCTGTGCTGACCGAGTTGCTGGACATGACCGAGGACGAGTTTCGGGCCAGATACAGGTATAGTCCGGTGAAGAGGGCGAAGTGGGCGGGATTGCGACGTAACGCTGCCGTGGCGCTAGGGAACGTGGGAGATCAGGAGAGCGTGCCGGCGTTGGTGCGGGCGTTGCATGGGGATGCCGCATTGGTGCGAGGTCACGCGGCCTGGGCTTTGGGGCGAATCGGCGGAGAGGCTGCCTTAGAGGCGCTGCGCGAGCGGGCAACGATCGAGGACGATGAGTGGGTTAGAGAGGAGATTGGGCTGGCATTAGAGATGTTGGCTAAGACGCAAAATGGATAGTGAAGGCTTTAGTTTTGAGTTGCAAAACGAGGTAAAGACGCCTGTGGGGACGGCGCGGGCCGGGGAAATCAGTACGCCACACGGCGTGATACAGACGCCTGTGTTTATGCCCGTGGGTACACAGGCGAGTGTTAAGTCGCTATCGCCGGACGAGTTGTGGGGGGTGGGCGCACAGATCATCCTTGGCAACACGTACCATCTGTATTTGCGTCCGGGTGCGGAGGTCGTGGCACACTTCGGGGGGCTGCACGGGTTCATGGCTTGGAATGGGCCGATATTGACGGACAGCGGCGGGTTCCAGGTGTTCAGCATGGCGCAGAACCGCAAGATCGACGACGAGGGGGTGACGTTTAAGTCGCATCTTGACGGATCGACGCACAGGTTCACACCCGAGATGGTAATGCGGGTTGAAGAGCAACTGGGGGCGGATATCATAATGGTGCTGGACGAGTGCACGCCGCACCCGTCGACGCACGAGTACAACCAGAGGGCGATTGCCCGCACACACGCATGGGCAGAGCGTTGTTTGAGAGCGCATATCGAATCGGGGGCGAACGCGAAGCAAGCGCTGTTCGGGATCGTCCAGGGGAGCGTGTATCTGGATTTGCGGCGGGAGAGCGCGAGGGTGCTGAGCTCGCTTGATTTTCCGGGGTACGGCATTGGCGGTTTGAGTGTGGGTGAACCAAAGGAGGACATGCACGCAATTCTTGAAGAGACGACGCCTTTGCTACCTGGCAACAAGCCGCGATATTTGATGGGGGTGGGGTCGCCGGAAGATCTGGTGGAGTGCGTGGCGCGCGGCATAGATATGTTTGACTGTGTGCTACCGACGCGGGTGGCACGCAATGGTGCGTTGCTCACGCGGGACGGACGACTGCCAATCAAGAGCTCACGCTTTGCGCTGGAGAAGGGGCCGGTAGAGCCGGATTGCGATTGCTACGCGTGTTCGAACTTCTCACTGGGGTATATGCACCACCTGTTCAGGGCAAAGGAATTACTGGCGTACAGGCTGAACAGCATCCATAACTTGCGATTCATGGCTCGCATAATGGCCGAGATCAGGCAGGCGATTCTTCAGGGGTCGTTCAACGAGTACCGTGCAGGATTTCTGGCACGATATAAGACATCGGACAGGATGGCAGCGGTGAAGCAGAGGGAGCTGTGGCTGCTGGCACACGGGCGCAAGTAGGGTGGCTTCGAGGCCAAGATTTTGAGCTAGGGCGCGGCGGCGGGTAGGGCGTTGGCTTTGTCGATGACGTATTGGACGAACACCAGGGTGGACCGGAAATCTGCGGGGTCAGCGAGCTGACGCGAGGAGACGGCGGGGTCGGGACGGCCGTCCCAGGAGCGGTCGATCAGGTTTGACCAAGAGGGGTCGAGGTTACGTTTGGCCCAGCCGGCGCCGGCGCGCTTGGAGCCTATGTAACCGGTGATCAGGTCGTGCAGCATTCGGCAGTAGCTCAGGACGATGAATGTCTGGTAGAAGCGATTGTTGAAATGTTCGGGGTTCTTGAGGATTTCTGAGCCCCAGTCGCGCATCGTTGTCAGAATCTCCTCGCGCAATGCATCAACGGGGACCTGGTCGACCAGGGTCTGGGGCGGAGGACCTTGCAGAGTGATCCCGCGTTCACGGACAACAGAACGAACGACAAGGGTGTTGCAGTGATCGCTTCGTTCGAGTGACCGGCTTCCGTGGTTGAGGTACCAGAGGTCTGTGCCGGTGCCGGAGCCGGATTTGAGCACGTGCGCTGGAAAATAGGAACCCTCTAAATGCTTTGCCCAGGGGCTGTCGAGCGAGTAGACGTGCTCGTGGACTTGCTGAAGCGACTCAAGCTCGGCAGCGGAGAGCTCGCGACCGGTAACTATGATGAAGTCACAATCGCTGTGGACATCGAAATCACCAACCGCAAAGGAACCCTGTAGATAGGCGCCGACGAGATTGTCGCCCAGGACTTCCTTTACACTTTCGACCAGTTGTTTAAGGACGATATTAAGGTCGGGATAGGGTGTGGGCGCGACTTCGGTCATCTGGGAATTATATACCAAACTGGAGGAGTCCGGGACCGAAGCATACCAGGCTGTTTGAAGGTTGGATTCTAGACACTTGCTAGCGGGCCGGGGCTGACAGCGTGATCGGTGGAGGCCGGATCACGCTGTTGGGAGGTGCGCAGTTCGCGCACGTGCTCGTAAGCTTCGCCGACTTTGTCGAGGCGGGGGCAGAGGAACTTTACGGCGCCAACAGCGGCGAGCAAAGACGTTCCTATACGCAGCCACCAGTCGGCTGCCAGGGGCATCCAGGAAAGCCAGAAATCGGGGGAATAGGCGTAGGCAAAGCCGGAGCGCAAGCCGAAGGCGTGCGACGCGCCGTCGAGTATGAGGGGCAGGCCGAACAGGAGCATAACGACGAGGGAGACGGGGCGGGTTAGCCACTTCATATTGACACTGCTCAATTTATCGTCGCGACCGAGGGTATAGAGGATGCCGATGACGAGGCAGCACGTGTAGATGGCGGTGCAGCGCCAGCACAGGCATACTGGGAGGCCGTTGAGATGGGCTGAACGCTCGGGGATCTGATCGCACACAAGGCGGTAGACGTTGTGTACAGCGGTGTAGAGTCCGTCGCCCCATCCCCAGGCGGTGGTGAGAGGGGCAACCCATGCGACCCCGATGAAGGCTGAGAGGCCCGTTACGAGAGCGCCGACGCGGTGACGCCAGAGGAAAGAGCGGACAGGGTGGGATTGCTCGTAAGCTGTGTCGGGGAGAGAGCCGGGTTTGCGGGCGCTCTTCACATTCGTTGTAGCTGACCTGGGCAGAGGAAGCAGGGCCTGATGGGCTTCCTGCAAGTACGAGTGGAACTGGGGCTCGGTCAGGCCGGAGGCGGGATAGAATGGGGCGCCTGGGGCGCTGAAGCGGATGCAAGGGGCCGGCGCGCCGATCGGCGAAGGTGCTTCGCTCAACTCGAAATCGTCACGCGCGGCGAGGGCTGAGAGCAAATCCCAGACTCGCCGGCATTCGGGGCTGTCCTGTTGTGTATAGAGCGTGACTTTCATCATGTGTGCTTGTAACCATTGTAGAGGCAGGGGAGGCACGAGGCCATAGTTATTTGGTACTGCCCGCGTGGGGAGTGAGTACTCTAGGCGCAAAATGGTATAATCGAGGTAGTTATGGATAACTTCGATTGGGCCAATTTTGCTGCTGTCACCAAGGATCATGAGCACCATTTCCTGGTGGAGAGGGCAGAGGCATTGGTTCCTGCCGGTGAGCAGGAGCGGCAGGCGCTTGACCTGGGGTGTGGAGCGGGCCGAAACACGCGCTTTTTGCTGTCGCGTGGTTGGCAGGTGACCGCAGTGGATGCTGAGCCAGCGGCAATTGCAGCAGTTTCGGAGATAAAGAACGAAGATCTAAGCGTTGTCCATAGCAAGTTTGAAGACTTCGACTTTGGCGAGGCACGGTACGATCTGGTGTGCGCCCAGTTTACTCTGCCGTTTACGCCTCGCGATGAGTTCCCATCTGTGTGGGCCCGTTTGAAGAGGGCCATCAAACCGGGCGGCTACTTCGAGGGGCAATTCTTCGGCACGCGAGACGAGTGGAATACGCCGGGGAGCCCAGTCAACTTTGTGACTAGGGCAGAGGTAGACGAATTGCTCGATGGTTTGACCGTGGTGGAGATTCAGGAAGAGGACAAGGAAGGAGGAACAGCCACAGGTGTGACAAAGCATTGGCATGTGTTTCATGTGATAGCTAAGAGGATATGAAATAGATTTTGAATGCGAATAATATGGAAAAGGATAATATAAATGAAAATCGAAATATGGTCGGACGTAGTTTGTCCGTGGTGTTACATAGGCAAGCGCAGGTTTGAAGAGGCATTATCGAAGTTTGAACACGGCGAGGAGGTGGAAGTTGTGTGGCGGAGCTACCAACTGGATCCCTCGACCCCAACGAAGGCGGGGCAGTCGGTGACGGATATGCTGGCCGACAAGTACGGCGTGAGCCGCCAGCAGGCCGCGGCGATGAATGAACGAGTTACAACTATAGCTAAAGAAGTCGGGCTGGACTATCACCTGGAGAACGCAAAGCAGAGCAACACGTTTGATGCGCACAGGCTGATTCACCTGGGCAAGAAGCACGGGATACAAGATGCGGTCAAGGAACGGCTGATGAAGGCGTACTTTGTCGAGGGCGAAGCGATCAGTGAAGTCGACACGCTCGTGAAGCTTGCGTCCGAAGTGGGCATGGATCCTGCGGAAGCACGGGCAGTGCTGGAGTCGAACGAGTTCGCCGACGAAGTACGAGCCGACGAAAGGCGGGCGCGCATGTTCGGGATAACGGGCGTACCGTTCTTTGCAATTGACGAGAAGTTCGGGATCTCGGGCGCGCAGCCTTCGGAGGTATTTTCTGAAGCGCTGGAAGCCGCCTGGGCCGATTCACATCCACTGGTGGCAGTAGGAAACGTACAGAGTGGGGAGACGTGTGCAGGCGAGGCCTGCGCTATTTAGCAAGGAGGTTCGACAGCGCAGTGCTGTCGATCGCGTTAGCGAGCACGACGAGCTTATCTCCTTCTTGAAGGACCGTGCCGCCATTGGGGACAATGTTGTCCTCGTCTCTTACAATCAACACAATCAAAACACCGGCAGGCAGGCCCAGTTGCATAATGGATCTGCCTGCTACCTTTGAACCCGCAGGAACCACAAACTCGACCCTACGGCTCTCCACGCCCACTGTGGGCACGTATTCCAGGGGGTAATGGTGCGTGGTGAGGCTGCGACCAGCAGCTTCGACTTTAAGCCATTTGGCTGCCTGGCCAAGACTCGTACCTTGCAATAGAACGGAAAAGAGCACGATGAAGAATACGAGGTTGAAGATCGTGCCTGCCAGGTGGATGCCGGACAGGAGGGGGAACGTGGCCAGAATTATGGGGACGGCGCCGCGAAGGCCGACCCAGCTTATGAAGGTCTTTTCGCGCCAGCCCAATCGCGACAAAGCGAGGGCAGCGAAGACGCTGATGGGGCGGGCGACGATCATCACGAAGAGAGCCACGATCAGGCCTGACCCGATGACGGGCACAATCTGGGATGGGAACACGAGCAAGCCAAGAACGAGGAACATGGCGACTTGCATGAGCCACGCGAAACCGTCGTGGAAGCGAGTGAGGCTGCGCTTGTGCACAAAGTCGCTGTTACCGACAACCAGACCGGCGATGTAGACGGCCAGAAAGCCGTTACCGTGGAGGAAGGCTGTGCCACCATAAACCAGGAGCATGAGTGCGGTGGTGAGGACGGGGTAAAGACCTTCGTAATCGAGGCGGATTCGGTTGACAATTATGACGATCAGCCGTCCGAGCAGTAGGCCCGTTACGGTGCCAACTCCCATTTCGAGCAGGAACTCTGGAGCCAGGCCGAGCAGAGAGAGGGCGACCGACCCTACGCCCTGGGAGCTTGCGTTCGAGACGCCGGATGAGATTTGCTCTGAGTGAGATACCAGCTCAGTCAGGCCGACGGTGAGGAAGACCGCCATAGGGTCGTTACTGCCTGACTCAAGCTCGATGAGTGGGACGATGCCGTTCTTGAGCTTGATGCCCCTGGAACGAAGGACAGCGAACACCGCGGCGGCGTCAGTCGAGGAGACGATAGCGCCAAGAAGGAGGCCTTCCAGGAGCGTGAAGCCGAGCACCATCACGGCGCAGATGCCGACGAGGGTGGCGCTGATGAGGACGCCGACAGTAGCGAGCGAGAGGCCCATGGTGAGAACGGGGCGGACGCTGGTCCAATGGGTGTCAAGGCCGCCCGCGAAGAGAATGAAGACAAGGGCTACTACGCCGAGTGATTGTGCGAACAGGGCGTCACCGAAAAAGAGCCCGCCGGGGCCCTCTGATCCGGCGAGCATACCGACGAGGAGGAAAAGCAGCAGGGCAGGGATTCCCAGCCGGCTGGCGATTTTGCTCGATGCGATGCTTGCCAGAAGCAGGATGGACGCGCCCAGTAGTACATATTCGATCGGTACGGTCATAGGCGTCAGGGACTGTTATAGTTTTTCGGATAGTTGTCTTGATACTGCGTGCGCTGCTCGCTCAGTGAGGTCCAGACGGATTTAGGTACCAGTTCCTGGCTTACAAAGTCGTAGAGAGCCGAAGGATCGGTTTCGGTGAGGTCAATATCTGCGGGGATTTCGAATGTTATGGCGTTGGCGGTGTACGTAGCCCAGCGAACACTACCGCCCACGGAAGGAACTGTAGCCGTGCGCCAATTGGTACGAAGCAACTTGTGCGTCTTGAGGAAGGAATAAAGGGAATCAAGCTGAGCGACGGTGACGGTTAAGGGGACAGTCCAGGTCGGGGTCGTGTCGGAAGGGTAGTCGGGGCGATAGACCACGGTTCCGTTGGGGCCGGGGCCAATCGTTACAGTGTATTCGTCGTGATAAGGTGGCGGCATACTTCCTGCCCTGTATTCATAAGTGAGGGCGACGTCGGCGGGAGCGGAAGGTTTTGATTGGGTCATAGTTGCTGCTCCCAGGGTTGGCTTTGCAGGATGTTGGACATCGCAGGCGGTGACGAAGATGATGATGATGACGATGAGGAGAGGGACGATGCACCTGCAAGAACGCACGAACATACGACGCAATGCATCGCGTTCCGCGGGAAGTCCGACATCACTTCTCAGGCGACCAAGGTGAAGCCTGCCGATGACTGGACTTAAGGAAGCGGGCTGGTTCAGGAGATGGCGCATTTGTCACTCCTTTAAGCAGTTGTGTACCGATAGGGTAGCAGATAGCGGTGAATCTGTCCAATGGTGCGGGGCCTTGCGTTCGTGGACGGATCGGGTATAATAGACTACACGAGCGCTATATAAAGTTAAGTGCATAAAGAATTAGCATGCAAACACTAGATCCGCGAATTGAAGACCTTCTCGCCGCCAGCACCAGCAAAGACTGCGACTGTCGTAGCTCAATGATGCCGCTGCATTGCGGCATGGGCGGGTCTAACTCTTCCTTTTCGCATAATCTGATTGATACGGGTGCTATTTCTTAGATTATTACGCGACGCGATTTATGAAATGGAGCGAAGAGGCTGACCTGTGAGGTCGGCTTCTTTTGATCATGGAGATTAATTTGGTAACGCTATCAGCAAAAACGGGGACATTAGCAGGCAGATCGCCAGCGCAGCGGGGTCTCCCGAGAGCAGGGGACATAACAGCGTCGATCGGGAACACGCCCTTGCTACGGCTGGCGCGGATTGAGGATCTATACGGGTTGCCGGAGGCCGTTGAACTGTACGCGAAGGCCGAATATGCGAACCCCGGTGGGTCGGTCAAGGACAGGGCAGCCCTGTATATGATCCGGGACGGGGAGATGCGGGGCGCGCTCACGCAGGAGAAGATCATCCTGGATGCAAGCTCGGGCAACACGGGGATCGCGTATGCGATGATCGGGGCGTCACTTGGGTACCGGGTGGAGATCTGCCTTCCGGACTCGGCAAGTGTACAGCGGAAGCGACTGCTACGGCTTTATGGCGCGTCGATTGTGATTACGCCGGCGGCGGACGGGACGGACGGCGCCATAGTTGAAGCCAGGCGCCGCTACACGGAAAATCCGACGCGCTATTTCTATCCGGACCAGTACAATAATCCGGCAAACTGGCAGGCGCACTACTACAGCACCGGACAAGAGATCTGGGAGCAGACGGAAGGTCGCGTCACGCACTTTGTGAGCGTCGTGGGAACGAGCGGAACGCTAATGGGAACCGCGCGCAGGCTCAGGGAATATAACGAGGACATCACGATAGTCGAGGTGCAACCCGATTCGGCATTCCACGGGTTGGAAGGCATGAAGCATATGGAGTCGGCAATTATGCCAGGCATATATGAGCCGGGCCGCGCCGATTACAGACTCGGGATGGACACGGAGGATGCACAGGCGATGACAAGGGCACTGGCACGTAACGAGGGCGTGCTGACAGGGCCGTCGGGAGGCGCAGGAGTGCTGGCATCGGTGCGGGTGGCGAGGCCGCTGGCATCCGGAGTAGTTGTTACGATCCTGCCGGACGGTGGCAGCCGGTATTTGCAGGAAAGCTTCTGGGACGATGAAGATGACGAGTGAGCAACCGGTGAGCTCGATTCATATCATGGAGGGAACGACAGAAATGGAAGTGAGACAAGAGCAACGGGTGCAACTTGAGGGGTGCGCAAAAGACTCAATGACGTTGCACGCGGAAGGCGGCTATCCGAACGAGATATGCGGTGTTCTGCTGGGCAGAGAGATCGAGGGTAAGCGAGTAATCATGAACAGCATGCCAGTAGAGAACACGTTTGAGGCAGACGAGCAGTACCACCGCTTCCTGATAACTCCGAAGGCGATGTTTACTGCTGAGAAGCTGGCGCGGCGCGACCGCATGGACGTGCTGGGCGTGTACCACTCGCACCCGAACGCGCCGGCACGCCCATCACCGTATGATGCCGAACACGCCGCGTGGACTTCGTGGACGTATGTTATTCTGTCGGTGCAGGGTGGCAAAGTTGTTGATGTAAAGGGATGGCAACTACAGGACGACAGGGCAGGTTTTGACGAAATTGAGCTTAGCGGCTCTTAACTGAGTGGGATCGGCCGCAGGACTCAAAATTCGGCATGATAGAATGCGATAAGTATAGAAAGAGTGAGGTTTTACAGAATGGCGAAAGTATTTATACCAACGGCGCTCAGGCAGTATGCCGGGCAGAAAAACGAGGTTGACGTTGATGGGGCGACAGTGGGCGCGGCCCTTGGGGCGCTCACGGAGAGTTATCCGGACTTGCGCCGGCAACTTTACAACGAGGCCGGAAAACTGCGCAACTTCGTCAACATTTACCTGAACGAGGAAGATGTGCGCTACCTGCAAAAGGGCGACACGCCACTGTCGGAGAGTGACACCATATCGATCATTCCGGCAATCGCGGGAGGCAACGCTGCCCCGGAGGCGCTGAGCTTGTCGAAGGGCGCGACAAGGGCGAACGGCAGTGGGGCGGATGCAGAGCTGTCCCATGCTGAGATCAGGCGCTACAGCAGGCACCTGATCGTGCCCGAGGTGGGGCTGGAAGGGCAAAAGAAATTGAAGGCCAGCAGCGTGCTGTTGATAGGGGCCGGTGGCCTTGGCGCGCCGATGGCAATGTACCTGGCTGCGGCGGGCGTGGGACGGATTGGCATCGTGGATTTCGATGTGGTCGACGAGAGCAACTTGCAGCGGCAGGTCATCCACGGTACTTCTTCGGTGGGCAAGTCGAAGCTGGAGAGCGCCCGGGAGCGCATCAACGAGATCAATCCTTACGTGCAGGTGGACGAGTATAAGTTTCCGCTGACCTCGGAGAATGCGCTGGAAGTGCTAGCTCCATACGACGTTATCGCGGACGGGACGGACAACTTTCCGACGCGCTACCTTGTAAACGATGCGTGCGTGCTGCTCGGCAAGCCGAACGTCTACGGCTCGATCTTCCGCTTCGAGGGGCAGGCGTCGGTCTTCTGGGCCGAGCAAGGACCTTGCTATCGCTGCCTTTATCCCGAGCCGCCGCCGCCCGGCCTGGTGCCGTCATGCGCGGAAGGGGGTGTGCTGGGGATCTTGCCTGGTACAATAGGCACGATCCAGGCAACTGAAACGCTTAAACTGCTACTGGGAATCGGCAAGCCGCTGGTGGGCAGGCTGCTGCTCTATAACGCGCTCGATATGGAGTTTCGCGAAATGAAGCTACGGAAAGACCCGCACTGCCCGGTATGCGGCGCGAACCCGACGGTAACAAAGCTCATAGATTACCAGCAGTTCTGCGGCATCGATGCGAAGGTGGAACGCGGCGAGACCGACCGCGACATCAGCGCCAGCGAACTTCAGAGCCGATTGCAGCGCGGGGACGACCTGGTATTGCTGGATGTGCGC
Organism: Chloroflexia bacterium; assembly: GCA_038203825.1. Classification (GTDB taxonomy): domain Bacteria; phylum Chloroflexota; class Chloroflexia; order QHBQ01; family JADMIH01; genus JADMIH01. The sequence continues at coordinate 44,955 of JBBRDO010000005.1, read as the reverse complement.
GAGGTGAACGAGTGGAACATCGCGCACCTGGAAGGCGCGAAACTGGTGCCTGTGAACAGCATTACGCAGAGGGCAAGCGAACTGAACACGGCCGACGAGATGGTGATTTACTGCAAAACGGGCATACGCAGCGCGCGGGCGCTGAACGAGCTGAAGGGGCTGGGCTTCCGCAAGCTGTGGAACCTGAAGGGCGGCATTACCGCCTGGGCGGAAGAGGTTGATAAGTCTATGCCCGTGTATTAGGGACGAAGAATCAACCTCCTTGCCTCTCTGTCCCCAACGAAGCCGTTCGATCTAACCTGTCATTCTGAACGCAGTGAAGAATCAACCTCTCTGCCTGTAAGCTCACAAGGAGATCGGCTGCTTGTCCCCAAACCGAGAGCCGACCCAACTGATTCTTCGCTTGCGCTCAGAATGACAAGGCGTACGGGATCGGCCAACGACTGCACTGTCGCCACACATGCTTCTCTGTCGCCGGCCTTACGCACTACTAGCAATCGGGGTTTTCGTATAGCTGCCTGGCCACGCCGATGTGCCTCGTAATAAAGCGGACGATGGAATTATCGCCGCGAGGGCGAAGCAGCGACGAACTGGGAGGTGGTAGGGGCGGTGTCGGGGGCGATGAGGGCCAGGGCTGCATCCTCTACCTTGCGATCCGTGACAGTGGTGCGCGCGTTCTGGCGCAGGTGTTCTGCCCAGGTGCGGACCGTGAATGTCTCGACGAAGTGATCGGGGTCGGCGGGATCCTGATAGAAGCCCCAATGGAATGCGCCCGTGCGGCGGCGTACTCTCCCGACCTGCTGCATGGCGTCAATGAATGCCTGATGGTTTTCCGGGATTACACGGTAAGCGACTGTCACGAGCACGGGACCATCCTGAGGCCGGGGGTTTACAGCAAGGTCGCGCTGAGGCTCATAAAGGGCGGGGCTCAAGTCGAGAGCTTGTATGCGGTGAAGCCGCCAGCGCAGAGCAGCGAGGACGCTCATGCACAGGCCGAGGGCGGCGAGCAGGAGGGCAGCACTGTTGCCGAGCCAGTCGGCCAGCGCGCCCCAGGCGAAGCTGCTGAGGGCCATAAAGCCCTGGAAGACTAACAGGTAAATACCAAGAGCGCGTGCCCTGACCCAATCCGGAGCAGCATTTTGCGCTGCCACGTTGAGGCTAGACATCATTGCCATCCACGCGAGGCCGCCCAAGGCAAGCGCAGGCAGAAGCAGGAAAAGGGAGTGCACGTAACCGAGAGCCAGCGTGGCGACGGCGAAGCCCAGGCTCGCAAGGACGGTCAACTTGTCGGTGGATAGGATTTCGTTCAGCTTGTGGATGACAAGCGCTCCTATTACGGCACCCACACCGAGGCTGCCAAGCAGGACACCGTAGCCTCCGGCATCGAGATGCAAATCGTGGCTGGCAACGACCGGGAGCAAAGCCCAGAGCGCGCTTGCGGCGACGATGAAGACAGTTACGCGAGCAAGCACCGCCTGGAGCGCACGGCTATGGCTTGCATAGCGGGTGCCCGCGGCAATGGCGCCCAGTACGTTTTCGGGCGGGCCAACGGTCTCCACGTGGGGCCGCTTCCATTTGTATACCACGACCAGTACGCCGAGGAAGGACGCGGCGTTGAGGAAGAAGACGGCGCTGGGGTCATAGGCTGCCACCACCAGGCCGCCGAGGGCGGGACCGACGGCGCGAGTCAGATTGAAGCCCGCACTATTGAGAGCGACGGCCTGCGCTACCATACGTTTGCCGACCAACTCGGGGACAATGGCCTGCCAGGCAGGAGCATTGAGGGCGGATCCCAGGCCCAGCATAAAGGTGAGCAAGAGGAGGATACCGGCTGACAGCAAGTGGAGGGCAGCCAGTACGCCCAGAGCCAGCGCCACCAGCAGCATCCAGCCCTGGCTGATAAGCAGCAGCTTGCGGCGGTCCACGACGTCGGCGATTGCGCCTGCGGGCAAGCCGACCAGGAAAACAGGCAGGCTGGTGGCGGTCTGCATCAACGCTACCAGGATGGGGGAGGGGGTGAGGATCGTCATCAGCCAGGTTGCGCCGACGTTCTGCATCCACGCGCCGAGGTTGGAGGCAATAGACGCGATCCAGAGCCAGCGAAATATCGTCACGCCCAGGGGCCCCCACTGAGAAGTGGTGACGGGGGCGCCTTTGTCGGACGAGTCGGTGATTGGTGCTTTGTATCTGGTGGTGGACGTGAGGAAGCTCCAGGAAAAGGCTCGGTTGGGGTGTCCGGCAGGTCAGGGTCAGGAACGAACCAGGGCTAGCTGAGAACACGAACAAGAGATTCTAGCAAGACCTGTTCCTCTGCTTCAAGGACGGTACGAGGATCGAGGAGGAGAACACCTGCTTCGACGCGCGCAATGACCGGAGTGGGCTGTCGGCGCAAGAGCGCGGCCTTCTTGCCGGCGAGTTGTTCGGTCAGGGGAACGGAGAGGAGATGAGTGGGCAGGGTCTCACCGGGGAGCGAACCGCCGCCGATAGCCGACTCGCCCTGCATGACGGAGCAAGTCACGCCTGCTGCGCGGAGGTAGGCGGCCCAAGCCTGGGCTCTTTGCTCGATTGCTTGCCCAGACATGGAGATCATGTGCCACACGGGGATTTCGCGCTCGGCTTCGCCTCTCAGGTAATGTAGAAGAGTTGCTTCCAGGGCGGCAAGCGTTATCTTATCCACTCGCAGCGCCCTTGTGAGGGGGTGCTTGCGGAGAAGGGCGATGAGGGGAGCCTTGCCCAGGATAATGCCGCACTGCGGGCCGCCGAGCAGCTTGTCGCCACTGAACAGAATGAGGTCGGCTCCGGCGCGGAGGCTGTCCTGGGCGGTCGGCTCCGGGTGGAGGCCATAGAAGGCTGTATCGAGGAGGGCGCCGCTGCCGATGTCGTCCACCAGCAAAAGGTTGTTGGAGTGGGCAAGTTCGGCGAGATCGTCGGTAGCGGGTTCGGTGGTGAAGCCCACAATGCGGAAGTTGCTGGCGTGAACCCGCATTAGCATGGAGGTGTTCGAGGTGATGGCCTGGGCGTAATCGCGGGTGTAGGTGCGGTTTGTCGTGCCCACTTCCACGAGATTAGCGCCTCCGGTTTGCATTACTTCGGGAATGCGAAAGCCGCCGCCAACCTCTACGGATTGCCCTCGGGAGAGGATGACGTCCTTGCCCTGCGCAAAACAGGACAGTACGAGCACCAGAGCAGCGGCGTTGTTGTTTACGACGATAGCGTCCTGGCAACCTGTGACGCGCTGCAAAATGCTTGCGGCATGAGAGTAGCGGGAGCCACGCACACCGGCGGCGAGGTCATATTCGAGGTTGCTGTATGCGCCTGCGTTGTTCACGGCCCGGAGCGCCGAGAGGCTCAGGGGAGCGCGGCCAAGGTTGGTGTGTATGATGACGCCTGTGGCATTGATAACGTGGCGCAGGCCGCCCGTGGACGCGTCTACGGCGGTGGCGGCGGCACGCCCGGCAAGCTCGGGCAGGGTGGGTGTGGTCTGGGCACCGGCGAGGATGGCCGTGCGAGCTTCCTCAAGAACCTCGCGGACAGCCGCAGTAATCAAGGGCGCCGGAAGTGTGTCGCGCACATTGTCCAGTGCGGGGTCGGCCAGCACGCGGTCGACCGAGGGGAGGGCGCGCAGGCGTGGAGCGACGCCAGTGGCTCCGTGCGGTTCCAATTGCGATTCTGGCATGCGGCTATTTTACCACGTTTGCCGGAAATGTCTGACCCATATCCAGATGACAAAAGTGGCTCCGCAGAGAAGCGGGGCCACTTTTGTCATAGGTCCGTTTGTAACTAACCGGTATAGCCTAACGGAACTGTAGGGGTCTCAGTAGGAATGATCGCGGGGGTGGGAGTATCTGTGTCGGTGCCGTTAGGCGTCACCGTTTCAGTAGGCGTAGACGGAGGTGTCAGTGTCCCGGTTGGGGTGTCGGATGGGGTAGCAGTAATCGTGGCCACCGGAGTTCCAGGCGTGTTGGTAGGTCCGGGAGTGAGTTGTTGGCGCGAGAGGTCAATGAACTTGGTGGTCTGCCCACGCGTCACATTGTTGGCGGGTCGGAAGTAAGGCCTGTTCTGCGGGTCGCAGGGTTCGCCTGCTCCACCACAGGGATAGCCGCCGACGATACCGCGAGTGCTAAGGCGCTCGGTGTAAGTGTAGAAAACGCTGCCCGGTGGCACATCCTCAAAGGTTTGCCCGCTCACCGCTTCGGTGAAGTTGAAGGCAAGGCTGACCATCTTGGTTAGCTGGCCTCTGGTAATGCTCGCGGCGGGCCTGAAGTAGGGCCTGTTCTGCGGGTCGCAGGGTTCGCCTGGGCCGCCGCACGGGTAGCCGTTGATTACGCCCGCGGCGAATGCGGCTTCAACGTAGTCGTAGAAGGTGCTGCCGATGGGCACGTCAGCAAAGTCGGCCGTATCCGGCGGGTTGATGGGCAAGGAAGCAGCCAGAACCACTATCTTGGACATCTGCCCGCGTGTGCTATAGGCACCGGGACGGAAGTACGGCAGGTTTTGCGGTCCGCAAGGCTCACCGGGGCTACCGCACGGGTAGCCGCTCATTATGCCGGCCACGTAGATATTGTGGATGCTTGTGTAGAAGGTATCGCCCAGGCAGACGTCCTGGAAGTCAAGACCCTGCTGGCCGCCGCACTGAGGCGTAGGCGTAGCTGTTGGAGGGGGAGGCGCGGTAATGGTGTATGAGTAGAAGTTGTCCTTGTACCTATCGTTCCTGGGTGAGGCGAAGGCTACATGGATTGCGCCTGCAGCGTAGTCAATCGCGGTGTCGCGCTGCCATGCGTTGCCCGACCAATTCTGGAAAGGGATCTCAACGGGGCTGAAAGTAGTGCCGCTACCATGTGAATAGAAGACGCGATAGTAGCCGACAGGACTGCTAGTCGTGTCGCCCCAGACGATGTGTGTTTCTCCGGTCGCATCGACTGCCGCAGAGGGGTAGTATGATGTGCCCGAATTATAAACAACGCGCACTATAGGCGTTCCATCCCAGCCGGTGGTGGCGTTCCATTCTCTGTAGTAGATGTCAGTTTCACTATTGCCACAGCGTCCGTCAGCCCACACAGCGCGCATGTCGCCAGTAGTGGTTGGGTATAGGACGGGAAGGTAAGCGCCGGATGTGTTCGGGCAGTAAGAACAGCAGGCGGCAGATATATCCTCGATGGTCCAGTTGCCCGCGCCCCCGCGCTTGGCCGTATATATGTCGGTCCCTACGCCTGATGCGCCGACATCCTTGTATGCGACCATGACCGTGCCTGCTGTAGTGACGCCTATTGAAACGTCGCCCAGGTTGTTACTGACAGTGGGTATGCTTTCGCCCACCGCCGACCATGTGCCGTTGTCTAGGCGTTCCCAGTAGCGGAGGCTGGAGGCGTTCTTGTCCTGGCCCAGGGCCATGTGGACTGTAAGGTTGCTATCTACTGCAATAGCCAGGAGCTTGCGAGCTACACCGTCGCATGTGCCAGGGATCTGTTCCTGTCTTGCCAAAACGCCATTGGCGTCGACCATGGCATAGTAAGTACATAGAGTGCCGTAATTGGGCCACAGCCAGTACATGAGGTGCCGGCGGCCAAGGTTATCATGAGCTACAGGGCCAGGGCCGGTGCGGTTCTTGACGTTGCCGTTGTCCGCTCCTGCGATGCAGGTTTCGGTTGTAAGCGCGCCAAACGTGGCATTACTGGCTGTGCAGATCACGGTTGAACCGGACGAAGGATAATGCGGTGCCGCCGCCCAGGCGGCTGTTATAGCGCCGTTCAGTGGTGATGCGGCTATGCCGGGATAGTTATCGTACTGACCCGGGATGGACAGAATCGCAGGGTCGCTAAAATCAGTCGCGGGCGCCGAGTTGTTGCTGAGTGTGCCGCCCATATTAGGGCCGCCGACTGGTGCGTTAGCGATGGGAGCCGACGCGTTGGCTACCTGGGCAGGGTTGCCCTTGTCTACTAGGAAGCCGAGGACGGCAAGCAGCAGGCCCATGAGGGCCAGCACCGAAAGTTTGATTTTGCTATTCTTGAGGTTCATATATAAAGTGTCTCCTTGCGGTAGCTAGCGATCACTAGTGCTGAATACGAATGTTGTCGAAGGACGTGCCACCGTCGGCATAGGACCAAACACCGATCCAGCCCTTGGTGAACGTGTTGGCGGTGTCAACGGCTGACATGATGGCCTTGCCGTTAATGGACACTGTGATCTGGTTGCCCACCAAGGTGGTCTTCAGCAACGTCCATGTTTCGAGGTCGTAACCGGGCCAAGTTGCGAAGGGTGCATCAGCGAGGGTTTCTACCTTGTCGCCCGTTACCTTCTCAATAGTGGCCTTAGAGACCTGGTTGGTGTTGACGTTGAAGAAGAGCACTACGCGATAGTAGCCGTCGTTAGAGCCACGCACGATCATGCCGAGGGGGTTACCCGATGTTGCGTAGAAGTAGGATTCAACGCTTCCGTCCGTGAAACTGCTGTCTTTGGTGACAAAGAGGGCGTTCTGCTCGGTGGGCATGTCAGGCAAATCTTGCTGCAGTCTGCCATCTCTGGCGACCCAGGTCATACTGGCATCAGTCACGCCATGCCATGCGTCGAGTGCCCCACCGTCGAAGGTCTCGGTGACCGCGCCCGGTTGGGACGAGGGGGCGAGAGCGGGGGCCTGCGGTACAGGTCGCGGTGGGGTATCGTTCGCCATCATCGCGTTGGGCGAATCAACGAGCGTTGTGGCGGGTATGCGAACGGCGGGTGTGGATTGCGCTCCCATAGCAAGGACTGCTCCACCCACGATTAGCAAAGCCACTATCGGGATTAGTATTCTGTTCAACTTCAATGCAATGTCTCCTTTCGAAATGCGCCCATGCCCAATGCCTGGGTGCTCCTGGACGAGACCAAGCTCGTCATTTAATTAGCAGGCCTGTCACTCGTGCATGACAGTCCTCGCTCTATGTCTTGGCTTGTCCAGTTTGTGCGTTCGTTTTTGCGCCTCACACAATGTGGTCTGCCACGACCTCGAAGCTAATTCCTCCGCGCGCTTGCAGAGTACCTCTGATGCGCTTCGCCAATCAGCGCTCGCGAACTACGAATTGCCGGCACCGGCCAGTCACTTCGTAATAAGCAGGGTAGTGCCGGAAAGGTCGAAAGGCTTCATTGCCTTGTGCCGGCTTCATTATGTATGGTTGTGCAACGTGGAACGTAGTAGATAATGTAACCTGCGCGTGGCGCGGTGACGGCGCAAAGCGGGATGATGTTGCCCCTGCGCCGGCCTGTGAATATTGGCGAGCTGTATCGTTGTGGTGGACTTGTGCCATCATAGGTAGGTTAACTAGGACAAGTATAGGTAATTGGCAAAGGAGATGTCAATTAGATTATGTAGCCTGATGGTACTATTACGGAAAACGCAGTAGGGGCAATCGCGACCTGCGCGACCGTTCATAGACGTTGTGTAAAGCAGGCAGTCTGCATCGATTGTTCGGATAACCACCCTCGTATGTTAGTCTCAGTGGACGAGCCCCGTAGGCTTTTCCACTTAAATCGCGGGCAGCGCAGGTGCGTGGTAGGTCGTCAGGAAGGTTAACGAATAAGTCGCAGCAAAGTTTCGCTCCGTTGCAAAACCGTGGCAAGCAACTTGCAAAATTACGGAATACAAGTGCCTGAAGCAGGGCGGGGATGTGTGGCATGACAGAGGTGGGGTAGCTGATGGGACGGCTTTAGGGCAAAATAGTAGAGAAATGCCGAATCCTTTGACACTGATTTCGCAATACGAGTATAATGATCGTACGGCGAACAACGTCATAGCATGATAAAATAAGAACCGTTGACAACAATAAGGCGTTAAGTATATAAGAGACCTTTTGCAAGCAAATCCCCGGTGGATTGGACCGGAAGCCGATGGCAAAAGCCGGTGGCCGGTAACTGACCGAACGTGAGGAACCTATGAAAATGACTGATAATAAGTGGCTGCGCAGCAGTTTCGTTTGGGTCATAATAATGGCCGCGATACTGGTGCTTTTTTTCGTCTTCGTATCACGCACGCCTCCGAGCCAGGAGATAGCAATCTCGCAGGTGGCCAAGGACGTAAATGGCGGGCTTGTAACGAAGATCATAGCACACGAGGACGGTGGTGACATCAAGGTATGTTACGATGCTGACCCGGCGTGCCGCAACTTCAAGACATCGTTGATCCAGCCTCAAGACAGCATCTATACAGTGCTGAAGAATGCCGGCGTAAGCCAGGACAAATTGTCGACCGTGACGGTAGACGTTGAGGCGGCGCAGGCATGGGGCAACTACCTTGGGCTACTCGGCTTCTTGCTGCCGACCCTGATACTGGTAGGTGCGTTCGTGTTTATGATGCGACAGGCGCAGGGCACCAATAGCCAGGCGATGTCGTTCGGCAAGTCGCGAGCGCGGCTCTTCACGGGCAATAAGCCAACTATCACCTTCGCTGACGTAGCGGGTGTGGACGAGGCCAAGCAGGAGCTTGCCGAGGTCGTTGAGTTCCTCAAGTACCCGGACAAGTTCAACTCGCTTGGAGCACGCATTCCTCGCGGCGTACTGCTCGTTGGCCCTCCAGGCACGGGCAAGACAATGCTCTCCAGAGCGGTGGCCGGAGAGGCAGGAGTGCCTTTCTTCTCCATCTCAGGCTCCGAGTTCGTGGAGATGTTCGTGGGCGTGGGCGCAAGCCGCGTGCGCGACCTTTTCGACCAGGCGAAGCGCAATGCTCCCTGCATCATCTTCGTTGACGAGATCGATGCCGTGGGTCGCCAGCGTGGAGCAGGTCTGGGCGGATCGCACGACGAGCGCGAGCAGACCCTGAACCAGATCCTCGTTGAGATGGATGGCTTCGACAGCCAGACCAACATAATCGTAATTGCGGCTACTAACCGCCCAGACGTTCTTGACCCAGCGCTTTTGAGGCCGGGCAGGTTCGACAGGCAGGTAGTGCTCGACAGGCCTGATATCAAAGGTCGAATGGCCATTCTACAGGTACATACTCGTGGCAAACCATTGGACAAGGGGATCAGCCTCGAAACCCTGGCCAAGCAGACTCCGGGCTTCTCGGGTGCTGACCTGGAGAACCTCGTGAACGAGGGCGCAATCCTGGCAGCCCGAAGGAACCGTAAGACGATCACCATGAGCGAAATGGAAGAGGCGATTGACCGCGTAATCGGTGGGCCGGAACGCAGAAGTAGGCTGATTTCGGATCGTGAGAAGTCGATCACGGCCTATCACGAGGTAGGGCACGCGCTGGTGGCTCGTATGCTGCCGAACGTGGACCCAGTGCACAAGATCAGCATCATCGCAAGGGGCATGATGGGCGGTTATACGCGCATTCTGCCGGGCGAAGACAGATACATGTGGTCGAAGGGCCAGTTCAAGGACAACCTGGCGTTCGCGCTGGGTGGACGTGCTGCAGAAGAGATCATCTTCCAGGAGATAACGACCGGTGCCAGCAACGACATCGAGCGCGTTACCGAAATGGCACGCATGATGGTTACGCGCTATGGCATGAGCGAGAAGCTGGGCCTGGTAGCTCTGGGCCGCAAGGAAGAGTTGGTCTTCCTGGGCAGGGAGATTTCGGAGCAGAGGAACTACTCCGACGAAATCGCCTACGAGATCGACAAAGAAGTGCGCGCACTGGTGGACGAAGCCTACGCACGAGCGAGCGGATTACTGACCAAGTATAGGGATAAGTTGATCGAGATCAGCGAGTTGCTGATTGAGAAAGAAACCCTTGACGCGGCAGACTTCGAAGCTTTGTTCGAAGGCATGCCAAGGCCTCTGCCTAACTTGATTTCGCCCGAGCGACCTAAGGGTCCAGTCGAGAACAAGCCGGCAGCGGAGCAGCCGCGTGCACTTCCTGGTTTGCAAGGCGCGACCGGTATGGCGTTCACGAACGACACACCTGAAGGGGGACCGACGTAGTCTTAGCGAACTTGGACTGTTTAACGAGAATAAAATAAAGCAAGGGGTTCGGCACTATGGTGCCGGACCCTAAGTGTTCAGAAATGGGGGCAGGGGCAGGAATAGCCGGACGAGGTACCCGTTGAAGGGGCCGAAGCTTTGGCTCGCTGTGTGGCAAGAGGTAGTTCAGGCTCATGCGGCTGACTTATCTCGGATTGGGTGCAGTCCAATGTTTGAGTTTTGTCTTTCATATACAAGCTTATCCTAGCTGTTTGCTCCTAGCTCAAAGTGCATAACAGGCGTTTGCATAATGGCTCAGGTGCTTCCTGTGGCAGGTTTGAAACCTGCCACTGCACTCCAGCTAAATTCTAAGGCACTTGAACGACCAAAACCAAACTACGCTCCCGGAGGCACATGTCAGGCTTACCCACCACCAGCAACGCGGACGCCGAAAGCAAGCTGACCACGCAAGCCACCCGGGCAGAAGTGACCCCGGCCGAACCTGCATCGATTCAACCCCACGCAGGAGTGCAACCAGCCTGGTTGCGCAGCCCTGTCCTATGGGTGGTCGTCATCGGGTTGGTGCTGGCGGCGCTCTTCGCCCGGCAAGCGCTGCTGCATATTAACGTAGGCGCAGTTGGCGGCAACCTGGACGGCTACAACAACATATGGGGCTATTACTGGCTCAAGACCGACCTCTTCGACCTGCATCGAAACCCGTACTACACGAACTACATCTATTACCCCACAGGCATCAGCCTACGCTTCCACACCTTTAATCCCCTAAATGGCCTGTTAACCATGCCCGGCAATCTCACTCTGGGCTATGTACCAACCTTTAACCTCATCTTCTTCTTTGCCCCGGTTCTTACTCTCCTCTTCAGCTTCCTACTCATCCGAGACCTCCTGTACAACCCATGGGCGGCTTTCGCGGGTGCGGTGGTAGCTACATACACCGATTACCACATACCGGTCTTCCTCACTGTAGGTCAGAGCAGCTATATCACCCTTCAATGGGTCCCACTCTATTTTTTCTTCCTATTCAGGGCGATTCGCGGCAAACCAATCTGGAGTCAAGACGGTAGGCTTCTGGACCGAGACACGCGGCCGTGGCCTGTTTATGTAGGGCTGTCGATCCTGGCGCTAGTGCTCACCACGCTCACGGATTGGCAATACCTGATGTTCATCGTCTTCGCGACACTCGTTTATGGCGCTGTAGTCCTTTTCACCAGGCAGACCGTGCGCGAGAAGGCGACCATCTTTGGCAAGCTGGCTGCTATTGGCGGTATCTACACGGCTATTGTCGCGATACCTCTGGTCCTGCCTATGATTAAGGAGGCGCAAGAGAACCCCTGGCTGGACGTTAGCTACCAGAGTGCCCTTCATTCAATCGACGTAAGCTGGCTGCTGAGCCCCGGCATTGGCCTGCATGGTGCGATAATATTGCTTGTGGCCCTGCTGGGGCTGTGGACAGTCCTGCGCCTAAAACAGAGCCGCGAGGCCGGCATATACTGGCTTGTCACCGTAGTTTTCTTTTACTTCATGGCGCTTGGCCCAGAGTTGCGGGTCAATGGTACGTCCACTGGCGTTCCCTTGCTCTACACGCTGATGGAGAAGGTACCTGTGATCAGCTCAGGGCGCGACCCGGCGCGCTTCAGCCTGATTGCCACCATCGGGATGGGAGTGCTCTTCGCATTTGGGATCAGTCGCATCTTGGACCTGATGCAGACAAGATTCCAAATCAAAACTCGAGTGATATCGGCGCTGATAGTGCTGGTGCTGCTGGCAACGCCCATCAGCAACGTGATGGCTTATAGCGGAGAGGCGCAAATCAACCCACCTGATATTCCTCCCTTCTACCAGCAATTAGCCAACGACAAGCAGAGCTATGCGATCCTGGAACTCCCCATTTTCAGTGACACGGGACGCGGCGCCGACGTCTACCAGATGTACCAGATCGTGCACAACAAGGTCCGCTACAGTGGCAGACTGGCGCGCGACCGTAAGCTGACCAACCCCAACAACTTCGTTAAGCGAGCCAGTCTGTTCCGCCACCTCTGGCTCTTGCAGTTCCCGAAAATCCAAGAAGAGCAAGAATACCCAGACAAAGACATTCTCAAGGCGACCGACCTTGCCAGCCAAGGCATACCCATCCTGAATTACTACAACACGCCCTATATCATCATGTATAAAGAGGCAATGACCCCCGACAATTGGGCACGTGCGGAAGGTCTGCTGCATCAAGTGCTCGGTAAGGACGCCACACCTTATTATGAAGACAACATCATGCGCGTGTATAAAGTGCCGCAGGCGTCTCCCCCGTCGAACGCGATCACGCTAGATGTGGGCGAGGGATGGAGCAGCCGTGAAATAGACCCCAACGGGACACCTTTCCGCTGGGCCGACGACACCGGCTCCACATCTCAAGTGTACACGATGAATCTGGACAAGCAGCCTGTTCATGCAGTTCTTAAGTTCGCTGCCTTCACTTACAAGGTGCCCCGCACATTGCAGGTGAGCATCAACGGCGCGGAGGCAGTAAGCGTGCAAATTTCGCCGGAAGATCGAGCCAAACAGATATCCGTAGATCTAATCCTTCCTTCAGGCAACAACTTGTTTGAGTTCTCAAGTCCGGAGCCTGCCCTCCCCACGGATAACCCGGCCACTGACAACCGGCACCTTAGCTTTGCAGTTGAAAATCTCACTCTTGAGGTGACTCCCTAACTTCGATGCAAATCAGGCTAGCTCAACGTCATATGCACTCTCCAAGCCAACCTTGAACTAATGTAGTTGGACGACGTGCTCGGCAAAAGCGGCGGCCAGGCTTCCCAGATGTTCTCCAGGGCGAGCGTGTTGGCCGGGAGCCATAGGCGAAGAGCTCGTTTACTTCAGGTAGTAGCACGTGGCCTTGTCTGCGCTAGAGCCAGAAGCGTTGTTATTGCGTGGCTAGGGGTCAAGTGTTCTCAGCTTGTACAATTCGTGAGCCAGAGCCCGCTTGCTTGCGTCTTCGTTGGTTCGCTCCACCCAGGCGCGCTAGAACTCGCTGCGGGCAGAACTTAGCCGCAAAACGAGGTGCTAGGTCATGAATATGTCTCCTTGCTTCGGCAAGGAATGGAATGAAAATAGCACCGATTTGCGAATGCGATAATCTGCTCACCGACCATGTCTGTTCTGTTGTATATTTAGGTACAACATTGCATATAGAGGAGCTGATATGAAAGAGAACCGTGTAAGGACGAAGTTGAAGCAGGGCGAGCACGTGTTCGGAGTGCTTACCCCGATATTTGATCCCCAGGTGGTAGAGGTGATCGCGCACCTCGGCTTCGAGTGCTACATGCTCGATTGCGAGCACGGGGCGGGGAGCCCAGGCGAGGCTGAGGCGTTTGTGCGAACCTGCGAGGCAGTGGGAATCACGCCCATGGCACGGGTGCGAAGCATCGACCCGAAGCTGATTCTGCAGTTCCTGGACGCCGGTATGATGGGGATCATGATGCCAGGGATACGCGAAGTGGTGGAGGTGAAGCACCTGGTGGAGGCCGTGAGGTACCCGCCGGTTGGGAGACGTGGCATGGCGCCTGTGCGGGCCAACGACTATCTGCTGGGCGAGATGAAGGCTGAGGACTACCTGAAGTTTGCCAATGAGCAAGTGATGATCATCCCGCAGATTGAACTAGTGGAGGCAGTGCAGAACCTGGACAGCCTGCTGCAAGTGGAGGGGGTGGACTGCTACTTTGTGGGCCCGCGCGACCTGTCTCTGTCAATGGGTTATCCGGATGGGCCGGGGCACCCGGAAGTTCAGAACGTCATAGACGAGGTTTACCGGCGCGTGCAGGCTGCAGGGCTAATAACGGGCACTGTTGCGCCCACGGGGCAGGACGCCCACTCGCTGGTGCAGAAGAAAGTTGGGCTGGTTCTAACGTCGCCCGGGAATCTGCTCAAAGCTGGGGCGGGCATGTTCTTTGCCGCAGCAGAAGGCTAAAGTCGGGACGATTAAGTTAAAGGATGTCCAATTCGCGGTACAGTATCGGCCTATCGAAGCGGAAGGGATTGCCGGCAGGAGAGATCTTGCCTGTTATTGTGTCCACCACGAGGCGGCTCGCCGCGCCGCTGGTCATAATACCGTGGCCGCTGTATCCGCAGTTGACATAGAGGCCGGGCACTGACGTTGGTCCCAGGAGAGGGCGGTGGTCGGGTGAGTAGGCGTACTGGCCAGCCTGTAGGAACCAGTGATCGGATCCCCGCGCCCAAACTTCTCGCCAGAAGGGGCTTATGCGCGCGACGGAATACGGACTTGCGGGGTCGAGCAGGTCAAACGCGAACTGAGCGCTCGTGGGCACGTCGTCCAATGGCGGGCCGGGCGGTACGCCGGGAACCGTGCGAAGGGCCAGCGCACCTCGCATGGCAGGGCGCCAGTGAGAGCCGGTGTCCTCGTCAATGGTCATCGGTGCATTTTGCGGAACTTCGGCTATGTCGGGCATCACTAGCTTTTGCCGGCGTACGAGGCTCAAGGGGATGGTTATGCCTGCATAGCTACCGACGACTGCGGAGAAGGGCCCCGCGGCGATGACGGCGGCGGCAGTATCGATCGAGCCCGTGGTAGCCTTAACAGCCTTGATCGCACCGCCTTGCAAGTCGAAGCCTGTGGCCTCGCTGTTGACGGCGAATGTGACCCTGCCTGTTTGCTGTGCGGCGAGAGCATAACCTGAAGACAATTTGCGCACATCGAGCCAGCCGTCGCCCGACCTGAACCGAGCGCCGACCACTTCAGGCGCAACATGAGGGAAGCGTGCTCTCGCTTCATCGCCTGTTAGCCACTCGACGTCAGTGAGGCCCCACGAGTGTTGTTTGGCGACCAGGGCTTTTTGTCGATCGGCGGTCGCGGGATCGGTGGTGCAGAACAGATAGCCCTGCTTGTGGATGTCGATGTTATAGCCCTTATGGCCCGCAAGCTCGGAGAAATTCTCGAACATCTCGACCGTCTCGCGGACCAGGGCGATTTCCTCGGGGTTGTCGAATTGCAGCCGGAATGCGCCGGTGGAGGCGGGTGTCGTCAGCGTGTTGAGGGCCGGACGGCGCTCAAGCACGACCACGCTCAGGCCGGCACGCGCCGCGAAGAATGCCGTGGCCGCGCCGACGATGCCTCCGCCGACTATTACGAGGTCAGCCGTGGTTGGTGGGGTGGTGCCGGTCTGCATGGTTGTTTGATGCTGAATTGCTCTACTTGGGGGTAAGAGAAAGCCCAAGGTGGCTGCTCGTATATTATCATAGATTGCCCGGGTTATGGTACAATTGGCGGTGCTGTTTCTACTGCAAACATTAGAAAGCGATCTCTTTACGTTCATCCTATGCGCCTAAGACACCTATCAATTCAGGGATTCAAGACCTTCGCGCCCAAGACCGACCTGTTGTTCGGTGAAGGGCTAGCGGCGATCGTGGGACCGAACGGCTCGGGGAAGAGCAACGTGGCTGATGCAGTGCGGTGGGTGCTGGGGGAGCAGTCTCTGACGCACTTGCGCGCCAAGCGAACCGAAGACCTGATTTTCGCGGGTTCCTCGAACCGGGCACCCCTGGGTATGGCTGAGGTTTCGATCACGCTGGACAACAGCGACCGCCTGCTTCCTCTCGATTTCTCAGAGGTGACGCTCACGCGGCGGGCATACAGAACGGGCGAGAACGAATATTACCTGAATAAGAGCCGAGTGCGACTTCGCGAGATCCTCGATGTTGCTTCCGCGCTGGGGCAGGCTTACACGGTGGTAGGGCAAGGGTTGGTTGACGCGGCACTCTCATTGCGACCAGAAGAACGCCGGGAGCTATTTGAAGAAGCGGCGGCCATTCGCGGCTACTTCGTACAGCGCTCAGACGCCTTGAGAAGGCTGCAGAAGACCGAAGAGAACATCGCACGGGTCAATGACCTGGTGGCCGAGCTGGAGCCCCAGGTGCGACGCCTGGAACGGCAGGCGCGGCAGGCGCAGGAGTATGACAAGCTAGATCAGGAGCTACACAATCTTTTGCGACTGTGGTACCGTGGGCGCTGGGCGATAGGGCAAGGCGCGCTGGTGCGGGCGCGTGCTCTCGAGGAAGGGAAGGGACGCGAGGTAGTCGCCAGTAAGAGTACGGTGGCAAGCGCGAGCGAGGAACTGGCAAAGGTGCGCGCCAGGGTATGGCAAGCAGTCGAGGGAGTGTCACAACTGCACGAATCGCGAGCCCAAAGCCAAGCACGGCACGCCGCGCAAGTGCAAGCGCAGGCGGTCGCGACTGAACGGCTTGCGTCGGCGGGGCAGACGCGGAGGAGTCTGCTAAAAGAGCAGTCCGACCTGGAGGCTGCACGAAGCACGGCGGCAGGCCGGCTGGCGGAATTAAGTTCGCAACTTGAGCTTCACAATCGCGAAATCGCGACGTTGCATGACGGCGGACAGGCGGTGCAGGCGCACCTGGATGAGCTAGACGCGGCCCTGAAGCAGGCAGAGACCGACCATTACCGGGAAGCGCAGAAGCTCGATAGCCTGACATTGAGATACCGCGACAGGAAGGAGAAGATCGCCGAATCCGAGCAGAGCCGTGTGGAGAAAGAGCGCGCGGCGAGCGAGGTTGAGACAGCGCTGGCCGCGCTGCAGCAGAGGGGGTCGGACGCGGAAACGGCGGTCGAGAAGGCCCTTAATGCTCAAGAGCAGGCGCAAGGGCGTGTTGCTGAAGCTGAGCGTGAACACTCAACGGCCATGGCGACGCTGATTGAAGTCCGCCGGGGGCTGTCAAGTGCCGAGAATGAGCGCCGTGAGGCAATCAAGCGCGCAGATTCTATTGGGTCGCAGTTGAGCGCGCTTGCGGGAGAGCAGCGGGCGGGACTGTACAGCGGAGTGCGATCGGTAGTGTCGGCGGCACGCAGTGGGCGCCTGAGCGGCTACACGGGAACAGTGGCCGAACTCTTGTCGGTGCCACCGGAACTAGAGACGGCGATTGAAGCTGCACTTGGTGGTCGCTTGCAGGACGTGGTGGTGGAGACATGGGCGCATGCCGAGGCAGCTATTGGAATGCTAAAGCGCGAAGGGGCGGGTCGTGCAACTTTCCTACCACTGGATATTATGAGAGCGCCGACGCCACTTAATCCGCCAAAGGGCGCGGGCATTGTGGGAAGCGCCCTTGACCTGATCGATTATGAGGTGAGGCTGACCATACTCGCCGAGTCGTTGTTGGGGCGCTTGTTGGTTGTGGAGGACTTGCCCTCGGCGCGGCGCACGATGGGTGCGATGCAGGCAAACGCGCCCTGGACGTTAGCTACACTGGGGGGCGAAGTAGCACGGCCGGGAGGCTCGGTGACCGGCGGCTCTAATATTCGTGCTGACGACCGCGCAGCCAAGGGCAATACGGTACTTGCCCGAGAGCGCAGGCGGCGCGAGCTTGAAAATGGGCTTGACGAGGCGCGAAAGCAGGTGAGCCAGCTTGAAGCCGCCCAGGAACAGGCGCTGGTCGCGGTCCGAGCCGGGGAAGGCGCAGTCGAAAAGGCAGGGAACGCGCTGGCTGACGCGCGCAAACGCCAGTCGGGCGAGCAGATGCACCTGATGGAGCAGCAGAGTGCGCTGGGGCGCTTGCAGCAAGAGTTTGCATGGCGCACAGGACTGTTAACGCAAACACGCAAGGAAATGAGCGCTCTCAAGTTGGGGATCACGGAAATGGAGGCCGAACTTCAGGCGCTTGAGGGGCAGCTTGAGCCGCACCGGGAAAGGGTCGCGCAAACCGCTAAGCGAGTGGAGGAACAACGAGCTGCACGTGCCGAAATCGCCCGAGCTACTATGGAAGATAAGACGCGACTGGCAGTTTTGAACGAGGCTTTGCGGAATGTTCGGTCACGCGATGCCGAAACGCGACGCGAGCTTGCTCGACTTGAAGGCAGGCAGTCGGAGATAGCGGCGCTACTCGAGAACGCGCAAAGGGACGAAGCAGCCCTGGTTGCTCAAGTGGAGCAGCACAAGGGCCAAGTGGAGTTGTTGGCGCGGCGGGTAGCCGATTTCGAAGCACAGATGACTCCATCTGAGCAACAGGTGCGTGCGCTCGAGGGCGAGATAAACGCAATGGAAGAGGCGCTTTCGGGACTGCAGTCCGCTTTGCTTGAAAGCGAAACAGCCCACAGCCGTGCCGCGGTTGAGAGCCAGAGGTGCATGGGCATAATGCAAGGCCTGCGCGTCGAGATCGCGGAAGAACTCGGCGAGCGGTCGGACAACTCACCGATCGAGAACATGGATTTTGAGCATCGGGATGAGAGTGAGATTGGCGTGCCTTCTGAGCTTGGTCGGATCGAGGAATTTGACGCACCCAGGCCGGAGGAGAATGCCGAGCGCGAAAGGCGCGTGTATGCTTTGAGGTCGCGCCTCTCACGCCTGGGACCGGTGAACCCATTGGCTACCGAAGAGCACCGCGAATTGTCGGAGCGTCACGATTACCTGGAAACACAGTTGCGTGACTTATTGCATGCGGCGACCGGCCTCGCGGAGGTCATCGCCGAGCTTGACAGGACGATGCGTGACCAGTTCATCGCCACGTTTGCCGAGGTGAACGTGGCTTTCGGCAAGTTCTTCGGGACGCTGTTCGGTGGCGGCACGGCGCGACTTGAACTGACCAATCCAGACGACATAACGCAGTCCGGAGTTGACATAATGGCGCAACCGCCCGGAAAGCGATTGCAGCCTTTGGCGGCGCTATCGGGCGGGGAGCGCGCATTGACTTCTGCGGCCCTTTTGTTTGCGCTATTAAAAGTGCGACCCGTGCCGTTCTGCGTGCTGGACGAGGTGGACGCGGCGCTGGACGAGAGCAATGTCTCGCGCTTCAGGTCAGCCTTGATCGAACTGGGCGAGAAGACGCAGTTTGTGGTCATCACGCATAACAGGGGAACTATCGAGGCGGCAAATACTCTGTATGGTGTGTCGATGGCAGGAGACGGGACGTCGCAACTACTTTCATTGAGGGTAGAAGCTCGCGCTTCTGCGTAAAGCGGGGCTCGAGAGAGTATAATTAGGGTATGACCTTCCCTCATATCACGAGCGCAAATATCGTGCTTCGGCGCGAAGCTACCGACAAAAGGCCCAATGTGTACGACCTGGGGCCGGATGAACTTACTGCGTTGATGCGGGAATTAGGCGAGCCCGAATACCGCGCCAAGCAGGTATTGCACTGGCTATACAAGGAGTTTGTCTCGGACTTCGCTCAGATGAACAATCTCCCTGCGGCGCTTCGGAGCAAGCTGCATGACGCGTTGCGCCTGGGCTCGGCTGAAACAGTGGCCCAGCAGATATCGAACGACGGCTGGACTCGGAAGGCACTCCTTAAGATGCGGGACGGGGATACGGTTGAGGCAGTGCTCATGCTCTATTATGACAGGGCGACTGTATGCGTGTCGTCGCAGGTGGGGTGCGCCATGGGCTGCACGTTCTGCGCCACGGGCCAGATGGGTTTTACGCGTAACCTGAGCGCGGGCGAGATCGTCGAGCAGGTGATCCAGTTCAACCGCTGGCTGCGCGAACACCCGCACCAGCCGGTTAGCATTCCAGAACGGCACGGCGAAGCCCGGCAGCGCAAGGCACAGGGGCAAGGTCTTGGTACAGGGCAGGAAGGCGACGCAGACGCATGGTTTGGCAAGTACAGCGGCCCCTCGCGAGAACCCGCTGCGATACGTGGGGTGACCAATATCGTATTTATGGGGATGGGCGAACCGCTGGTCAATTACCATAACCTGTGGACCGCGATCCGCACGATTAATTCGCCTCAAGGGCTGGGGATGGGTGCGAGGCGGATGACAGTGTCAACCGTGGGACTGGTGCCGGGCATCAAGAGGTTCGCTAAGGAAGACATTGCCGTCAACCTGGCGGTATCGCTTCATGCGCCCAACGACGCCCTACGCGGGTCGTTTATGCCGATCAATGAGCGATATCCGATCGCTGAACTGCTGGCGGCCTGTCGAGAATACGTGGCGACCGCCCACAGGCGTATCACGTTCGAGTATGTGCTGATCAATGGAGTGAATGATGAGATTGTGATGGCACATGAACTGCGTGACCGTCTCAAGGGCCTGCTGTGCCATGTGAACCTCATTCCGTTGAACCCTGTTCCGGGGACGGGGATGAAGGCAACACCTCGCTCGCAGGTGTACGCGTTCCAGAAGGTGCTGGAGGATGCCGGAATTCACACGACGGTGAGGATTGAGCGCGGAGTGGACATCGCCGCGGCATGCGGCCAGCTGAAGGTGGAAGAGGAACCGGGCTCAAAGCGCAGGTCGCTGAACCCGGATCTTGTGCAGGCGCATGTGATGGCGAACCTGTCGTCTGCGCAAGAGGTCGCGCCCTAGAGGCTCATTTGGGTTGCTTCTTGCCGTGGGTAACTTGATAGACGTAGAAGATTCGCTGAATGGCCGTAATCTGCGTGCCTACTGCCAGGATCCAGAGGATGGGGTCGAGCAAGATCGTGGGAGCCAGCAGACCGATGCCGAGCAGTATTATACGCTCAGGGCGTGCCAGGAGGCCGACCTCGTTGGCAATTCCAAGCATTCCTGCCCGTGAACGGGCGTAGCTGATCATCATCGAGCCTACGAGGATCGTATAGAGCAAGACGATCTCGACTAATCCCTTGTTGTTCGGTTCCTGATAATAGTAGAGAAGCATTCCGAATAGAATTACCGCTTCGGAATAGCGGTCGACGACGGAGTCGAGGAAGCCGCCGAAGTCGGTTACCTGGTTGGTAATCTTGGCGAGCGCCCCGTCGAGCATGTCGAAGAGGCCGGCGAAAAGCATCATAATGCCACCCCAGACGAGATGCTGGGTAGCCAAAAGATAGGCCACTATTGCGTTCAGCACGAAGCCGAAGAGCGTGAGGACATTGGGCGTAATAAAAGGGAGCCCGGTAAAGATTTGCGCGACCTTGCGCGCCATACCTCTGGCCCAGCCCTGTAAGCGCTGAGTGATCATCTGTATTTATGCATGTCGGACTGTGGGGTTTGCGTTGTAATTAAGTTTGTCACAAGCGGGTATTATACCATAAATGCGGCAGGGGAAAACGCTAGAGGCCGTTGGTGATCTGAGGCCGGGCAGACCAACGCCGGGCCGGCCTGGCGGGCGCGTTCAAGAGGCGGATCTGCTCGTAGTAGGTCATGAGGCGGGCGGCGACCAACGGCCAGTCGTACTTGCGGGCGGTACGTTTGCCTGCCTCGGACATCTGGGCGCGGAGGGCGTTGTCGCTCAATAGCCTGATTGCCCCCGCCGCTAAGGAGGCGGGCTGCTTTCTCTCGGTCAGGAAGCCCTCACGCCCGTGGGTGAGCACGCTCGAATAGCCGGCGATGCGGCTCGCGAGCACAGGTGCACCAGCGGCCATCGCTTCGAGGAGCACGATGCCAAAGCTCTCGCCACCTGTTGACGGCGCGCAGTAGACGTCGCACGACTGATAGTAGCGGGGCAAATCCGCGGCAGGAACAAAGCCGGTGAACTCGACCTCCATGACTGAACCGGCAGTGCGATAGATCTGCCTTTCAGGGCGGGTATAGTCGCGCAGGGGCAGCCATTCGGCAACAGCGTCGGGGTCGCCGCTGCCCGCCACGACCAGGCGCAGGTCCGGGAAGAAGGGCTCGATTATGGGGAGGGCCTGCAAGAGCCAGCGCAGGCCTTTGCGGTGTTCTTCGAATCGACCCACATAGAGGATGGTCGGCCTGCCATCACGCATCCAGGGGATGGGCGGCAAAGGCCTGGAGAACGTAGCGATGTCGACGCCGTTCGGGATAATCTCGAAATCGCCCTCGAAATATTGCGAGATGAATTCGTAGGCGGATTCTGACACAGCTATACGTCCCTGCAGCTTGTTGTAGAAGCGGCGCAAAATGGGACGTCCCATGGCGTAGATGGGGGAGTATTCACCATAAGCATGGAAGGTGCCGATATTGGGCGAGTCGGAATAGCGCAGAACGAGCCAGGGCACGGTGGGCATAAGAGGCTCGTGCAAGTGGATAATGTCGAAACGCTCGGCCCGGAGGATCGCACGTATGGACCGTCCTAGGTCAGTGGACAGGGAAATACGGGCGACAGAACCGTTGGCCGGAACGGGCGTGACCGCGCCCAGCGCGTAAACATCGTCCGGAATGTCGCCTCCTTCGGCTGAGTAGGGGGCCAGGATCTTGACGGTATGCCCGGCAGCGCGCAACTCTTTGGAGAGGTGCGTGATGTGCTCGGTTACGCCACCCTGGGTAGCGAAATCGTATGGTGATACCAGGCCGATGTTCATAAGTGTATTATGGTCAGGTCAGGCAGGGCATAGCCGCAATGTCGGCCCACCGGACCGTGAGTCTTATTTGGCGCCTGAACTGTGGCCCCTGGCCGCCATTCGCCGTGCCAGGGCGCGTTTCACTTTATAGGTCGGGTGCACGATCATGCTCTTCCAGAGGTTCGGCGCAGCGATAACGGCATGGTCCTGGAGGTTCATAAACATGCCGTCAGCCTGCGTGGTCTTGTTCTTAATCGCTTCAAGCAGGTCTTCGACAGTAGTGCCGGGGAAGCGCGTAAAACCCTTGCCGATCATTGAGTTGGCGTGCGCGTCTGAGCCGCCGAACTCGGGCAGGTGCAGGATAGTCTCGTTGATTTCTTTCACGCGCTTATGCGAGACGCGACCGGCGTAGGACGGGTTGAAGGTTTCGATGCCGTGAAATTCCAGCTTGGTTGAGTGCTGTAGGAGCAAGGAACGCTCCCGGATCGAGGTGGTCAGCCAGGAGAGAGGGTGAGGGGCGATAGCCATCCCTCCTGCGGCATAGATGGCCTCCATACTGGCCTCGAGCGACTTTAGCATTGGGAATTCGCAGGTCACGAAAAGGGCGAGGAGATGTCCCTGGCGGGTGGTAATCTCGTTGCCTGGTATGACCTGGAAGCGCCACTTGCGCTTCTCGATTAGCTCAAGAGCCTCCAGGGCGCCTCGGCTGTCGTCATGGTCTGTGATTGCGATAACGTCAAGGTCCGTGTAGTTCTCGACGTACTCGAAGATCTGTTGGACGCTGGCAAGGCCATCGCCAAGCGACGTGTGCATGTGCAGATCAGCTTTGCCCCATTTGACGGGGGTCTCGGGTTTCGCGCTTACAAGATTCGGGTCTTCACGTGTATTACCGTTGTTGGAATTATTCATAATGATTGGGAACTCTGCAATTACATTTCGTGAGCTAAAGGAAAGGAGGGGACGGTGCTCCGGTTTGGCGAGGAGGCCGTTGTTGGGCGTGCGAATTGGACCTTTGGGAGGGGTCTTACTCATCATTATAAGGAAAGCGAAGGTCGTTACGCAAGCATAGAGAACGCCGGATGGTCCGGCTCAGGTAGTTGGGAGGCCGGCCTTCTCGTGGATTTCTATCCACTCTGAAATCTGGTTGCGGCCAAGGTCCTTCGCGTGGAACAAAGCAGCGTCTGCCTTGTCAATGAACTCTTCGATGTTGGTGGCGTCTTCGGGATACATGGCGATACCCTGACTGACTGTAGGAGCGGGGATGGCGCGTCCGTGCAGGTCGCGCACAGGGTTACGGGCGAGAGTTATGCGTATACGGTCGGCGATCTGGCGGGCCTGCGTTCGATTCACGCCGGGCAGCACGATGCCGAACTCCTCGCCGCCCCAACGGCCGACAACGTCAGTTCCCTTGAGGTGGTTCTGGATTGCCACAACGGCACTACGCAGAACATCGTCGCCGACCAGGTGGCCATATGTATCGTTGTATTGCTTAAATTTGTCTATGTCCATCATGATCAGGCCGACGTTCTGGTGCTCAGCGTGTGCTTGCTTGAGAGATGTCTGCAGCTTGGACAGGAAACTACCGTGGTGAAACACGCCGGTCAGCGCGTCCCGTTGGGCTTGATCGTTGACTGTCGCATGAAGGCGAGCGTTTTCAAGGGCCATGGCAGCTTGACCGGCGATGGAGGTCAGGAGGCGAAGGTGGTTCTGATCGAACGCATCGGGTTCAAGCGCCTGCACCGACATTACGCCGACGATCTTGTTCTTGGCGATAAGGGGCACGGTGATGACTGATTGGGTGGCAATTCCGACAACACTGGCTTCGAAGGGGAGCTGTTCGATCTCAACGTCCCAGAAGCGGATGAAGATCGGCTTGCGATTTCTTATTACCCAGCCTGAGATGCCGGAGTTGTCGAGCATCTGCTTGAAGGGTTGGAGGGGTTGGCCCCTTTCGATGAAGATGTCATACTGAAGTTCGACTACGTCCTCGTCGTAGAGAGCTATGTAGAATGTGTCGGGGTGCAGAACCCGGTTTACCTGCTCGTAGATGAGGTGAAGGACTTCGGTTATATCAATTGAAGAAGTAGTTGCGAGCCCAATGTGGTAAAGACCGGTCATTTCCCTGGCGGCGCGCTGGGCTTCGGAGAGAAGATTGGTACGTTCAATCGCGAGAGCGGCCTGCTGGGTCATGGCGAGTAGAAGTTTCCAGCGATTCAAGGGCATCACGTAAGGACGGTCCAGCATCAGATTGAGCGTGCCGATGAGCCGGTTTTCATTGAAAAGGGGGGTCGCATAGAATGAGCGAGCCGTGGGCAGGTCCAGCGCGGCTTTAAGCTCGGGGTCGTCGTCCAAGTTTGGCACGTAGAGACCCTTGCGGTCCGCCAATAGCCTGCTGGTTACCGGATGACTATGGTTGCGAATGCTCTTCTGATAGTGATGCAACTCGTCAGCCGAGAGCCCTTTAACGGCCACGACCATGCCTTCACCCATTTCGTTGAAAAGAACGAGGGAGCCGGCACTTGCCCGGTCCAGTTCCATTGCACGCAGCAGGATGGTGCGGGCGACTTCTTCGGTGCTAACGGTGCCCGAGACGCTTCTGGTAACTGTAAAGAGGGCGTTGATCTCGTCAAGCTGCTGCCGGATGGTGTTCTCGTCGCGCTTGAGCAACCCGGCGAAGTAATTGGCAATGTACGCGGTGATAAAGAGGGTGGCCGCGACCGTCAGAAAGTAGCCGAGGTAAACCGAATTGGCAGGTTGACCGCCCGCAATACCGGCGAACGTAGTGGAACTTGGCCAGGTAGTTTCAAAAATCGCGAGCGCACCGTAGCAGAAAGCAGAGAAGCAGGCGACAAAGTAGGTGCCGCGCGCCGGCAAGATGGCGAGGCCAACGAAGACGTAAAGGAAATAGAGCACGAAGACAGGCCCGGTTACTCCACCGGACGAGTGAATGATAACAGTGAAGACGACGATATCGAGCGGGATCTGAGCCAGCAATAGCCACTTTGAAAAGCCTCTCGTATCGAGCCTCGGCAAGCGGGAGATATAGAGATAGAACAGGTTATAGAGGGCGACGACTAAAGCCAGTCCTATGTGTACATAAGGGCTCGTAGAGGATGCTGTAACCGAGCGTTGGGCGAGGACCGGACCGAAAATCGCCACAAGCAAGAGGGCGATTACTACCGTCCATCTTATCCCTATCACCCAGCGTAGTTTCTCTACAAGCTGTGAGGCTGTACTCGCACTGGTAGACTCGTCAGTGGTCAAGTTGGTTCGTAGTTTTAACAATCGGATAGGAACAAACTTCGCTATTGCAGATGAGACGCAGGGTTATAACCGAGCCGCGGACTTTCACTCAACCTAATATTAGCAAGGGGCACCATAATGGTCAAGCCCAAGCGGGGGTTACATAAGTCCTAACCCTTTCCTCTCGTAATGGCTAGTTGGGTAAAGCGTATGGCGGCAAAACTTCGGTGAGGATCGAGGTGGCTGGCAGCAAGAGCGAGGTGACATTGCAAAGGAAATCCAGTTGGACTATAATCACGTAGACTTATTGAAGGCTGACAGGCACATCTTGGACAGCACAACATTATCTGATACAACACTGCTGGAGCAAATTGGCACTGGGGACGCCAGGGCGCTTGAGCAATTATATGAACGCTACGTCCGCCAATGCTTCGGCCTTGCACTGAGGATGCTGGGTGAGCCTGCGCTTTGCGAGGAAGTAGTACAAGAAGTCTTCCTCAAGATCTGGACCAAGCCGGAAGGCTACTCGGCCCAGAAAGGCAAGTTCGCCAGTTGGCTCCTGAGCGTGGTACATCACCGCTGTATTGATGAATTGCGCCGCAGCTCCCGCACGGAAACCCCCCTGGACGATGAGACTGCCGGGAGCATACTTAACACCCAACCCGATCCTGATCCGCAACCGCTGGAGCAGGTCTGGATCAAAGAACAGCAAACGGCAGTAAGGGCGGCGCTCGCCCAGATCCCTGACAACCAGCGGCAGGTGCTGGAGCTTGCATACTTCAGGGGTCTATCGCACAGCCAGATCGCGACGCGGCTGGGACAACCGCTCGGCACGGTGAAAACAAGGATCCGGCTGGGTATGCAGGGCTTGCGGCAGCTACTTGAGCCGTATGGATTACTATCTGACTGATGACGACAGTGTAGACCAACCCCGCGGGGGCACGAAAAATAACGCGCAAGAAGGATTACCTTAGAAACATTAGAAGCTTGGACATGAAATGGATAATACGAACGTCCCGGAAGATAACTGGGAATCAAGATTAATAGACTACACGTTGGGCGTGATGGAACCCGGCGAGACTGAGCAATTCGCTGTCAGCCTTGCGGAGTGCCGCCAACACGTCGAGCTTGCTCAGAAATATGAGCAAACGATGGGCTGGATCGGGACGGCGGCAGTGGCGGTAGAGCCCCCGGCGGGCCACCAGTCCAGGCTCATGGCGCGGATCGACGCAACGCCGCAGACCAGAGCTGCGGCTCCTACCATGCTAGTTTCGATGGCGGCCCCTGAGACTTCAGTAAGGCAAGAGCGTGCTCAGGTGCCGTCCACGACCGCGCCCGCTGCGGAGCCTGACGCGAGTCCGGAAGCCGGCCCGAAAGTGGTGGACCTGGCAGCCTACAGGGAAAGGCGAAGGAACGTATTCCTGGGGGCGTTGGGTGCAATAGCTGCGGCTTTGATCCTAGTGGTTGGGCTATCCTCGCTGTTAGGGCAGAACAACAGGCTGGTGATCCCGCCTGGCTATCAGGTGGTGCAACTGGCGCCTGAGCCTGGTTTTGATAAGGCGAACGCCGTGGTGCTGTACGACCCGAACAAAAATGAAGCCACTTTGTTGGGAACAGGCTTCCCTCAGGTACCGGCCGGAAAGGTTTACGAGCTATGGGTCTTGCGTGCCGGTGCGAATGAAGCGCCGGATCAGGCCGGGACGTTCGTACCTGATGCAACAGGAACGAGCCAGCACTTCGCGGAGGCTCCCCGTACTGTTGGGACGTATGTTGGCTTTGCGGTAACTCTGGAAGACGCTCCGGGCGTCCCGGTGGCCAAGGGACCGGTAGTGGTGAAGGGCACGTTCCCTACTCGCCAGTAATTGGTAAGGCGGACAAATAAGCGAGAGCCCCTGCACAGCGCAGAGGCTCTCTAGTTTTGCCTGGCGGTACGGGCGGCTAGCGGTTGAACGGACCGCGGGACGGGAGTATGATCACAGACTGAGCATTGAGGGACGTGCCGTCCGTGCTGACTACGCCTTGGACAACGATATTGCTGTTTACTTGAACGTCTGACTGTGACGCATCAGCGAAACTAAAGCTGCTTGCGCCGGGGGCCAGGCTTATGGTCAGGGTCTTGAACTTCGTATTGCTGTCGAAGTTGATGGTTTTGACTGAACCATTCTTGCGAAGGGCAGTTGTTACTGTGTTGCCGTTAATAGCTCCGACATGGGCCACCTCCATTCGAGACGTTCCATTGTCGACACGAATGGCCCAGGCGTTGATATCGCGATTGTTCCTGGGCGGCGCCGCCGTACCGGTGTTGGGTCTGACCGGTTGGCCGAGAACCTCCACTTTGTCCCCAACCTTGAGAGAGCCCAAGCTAGAGAAGCCGTTGTTGAGCACAAGGGTATTCTCATTAGTGTTTACGTTCACGACGGCCACTTTGACACCTTGCAAGGTGATTGCATTGCCGTTGATCGCCGTGATAGTGCCCGCTGCAGTGTGCTGTATCAATTCGGCGCCGCGAAGCCTATTTGCGTTAGGGTTGTTCTGACCACGCCCCTGTGCTCGTGGCGCGAGTTTCCCGCCCAGTGCTCCACCCTGGCTTATCATTCTGGCATCGACAACGGTGGCATCAGCGGTGGCCTGCCCCACGACGTTTGCGTTTTCGCCGACAACGAGGTCGGTGGTTGAGCCGGTGGCAAGGGCGCCGTTCTTCTTAACCACGATGTAGGTATTTGCGCGGATGTTGGCAGTGATGTTGCCCTTGCCGGTAGCCAGGGCAATGCTGGTGGCAGATACCGTGGTGACCTTGCCGTGCAGATAGAGCGGCGATCCTGGGGCGGGAGCTGCGGGCGCCGTGGTCGTGCCCGGAGCAGTGTTGGGCGAGTTTGTGGGGGTTTGAGCGCTGACCATGCCCGCAGTAGCGAGGGTTAGCGCCACAATGACCAGGATAGCCAGAGCGGCGCCCCCGGCCCCAAGGAGCAGTTTCGATTTCATAGTTGTTAGTTCCTCCGTTTATAGTGTATGCCGGTTCGATTCTTGCCGACCGTGCTGAGATTGTTGTAGTAACTTCAAGACAGGGCATCTGCTGTCGTCGATACAAGTGTAGCAAACTCTTTGGTCAGAATGATTAATTCTGGGTTAAATCTATGTAAAACGCCGGACTACCAGATTTCCCAGATGTCAGCCGGGTGGACCACGGGAGAAACAACCGCATCGTAGGTGCCGTAGCGGCCGCGGAAATAGAGAAGTGGCTCAGCCTCGTTTGCGTCCCCTCCCAGGATCTCACCCATCAGGATCACATGATCGCCACCCTTCGCGGTGCTGTAGAGTTTGCATTCGACGTAGGCAAGCGAGCCATCTAGCACGGGGGCGCCCGTTTCGTGGCCAGGGCGCCAAAGGATGCCTTCAAACCGGTTGTCGCGGCGGGTGGCAAACTGCTGCGCGGTATCTTGCTGACCGGCCGAGAGGATGTTGACCACGAAACTGCCAGCTTCTTCGATCAGGGACAGGGTAGAGGACTGTTCGCTTATGCAAACCAGCAACATACGGGGCTCGATCGAGAGGGAGGTCACTGCGTTCGCTGTGAAGCCCGTTGGCACCCCGTCGTTCACTTTGACGGTGACCACGGTCACCCCGCTGGCGAATGAACCCATTACACGGCGGAAGAGGTCTTTTTCAATTGGCATGGTTGCTGTCTCGCTTAGCGGGTTACGGAGTATCTCTCGTGCACTTCTTTCACCTGATTTCGAATAGTGCCCAGTGAGGTAATGCTGCATTCAACGACGTCGCCGGGTTTGAGGAACTGGGGCGGGTTGCGGGCGAAGCCGACGCCCGATGGCGTGCCGGTGGAAATAATGTCACCCGGTTGCAGGGTCATTCCTACCGAAAGCTCCTGGACAATTTCGGGGATTGTGAAGAGCATGTCGCCGGTATTCCCGTGCTGCTTGACCTCACCGTTCACGCGAACATCGATGTCAAGGTTGTGGACATTGGGTATTTCATCGACTGTGACCAGGCATGGTCCCATCGGGCAGGAGCCGTCGAGGCTTTTGCCCTTGAAGAACTGCCCCGCATATCTCCTCTGCAGGTCACGGGCAGTTAGGTCATTGACGATGGTGTAGCCGAAGACATGGTCCATTGCGTGGTCGAGAGTGATGTTTTTGCCTTGCTTGCCGATAACGAATGCAAGCTCTCCCTCCCAGTCGATCTGGGTGCTGACCTCAGGGTCGAAGGGGATATCGGAGTAGGGACCGTTAACCGAGCCGGCGGACTTGGTGAAGAAGTTGGGGTAGTCGGGCCGGTCAACCTGCACTTGCTCTCCCCTGGCGATCTTCGACTCGGCTGCGTGATCGCTGTAGTTATGACCCAGGCAGATCACATTGCAACGCGGGAATGGGATTGGCGCATAGAGCGTCGCCTTATCCATGGGTTTCAGCAAACCTCGGCTATCGAGTTGGTCGTCGAATGCGGCATGCAACTTCTCCAGCAGACCGCTATAAACATCGGGTTGCTCGGCGCTGGCTGTTATCAAAGTTCGCATGGTCCAACGAACGGAGTTGGTGCCGCCCAGCCACTTGTTCAAGTCTAGAATGTTGCCGCCCCGGAGGACTCCGAGAGCCGGCATACCCGATTCATCAGCAAATGTCAGAAATCTCATTATTTTGCCATCCCTATTTCGTCTACCGCCGCCGGATTCTCCAGCGACGAGATATCGCCCAGGGGTTCATCCAGGTAACGAGCACGGATTACGCGGCGCATTATCTTGGCGTTGCGCGTCCTGGGCAGGTCGCTAACAAACAGAATTCTCTTCGGAGCAAGACTCTTGCCAAGCTGGCTCACGATGGCTGCGGTGATCTCGTCCCGGAGGGAGTCGGACGGCTCAGCACCGGGGCGCAGCACGGCAAACACGACGACCACTTCACCCTTCAACTCGTCGGGAACGCCGATAGCAGCGGCTTCTCTAACGAGAGGATGGCCTACCGCCGCCGATTCAACTTCAGCCGGGCCGAGCCTCTTGCCCGCAACTTTGATGGTGTCGTCGGAGCGGCCAAGTATGTACCAGTAGCCGTCATCGTCGATCATTGCCCAGTCACCGTGTACCCAGAGGCCGGGGACGCGCGAGAAGTAGGTGCTCTCGTAGCGTTCGGGATCGCCCCAGAAACCCCTCGTCATACCGGGCCAGGGGCCACGCAGAGCGAGCTCGCCCACGGCGCCGCGAATGGGACGTCCCATATCATCCACTACGTCGGCCGCCATTCCAGGAACAGGGGCGTTGAAAGAGGTGGGCTTGATCGGTAGCAGGGGGTTGCAGCAGAGGATTCCGCCCGAGATTTCGGTGCCACCCGAGTAGTTGATAATGGGACAGCGCCCGCCGCCGACCGTGTTCAGGTACCACCACCAGGGATCGGGGTTCCAAGGCTCGCCGGTGGAGCCAAGGAACTGAAGGGAAGAGAGATCATGTTTCTGCACCCACTCATCACCGTGGGTCATGAGGGCGCGAATGGCAGTGGGCGAGATGCCGAGGTGGGTTATCTTGTGCCGCTCTATCATAGCCCACAGGCGGTCGGGATCGGGGAAGTCGGGGGTGCCATCGTACATGAAAATGGTCGCGCCGAGCATTAGCGCGCCGCTGATTGCCCACGGCCCCATCATCCATCCGATGTCGGTGTACCAGAACAAGATGTCGCCGGGCTGAACGTCGAAGCAGTGAGCCATGTCCTGGGCTCCCTTGAGAGGGAAGCCTGCGTGAACGTGCTGGGCACCTTTAGGCTTGCCGGTTGTGCCGGAAGTGTAGATGAGCATGTATAGCTGTTCAGCGCCTGTGCGGACGCTTTCACATTCGTCAGGTTGTCCGTCGATAAGGTCGTCCCACCAGATATCGCGTTCGGTGTTCCAGGGCACCTGGCTGCCAATGCGGCGGTGAACAATTATCTTCTCAACCGTGGACGCGGCGTCTGCGGCGGCATCCGCTACCTCCTTCATGGCGATGGGCTTGCCCCGGCGGGTTGAGCCGTCGGTTGTTATCAGCACTTTTGCGCCGCCATCATTCAGGCGGGCGGCGATCGAAGGCGCGGCATAGCCGGAAAAGATCGGGATGAATACGGCGCCGATCTTGCCGCAGGCCAGCATGGCGATGGCTACTTCAGGCGTAAAAGGCATGAAGAGGCCGACCCTGTCGCCTTCGACCACACCGAGAGAGCGCAGGCCATTCGCGAACTTGCAGACCTGTGCGTGAAGCTGAGCATAAGTAAGCGTGCGGATTACACCTTCTTCGCCCTCGAAGATAATCGCGGGGCGGCCTGCGTCGCGTGGTGTGGCACCGGTGGCGCTCTTGACGGCTCGCTTGTCGAGGGCATCGTTTACATAGTTGTATTGCGCGCCGTTGAACCACGTGGTCCAGGGCCAGCCCCGGCTGGTGTCCATGATGTTGTCGTAGGGCTTGTAGAACTGGAGGTCGAGGTCGCGAACTACGGCCTCCCAGAACCACTCAGGAGACACGGCAGCCCGATTTAGCAGCTCATTGAAAGTGTTGAGGCCGTTAGTTTCCATAAAGGCGCGGAGGCGAGAACGCTGAAGATAGGCTGCGCTGGGACGCCATGCGATGTTCGGGTCATCGGGGTCGTTGCGACCGCTGGGTATCGCGGCCGCGTCGAGAAACGAGGGGTAGTTGGAATCAGTCATAGTATGAACAGCCTGGGAAAGGATAGTTTAAGTTGGCGGTAGGGTTGTTGCAGCCCATTATAATCCTGCCTCGCGCTCACGGCAAACCGAGGTGTGGCCTGGAGGCCGTGCATATGGCAATGAAGAGGCCGCCGATCATGGCCAGCCAGCGACAGGACATGGGGCAATGCCTCCCCGACCGGGCGCTGAACAATGCACACCTGATTGACGCTGGCAGTGTGCAAAGGTACAATAGGGAGCAGATGGAGAGGAGGAGACGCATCGTAAGCAAGGATATGAACGATCAGGATTCGACAGGCAACAGCAGGGCGACATTACGGGCATCGGCGCACGGCTATGTGCAGGGCGTGGGCTTCCGCGTCTTCATACGCAGCCAGGCGTGGGACCTGGGAGTGCGCGGCTACGTGCAAAATCTGGGAGATGGGACGGTAAAGGTGGTTGCTTCGGGACCGCGCAAGAGCCTGGAAACGCTGCTTCAGGAACTGTGGCGCGGGCCTGCCGGTGCCCATGTCACGGCGGTGGAGACTGAATGGAGCGATGGCGAGGACCGAGGCCTGCCGACACAATTTGAGGTAAGGCATTAGTGGCGAGCCGAGCTAACCAGGTTTGGCTCGTGCTGACATTCGGTTTGCTGGCATTCGTCACGTTGTGCGGGTTGACGGGATTCGGCTTATCGAATTTTCTCGGCACAGTCACGTTATCCAAATCGGCACGCGTCGAGGCCATACCGCCCGGCTCGGTGCTAGCGGTGCTAAAGCACGGCAGCGTGACACCCGAGCAAGTAAGTAACGAGTCTTTGCAGGAAGGCGATATTGTGATCGTGTCGAAGGACGGAGCAGCTTTCCTGACCCTGTTTGACGGGAGCACTATCAAGACTACCTTCAGCACCACCCTCGTTATGGACACATTGCGTGTGGGCGAGTTCTTGAGACGGACCAAGGACATCAAGGTCACAATTCAGAACGGCTTCGTGCACGTTGCCAACTCGGACCAGGGCGATTACGCTGTGTCACACTACCTCATTTCGACGCCTCAGGCGGAAATAGATGCCGACCCGGGATCATTGATTGATGTCAACGTGCAGACGGGGGGCGATCCGTCGACTCGCGTTATTGTGGAAGCAGGCGGTGCTCTCTTCCACTCGCGGGGTAAAAGCATCAGACTTGAGGCACGTGAGATGGCCTTTGTAAGCGAGGCGACAGAACCACAAGGTCCTCTGAACGCCGAGATCGACCTGGTGAGGAACGGCGACTTCAGCGAAGGTCCGACCAGCAACGCAGAAGAAATCGACAATGGGGGCCTGGGGATCGCGGGCTGGTCACGCTCACGCGACGACACCGCAGCACCAATCTTATCAGGAAGCGTTACAATTACAGATGAACTCGGGTTGAAGGTTGCGGCAATCCGGTACGATAGCGCTTCTAACCAGCTTGCACGTGTGGGAATGGTTGAACAGCTGAACGAGCCGGTGGAATTCTACCAGACGATCCAGCTGACGGCTACGATTAAACTTGTGAGCCAGGAATTGGCGGTTACGGGCAGCGGGGGCGAGATTTACCCACTAATAATCAAGATTGTGTACAAAGATTCGGGGGGAGACCTTCACGAGTGGCGGAGGTCGTTCTACTTTGCGGGCGACGACGCTGACCTGGAGGACTTGTCACGACTAAAGGTGACGCAAGGCAAATGGGAATCGACGACGGAAATGCAGCAGGAACGGCAGCAGCAAGCGGCCGCGAACGGAAGGCAAGCCCTGGTTACACTGAATAACGACCTATTTGTGTTGAAATCGTCCTCTTACAACCAGGATATGGCAGCAATCAATTCTGTTGAGGTTTACGGGTACGGTTCGGAGTACCAGAGCTGGGTCACAAATATTCAACTACTAGCCCGGTAGGACGGGGAAATAGGAAATCGGACAAGGACTTAGGAGGATATTCGCTTGAGTAAGATAGCAGTAATCGGAACGGGGTACGTGGGGCTTGTTACGGGCACGTGCTTCGCGGACCTCGGCAACGAGGTGGTTTGTGTGGACGTGATCGAAGAGAAGGTAAAGCTGCTCAACAGAGGCATCTCGCCGATCTACGAGCCCGGGCTCGAGGAGATCATTGCACGGAACCTCAAGGCGAAGCGGCTCCATTTCACAACCAGCTACGAACAGGCACTGGATGGCGCGCAGGTGGCGTTTATCGCGGTCGGCACCCCGGAGTCGCCGGATGGGTCAGCCGACATGAAGTATGTGCAGCAGGCGGCGCGGTCCATCGGCAAGTATGCGCCGGGGAGGTCGTCCCAGCCACTGATAATCGTAAACAAGAGCACGGTGCCGATTGGTACGGGCGACCTCGTTGGGCAGCTTATCAGGAAGGAGTGCCCGCCGGAATTCAAGCTGGCGGTCGTCTCGAATCCCGAGTTCCTGCGCGAGGGACAGGCGGTCTTTGATTTCATGCACCCCGACCGTATCGTGCTGGGCTCGGAAGAGCGCTGGGCCGGCGAGGACGTGGCGCAGTTGTACGAGCCGCTCGGGGCACCTGTAATGGTGACCGACTTGCGCACGGCCGAGATGATCAAGTACGCGTCAAATGCGCTCCTGGCCACTTATATTTCATATATCAATGAGATAGCGCTTATCTGCGAGAGATTGGGCGCCGATGTCAAGGAAGTTGTACGGGGGATGGGCTACGATAAGCGCATAAACGCGCAGTTCCTACAGGCCGGAGTTGGCTTCGGTGGGAGTTGTTTCCCGAAGGACGTAAAGGCACTGGCACACATGGCTGAGAAAGTGGAGACAACGCCTCACATCCTCAATTCTGTATTGGCAGTCAACCAGGCGGCGCGGGACCTATTTACCGAGAAAGTGGTGCGCATGCTTGGCGGCAGCGTTAGGGGCAAGAAGATCGGAGTGCTCGGTCTTTCATTCAAGGCCGACACGGATGACATGCGTGAAAGCCCCGCCATTGACATCATCAAGGGATTGCAGGAGCAGGGCGCAAAGATCCAAGCATTTGACCCGGTGGCCATGGAGGCCTCGCGGGAGTCGCTGGATGGTATCAAGTATTGCGACGACGCATACGGCACGGCAGAGGACGCAGATGCTCTGCTGCTGATAACGGCTTGGAATGAATTCAAGCAACTGGACATGAGGCGACTTCGAGAAGCCATGAACGGCTCGGTCTTTGTTGACGGGCGCAATATCTACGATCCGATTGAGATGCGGGAGGCCGGGTTCGTGTACTCAGGCGTGGGGCGCTCCTAGGACTTCGCCAATGAGCGACGAACGACCTCCATCACCCAGCGAACTGGCAGGGCTGCCCCTGTGGATGCACGATGCCCCCGCGCTGTCGGATGCCCTCGATGGGTGGATACAGTGCGGCGTAGACATCGTCGAGATTGACAGGATCGAGAAGGCAGTGGCACGCTGGGGCGCCAAGTTCCTGGAACGGGTGTGGACTGAACGCGAGCAGCAGATTTGTGCAGGGCGAGCGCCGGCGCTGGCCGCTCGGTTTGCGGGGAAAGAGGCGGCGTCAAAGGCGCTGGGCACGGGACTGCCGCTACACAACTGGCTGGATATTGAGATCCTGCGCGATAGAATGGGGAAGCCACTCGTATTCATGCACGGCACAGCGCGGGAGCGTGCAGCGCAACTGGGCATCACGTCGCTTGCGGTGAGTTTATCGCACAGCCGCACAATGGCCTGCGCTATGGTCGTTGCTTATCTCAGGAAGTGAAGGGGCATAGAAGGCAGGCAATATTATGAAAGTGCCCCTGGTGACAGCTGCCGAGATGCGTGCGATCGAGGAGCAGGCAGTCGAGCTAGGCGCGACCTGGCACGGTCTGATGGACACGGCAGGCGAGAAGCTGGCGGCGGCCGTTCTTGATTGGCTGGGGTCAGACACGCAGCAGCGCGTGCTCATTCTCGTCGGGCCGGGGAATAATGGCGGCGATGGCCTGGTGGCGGCGAGGCACCTGTCGCGACATGGCTGGGAGGTGCGCTGCTTACTTTGGAGGCGGTCGCCCGACGGCGATGAGCGACTGCGAGCGCCGCTTGCCGAACAGAGAGTCCTTGTGATTGATCTCCCACCTATCGGTTGGCAAAAGGCAGTGCGCGATGCTGTACAATGGAGTAGTGTGATATTGGATGGGCTCCTGGGAACCGGGCTCAAGCGCGATATTGAAGGTGATCTGGCAGAACTTGTACGCACCGTGGCAGCCTCCGGGAAGCTGGTGGTCGCGATCGATATCCCAAGTGGAGTTGACAGCGACACGGGAGCAATCAGGGGCGTGGCACTGCCGGCCGGCATGACAGTAACATTCGGATACAGTAAGGATGGGCATTATTTACACCCCGGCAAGGATTTGCGAGGTGATATTAGAGTGGAGGATATAGGAGTGGATGCAATTAAGACTGTAAGGGGCGGCGAACTTCTGACAGACGAGTCGGTGCGTGCCTTGCTGCCGGCGCGCCCGGATGATGGGAACAAGGGTACGTTCGGTAAGGTGTTCGTGGTAGCGGGTTCTGTGAACTATATCGGGGCGCCGGCCCTGGCTGTGCAGGGAGCTATGCGAGTCGGGGCAGGGCTAGTGACGCTTGGCTGTCCCGGCGATCTGCTGGCGATCCTGGCGACAAAACTGACTGAGTGCACGTTCATGCCATTGGCGTCGGACATGGGGTCGATAGCGGCCCATGCCATCGACAAGCTGTTCGAGGAGTTGAAGGGGTACAACGTGCTGCTGGTAGGGTGTGGACTGGGGCAGGACAAGGGGACAGTCTCGTTTATTAAGTCTCTTTTCGCGAAGCCCGCATCTCCAACGCATGGCACTGCGAGGCCGATCGGGTTCGCAGCGCGTGCGCAGGCAGAGGAAAAGCAAGAGGCTGGGGAGATGCATTTGCCGGCGCTAGTAATCGACGGCGATGCGCTCAATATCCTGGCGGAGTGGAAAGAATGGCAGGGGCAGGTGCCCGCTAATTCGGTCTTCACGCCACACCCGGGGGAGATGGCGCGGCTCGTTGATGCTACAGTGGAAGAGGTGCAGGCCGACCGGGTAAACGTGGCGAAGATGGCGGCCACGGAATGGAGGCAGGTGATTGTGCTGAAGGGCGCCGGAACCGTAATCGCCGCGCCCGATGGCAGGATATTCGTTTCGCCGTTCTCGAATCCGGCGCTGGCGACTGCAGGTAGTGGCGATGTGCTCGCCGGAGCATTAGCAGGGCTGATCGCGCAGGGACTGGACCCGGTGGCCGCGGCCTGTACCGGAGTGTATTTGCACGGGCTGGCGGGCGAACTGCTGCGCCAGGAATACGGGGTGGCGGGCGGACTTTCGGGCGACCTTCCGATCTTGTTGGCACGTGCCCAGCACGGCTTGCGAAGCTCACGATAAGGTAGGTCTGATTCGCGCCATGCCTTCCATCGCCCGAAAAGCTCAAAGCGTGCCCGGAAGCCACTTGGCCGCTGGTAGGCCGGTGGAGGTTGAGGTCGACTTGTCGGCGGTAACCGAGAACGTACGCGCCATAAAGCGTTGGATCGGGCCCGGCTGTAATGTTATGGCGGTCGTAAAGGCCAACGGCTACGGTTTGGGCGCCGTTGAAATTGCACAAGCGGCGTTGGAGGGCGGAGCGACCTGGCTGGCCGTTGCTTGCGTGGATGAGGGTGTGCAATTGCGGCTGGCGGGCTTTGCGTGCCCTGTACTGGTGCTGGGTTATGTGCAGCCTGGAGAGGCGCCGCGCGTAGTTGAGTATGGGCTGACCGCGATCGTTCATCGAGTAGAGACTGCAATCGCGCTGGATGAGGCGGCGAGTGCGCTGAGTTTGGGCGACAAGAGCGTGCCAGTTCACATCAAGGTGGATACGGGGCTGGGCAGGTTCGGTTGCTTGCCGGAGGAGTTTCTGCCCCTGGCGCAAAGAGTTGATCGACTGCCCCACCTTCGGCTGCAGGGGCTGATGACCCACTTTGCGGACGCCGACAATACCGACCTCAGCTTTGCACGGGAGCAGTTGACCCGATTCAACGGGATTCGAGAGGAAGCAGCAGCGAACGGGCTGCGATTTGAGTTGACACACGCTTCGAATTCCGCTGCCGTGCTGGGGTTATCGGAGGCCCGCTTCGACCTGGTGCGAACAGGAATTCTCCTGAGCGGCCACTTGCCTGCTCCCCATCTGGCGGGCAAGATTGACCTGCGCTCCGCGGTCACGTTTCGCGCAAGGCTAGCGCGCATATATAAGGCAGGCGTGGGCGACACCGTAGGCTATGGCCGCACATGGGTCGCAGAACGGCCATCGGTGATCGGATTGGTGCCGGTTGGATATGCGGATGGCTTCCGGCGCGTGTTGTCGAACCGGGGCGAAGTGCTGGTGCACGGTGTGCGATGTTCCGTCGTCGGGCGGGTGAGCATGGACCAATTTGGAATAGATGTAACTGCGGTAGAAGGAGTGGTAGAGGGGGACGAAGTTGTGATGATAGGTGACCAGGGCTCGCAGAAGATCGGCGCGGACGAGGTTGCAAGGTGGGCAGACACTATCTCTTACGAAATCTTTACCGGGCTCGCACCTCGCGTGCCCAGAAGATATGTGGCGAACGGAGTGACTGTGTCTGCCCGTACTTTACTTGGCGGAAAGAGCAGGGCGCAGGCAGAAGGCTTCGGGAAGGGGCCGGGAAAGTGAACGCAGTTGACATAATAAGAGCTAAACGAGATGGAGAAGCTTTGAGCAGTGAGCAAATTAGCTGGTTGATCAAGGGCGTAATGGACGGATCAGTCGCTGACTACCAGCTTAGCGCGTGGCTGATGGCTGTCGTACTCAAGGGGATGAATGAGCGGGAGACGGCGGATCTGACGATGGCGCTGGTTGCTTCAGGTAAGCACCTGGACATGTCCTCAATCGGTACTTTCGTAGGCGACAAGCACTCGACAGGGGGCGTTGGGGACAAAACAACCCTGGTTGTCGCGCCGCTTGTGGCTGCGGCGGGGGTGCCGATTGGCAAGATGTCGGGGCGGGGACTGGGCTTTTCGGGTGGCACGATTGACAAACTGGAGTCGATCCCCGGCATGCTGTGCACCCTGAGCGTCGAACAGTTCATGGAGGGTGTGCGAAAGGTCGGTCTGGTGGTGGCGGCGCAAACGCCCGATCTCGCTCCCGCGGATGGCATCCTGTATAAGATGAGAGATGTGACGGCTACGGTGGATAGTCTGCCTCTTATTGCCAGCAGCATCATGTCCAAGAAGATCGCGGCGGGGGCGAATGGGGTCGTGCTGGATGTGAAAGTTGGAAGCGGCGCTTTTATGAAGACGCCGGAGCAGGCGCGCACCCTTGCAGTCGCGATGCGTGACATCGGGAGCAGCGTGGGTTTGCAGGTACGTGCCGTGATCTCCGACATGGAGCAACCGCTGGGCTGGGCGGTGGGGAATTCCCTGGAAGTGCGCGAAGCCGTGCAAACGCTGCGAGGTCGAGGGCCGGCGGACTTGCTGGAGGTAGCCCTGACTATCGGGGCAAATCTGCTGCAGATGGCGGGCAAGGCTTCCAACGTTAACGAAGGAAGGGAGAAACTGCGCGAAGTATTACAGTCAGGGGCAGGGCTCCGAAAGTTGCGGGAGTTTGTAGCGAATCAGGGAGGTGACCCTGCGTTCATTGACGACCCTGACGGGCTGGAGCCGGCACCTGTTCAACGCGAGCTGTTTGCCTGGACCGAGGGTTGGGTCGAACGCATTGACGCCGAGGCAATAGGACTGGCGTCGGTGGAGATTGGCGCGGGGCGCAAGGTGAAAACGGACAGCATAGACCACAGGGTGGGGTTCGTGCTCCACTCCAAGATTGGGGACCGTGTGGCAGAGGGCGCGAAGCTGGCTACTATTTATGCGGCTAGCGACGAGTCGGCCAGCAATATTGAGCCCGCTATAAGAGGTGCGTTCGTAATGTCGCCAAGGGAAGTGCAACCACCGCTGGTGGTTGTGGAAGTAATCTCGTAGAAGGAGCAAACTCGATGTTGGAAGATCCAAGGGTACGGCGCATGGCGAAGACACTGGTTGAATACTCACTTGGCGTTCAGCCGGGCTGGGAGGTCGCGATAGGCGGCACGACAGCGGCTTTACCGCTAATGCAGGCGGTGTGCCGGGAGGTAATTGCTGCAGGCGCGTCGCCGTACGTGATGATCAGCACTCCGTGGCTGGAAGAGCAGCTTCTGGAACGCGGGAACGAAAGCCAGCTTACTCGCGTGAACCCCTACCAGATGAGGATGGTAGAAGAGTCGGATGCGATATTGAGGATTCTCAGTGACGAAAACACTCGGGGCTATAACAACGTTGATCCGACAAGGCTCGGATTGCTGCGCAAGGGCGGCGCTCCAGTGGGTGCCGGGTTTATGAAGCGGATAGAGGACAATAGGGCGCACTGCCTGACGCTGTTCCCAACTCAGGCTTATGCGCAAGACGCCGAAATGTCGCTCACCGAGTTTGAAGACTTTGTATTTCATGCCTGTTTGCTGGATGATGCGGAGGATCCCGCCGCGCGTTGGAGGGCAGTCTCGGTGGAGCAGCAGCGGATCGTGGACTGGCTTGCGGGCAAGAAGCAGGTACACGTGGAGGCGCCGGGAACCGACCTGACGATGTCGATCGAGGGGCGGGTGTTCGTGAACTCGGACGGTAAGCGCAACTTCCCCAGCGGCGAGGTATTTACATCGCCGGTTGATGATACGGTTGAGGGAACGATAACCTTTAGCTATCCGGCGTCGTACAGCGGGCGCACCGTACAGGGAGTGCGGCTCACCTTCAAGAACGGCGAAGTGACGGATTGTAGCGCCGACTCGGGCGAGGATTACCTGGCGGCAATGTTGAAGATGGACGACGGAGCGCGCCGCCTGGGAGAGTTCGCCATAGGCACGAATACAGGAGTTACCAGGATCACCCGTAATACGCTTTTCGATGAGAAGATCGCCGGGACGATGCACTGCGCGCTGGGAGCGGCATACCCGAATGCGGGCGGCACCAACAAGTCGGCCATTCACTGGGACATGGTTACTGACATGAGCCAGGGCCGAATCGTGGTGGACGGTGAGACCCTGTACGAGAATGGCAAGTTCGTGCTCTGATGCAGAATCGTGCATACAAGACAGGACACAGAAAAAGGCACCCAGCAGAACTGAGTGCCTTTCTTGTTCGGTTGCGCCCTCAGAATGACCCGAAAGTCTTTCTGAGGGCCCTATCTATCCACCTGGAATCGCACTTCCATCACGTGAGTTTTGGTGTTGGTCATAAAAACCTCCTTGCTCACTTTCAGAAAACTGATAAGCCAGGCCGGCGATGTTCCACCGACATCACAAATATATCACCGCGAAAATGCAGTGTCAAGATTGTTACGATTTTTACACAATGGACTAGCGGCCAGCCAAAGCGGCGCGAATGGACTGTGCTTTATCGGCCATATTCTGCGCTGATTGGGTTTCGTTCAGAAAGCTAAAGTAGGATGCCATGCGACTGTAAGCGTCTGCATAGAATTTGCTGTTAGCCCTGGCGGCATCATCGAGCGGCACCTGCTGACCGGTAACTCCCTCGGTCGCAAAAGTCGGCTCGGGCGGGGCTGGCTGCTCGCCGGAATTGGGTGCCACAAACCTGTACACCAGGCCGACCGGCTGGCGATCAAAGGTTGGCGCGATGCGGTTATTATCGCACTGTGGGGAATTTGGTGGGCAAAGAGAGATTGGCAAGATATAGGCAGGGTGGTCAGGCGCGTTTCGCTCGACGAAAGATGTAAGGAGGGCGAAGTAAGACTGATCCAGAGTATTCACGTCGAATGACTCGCCATTTACGAACTTCCTCTGTTCAGGTATATAGGTGGCAAGGATGTCCTGGGACTTTTGCATCAGCCAGGGGTGGCGTTTTGTAAGCTGGGCGACGTACCAGGGATATTTCAGGGAATTAGTGTTCACGAGCGCCAGGTCCGGTCGTATGCCCTGCTCAATCTGCATGTAATAGGTCGGCGAGTAGAAATCCCAGTAGTCAGTTATAAGTATGCTGTTCTGCGGAAGCTCGTTGAAGACGTTGAGCACAAACTGCTCGGCCAGTCTGTTCCGGCTGTAGTTCTGCCTGGGATATATCATGATGGCGCTGCCGAGCACTATGACGGCGGTCAGGGCGACCATCGCCCACGACTGCTGGTAGGTCTCGGACAGGGTAGTTTCATCGGCGGCTGTACGCTGGGGGTCAGGCCGGCGCGCCGCCGCGGGTTTCCGGGCTGTTGACAAAGTGAGCCAGCAGATGGGTGCAAGGCCGACCCAGATCGCGAAAATCGCGTAGATACCGACCATATAGGGTTCGATCTCGGATATCCCGTAAAGGATCGCGAAGAGCATGGTTAGCATCGGCAGGAGAAGGGTGGGCCAGAAGAGCATGCGCGCGGTTTTGAACAAGAGGGTAGCCCCCGCAATGCCCGCGAGATACACGGGAACGGTCAGCAGGTTCCACTGTTCGAACGCATAGCGCGACAGGAGGGGCATATTCTGGCTGAG
Organism: Chloroflexia bacterium; assembly: GCA_038203825.1. GTDB lineage: Bacteria > Chloroflexota > Chloroflexia > QHBQ01 > JADMIH01 > JADMIH01. The sequence continues at coordinate 2,443 of JBBRDO010000005.1, read as the reverse complement.
GTTCGCGCCGAGATAGGTCTGGTACTGCCAGCCGGTGATCTGCCTCCAGAAGTCGCCCAGGGTGTCAGGAGTACCCCAGTTCATCGTGGGATCCTGGGAGGCGCGAATGGGCATGTAGAGGTAGAGCAAGAGAGGCGCGAGGAACGCAGGCAGGAGATAGGACCAGCGGCGCAGGATGTTTCGGACGCGATCCCCCATGTTTGTGCCACCGACGAGAAGAACGGCAATGGGCACCAGCAGGAGCACGGTCATGAGGTGGTTGGTGAACGAGAGTCCGAGAGTAATTGCTAGAGCCAGGAGCCAGCGGGTAGAAGCCGTTTTGTCGCCGCGTTCGTAAGCGGCTCGATACTGGAGAGCGAGGGTCAGCAGCACACCGATAAAGAAGTAGTGGAGGGTGTACATCTTCGCCTGAGCGGTACGGCTCCAGAATGTGGACGACGCGGCAAGAATGGAGGCGCCTGCCGCGCTAGAGGCCAGCAACAGCAGGTTCCGATATGCGGTGCTGATTACTCCAAGCTGGGCAGTTTGGCCGGCGCCCGCCATCTGCTGGCTTTTTGATGGGCCTTCAGAGCGTGATGACGCTTTGGACGAACGTGCGCGGCCCTTCTGCTGGATAGGTATCTTGCGGGGTTTCAGGTTGCTGATGTACTGGCCAGCCTGGTATATCAAGAAGAAGAACGCGCCCACAGCCATCGAGCCCCAGAATGCCGAAAAGACGTTGACGCGCCACGCCACATCCCCCCAGAGAACGTGCGACGCGACATATCCCATAAGAACATACAACGGGTAGCCGGGCGGGTGAGCGATGCCCGGTTCATGTACGGCGGTAATGAGCTCGCCACTGTCAATGAAGTTGACGCCGGGGGATACGGTTGTCAGATAAACGAGTAGCCAGATTAGAACGAGCAGCAAGCCTGTGAGCCAGGCCATGCGCTCCGATCGTGCCTGCAAGCGTGCCAGCATGAGCGCTCCAGATGTAGAGTTTGGCTTCGGAGTAATAGTGCAACATCCATATTATGATATAATTCCTGATATGCCAACCAACGAAACTGCCTTTTCAAAGCGATCGGCAAGGGCAGGACTGACCGCTGCCTGGTGCCTGCTGACTCTAGTCCTGCTGGTTCTGCTGGCTTCGTGCGACCTCGTGCCGAATGATACGAGCAAACAAAGATTGCCAACTCCCACTCCACTGGCGACGCTGGATCCGAACGAGGAACCGGCGATAACAGTAGCTCCGGGCGGGACGCCTCCCGCTACGCGCACACCTAGGCCGACCCAGACTGCAACGCAAACAGCAACGCCGGCAGAGACTTCCACGCCGACGCCAACGCCCACCTTTGGCACGCCGGTGCCCACGGCAACCCCTAGCTCGACCTTGACCCCCTTTGCTACACCAACACCACTGGAGACGTACACTCCACTGCCCACGCTGCCGACTGTTACCCCGGGAGCGACAAACACTCCGACCGCGACGGTGACCGCGACAGTAACGGCAACGTCGCCGGCAATACAAACTCCGATCGTGCTACCGACAGTGGCACAACCAACCCCAACGAGCGGCGGTCCCCGGCCTGTGACGCCGACCCCGCAGCCGACTGCGCGACCGCGCGCAACTGAAACCCCCGCGCCAGCACCATCAGCTACCGCGAACCCAGTAGGGCAGCCGACAGCGACGCCAACTGTTCCTGGCCGCGCTCCTTAGTACTGGGTAGCCGATTTGGAGTGATGGCCGACCCTTCTCCTTGACCCGCCTGTCTTCTCGTGACCCGCGATCCGCCGGCGCCGGGACTGGCGCTGACGATCCGCACGCGAACTTCATAAAGTAAGCAGGAGGACTCGGTGCCATCGGCCATCGAAGTAACACGAGAGAGAGACGGCTCGGGTGGCGATGAGCCGACGGCCGAGGATAGCTCAGGTACATTTGTATCCGCCCACGGTTCAGTGTGGCAAATCCTGTTGGTCGCCCTCAGATTAGGGCTGACATCATTCGGGGGGCCAATCGCGCACCTCGGATACTTTCGTGAAGAGTATGTGATCCGGCGTCGCTGGCTTGATGAGCACACCTATGCGGATCTTGTTGCTTTGTGCCAATTCTTACCTGGTCCTGCCAGCAGTCAGGTCGGAATAGGGATCGGCATACTCCGTGGCGGCATTCGGGGCAGCATAGCCGCGTGGCTGGGTTTCACTTTGCCCTCGGCGGGCCGGGGCGCAAGCAATGTGTCAAGAGCGCGATTTCGCGTGAGTGGACTAGTTCGAGGTTTGAGATGTCATTATTGTGGCGGGAGCCGTGGAGGCGGCAGATGCCCACTGCACAAGATAGTGGGCCTTAGCGTCGGGCGTTGCGCCCACGTCGGCGAGGAACACTTTGCCCACGTTGCTCATAGCGGGGAAGGGAACACCAAGAGCGGGGCGATCGAACCCCTCCATGCGATGCAGAATGAAC
>JBBRDO010000004.1:0-91889 GCA_038203825.1 Chloroflexia bacterium | reverse complement strand
GAGGCCGCGGCGATGGAGGTGATGGAAAGGGAGGAGGTGTTGGTGGCAAGGATGGTGCCGGCGGAGGCCCTTTTGCCGAGGTCGGCGAAGATCTCGCGCTTGAGGTCGAAGCTTTCGGGGGCGGCCTCGATAATGAGGTCGTAGGAGGCGGCATCATCGCGGTTGGTGGAGGTGGTGATGCGTTGCAGGGTGGCCTGCATGTCGTTCGGGTCAAGCATGCCTTTGTCGACGCGGGATTGGAGGGCGGAACGGATGTTGCCAAGGCCACGCTGGACGTATTCGTCTTTGAGGTCGTAGAGAAGGACGGTCATACCTGATTGGGCAGCGAGTTGGGCTATGCCTGCACCCATAGTGCCTGCGCCAATTACCGCGATTGTAGAGGCCATATCATCTCCTATTATTTGCCGGTAAAGTGGGCCGTGCGTTTTTCGAGAAAGGCCTCCATGCCCTCTTTGTGGTCTTCAGTCTTGCCTGCGGTTTCCTGGGCGTGGGCTTCGTATTCGAGGAGTTGCTCAAGGTCCATTGAGAGGGCTCGGTTTATTGTGCGCTTGGCGAGGCCGATGGCCTTCGTGGGGCTGGAGGCGAGGCGGAGGGCAAGGGCACGCGCGGCTGATTCGAGCTCATCATGAGGGACGAGGGTGTTTATCAGGCCGATGCGGTAGGCTTCCTGCGCCTGCACAATATCGCCGAGAAAGGCCATCTCGAAGGCTTTGGCCATGCCGACGAGTTGGGGGAGGAAGAAGGAGGAGCCTGCGTCGGGCACGAGGCCTATGCGCACGAAGGCTTCGACGAAGGAAGCCTTGTCGGAGGCAATGCGCATATCGCAGGCCAGGGCGAGCGAGCAACCGGCGCCGGCAGCCACGCCGTTTATGGAGCCGAGGACGGGCTTCTCCATGTTGCGGATCTTGAGGACGATGGGGATGTAGCGGTCGCGGAGGACGGTGCCGAAGCCGACGGTGCCCTCGGCCTCGCGCGCTTTGAGGTCTTCACCGGAGGAGAAGCCGCGGCCTGCGCCGGTGAGGACGACGGCGCGGACGGCAGGGTCGCGCTCAGCTTTCTTGAGGGCGTCGAGAAGCTCGAGGCCCATTTTGGTATTGAAGGCGTTGAGGACCTCGGGGCGGTTGAGGGTGATCGTGAGGGCGCCTTCATCGAGGTTATAGAGGATGTGTTCGTAAGCCATGGTGTCTCCCGTTGCATTGCTTGAGGTTTACTGACCTTTGAAGTCGGGCTTGCGCTTTTCGACGAAGGCTGACATGCCTTCTTTCTGGTCTTCGGTAGAGAAGAGCATGTAGAAGTTCTTGCGCTCGAAGGTGAGGCCTTCTTGAAGGGGGACCTCGAAAGCTTTGAGGACGGCTTCTTTGGCGAGCTCGAGGGCGATAGGGCCTTTCTCGGCGATGGTGCGGGCGAGGCGTTTGGCTTCATCGAGGTAGACTTCGACGGGGACGACCCGATTGACGAGGCCGTACTGCAGGGCTTCGCGGGCGGCGAGGAAGCGGCCGGCGAGCACCATTTCCATGGCGATGGCTTTGCCGACGGCGCGAGTGAGACGCTGGGTGCCGCCCGCGCCGGGCATGACGCCGATGTTGATCTCGGGCTGGCCGAACTGGGCAGTCTCGGAGGCCACGATCATGTCGCAGAGCATGGCAAGCTCGTTGCCGCCACCGAGTGCGAAGCCGCTCACAGCCGCGATCAGGGGCTTCTTGAAGCGTCGGATGCGGTCCCACTTGGCGAACTGGTCGCGCCTGTGCATTTCGACGGTGGAGGCGCCGGCCATTTCCTTGATGTCGGCCCCGGCGGCGAAAGCGCGCTCGTTGCCTGTGATGATGACGCAACCGATTGCGGGGTCGGCCTCGAAGACGTCGAGAGCAGCCATGACTTCGTCCATGAGCTGCATGTTGAGGGCGTTGAGGACGTCTGGGCGGTTTAGCTGAATGAGGGCGATACGGCCCTCGGTGGTGGCTTTGATTAGCTCGTATTGGAGGTCTGGCATGGTTTACCTATTGGTGATGAGGGATCAGGGGTCAGGTGTTGCGGGTTGCGGTATTTGCTCGCGCTGCTTTCGAGTGAGACCTCGGACGACGAGCCTATAGGAGTCGTCAATGAGGCTCAGAAGCATTTCGTCAGGGACTGTGCCATCGAGGGCGATTGCGTTCCAGTGCTGTTTGCTCATGTAGGGTGCGGTGGTGATGGCGGGATATGCAGTGCGGAGCTCCGCAGCGTAGTCCGGGTCGCATTTGAGGATGATGCTCTTTGGAGGATCTTGTACTCCCATGAGGGCGAACATCTTGCCGCCAACTTTGGCTACCATGTTTTCGGGGCCGAAAGGGAAATCTTCGGTGGCACCGGGCCTGGAGAGGAGGTAAGCGCGGAGGGGCGGGTAGTCTTGCATGTCATTTGCCAGCTGGGAGTGGCTGGCCGCATGCTCCGCAGAAGGTGTAGCCAGGGGGCATAGCAGCACCGCAGTGGGCGCATTTTGTGCCGCCTTCAACGATGTTTTGGCGGAGAACTTTGTAATCGACGGGGCGTTTGGCGTAGAAGGAAGCGAGGCCTTCGGATGTTTCGGCGGAGTCGGCGTGGATGGAGAGCCAGTCGCGGGCGTGCTGGACGGTCATGCTCCAGGCGAGATCGCGCCAGAAGTTGACCTGGAGTTTGGCGTAGCGGATGACTTCGGGCATCTTATCGAGGAGCTTGGCAGCAGTCTCGGCCACGGCGGCATCAAGCTGGGTAGCTGGGACGACGGTGTTCACAAGGCCCCAGTCGCGGGCGGTTTCGGCTGAGATAGGCTCGCAGAGGAAGAGCATTTCGCGCGCGCGGCGGTCGCCGATGATCATGGGCAGCCATTGAGTCGCGCCGCCTGCGGGGACGGAGCCGCGTGACGTGCCGATCTGGCGTATGGTGACGTGGTCGGCGGCAATCGCGAGGTCGCAAGCGATGTTGAACTCGTTGCCACCGCCCACCACCATGCCATTGAGACGGGCGATGGTGGGCTTGCCGATGTTGCGGAGGCGATCGTGGGCATCTATGAAGGCGCCCATCCACTTCCAGTAGTCGGCGCGACGAGTTAGGAATTGCTCCTGTTCAAGGAGATCGGCACCGGTGCAGAAGGCACGATCTCCGGCTCCGGTGAGGACGAGTACACCAATGTGGTCGTCGTAGGAGGCGTCTTCGAAGGCCCGGGCCATCTCTTTGAGGGTGTGAAAGTCGGTGGCGTTTAGGACGCTTTCACGGTTGATCGTGACGGTAGCGACGCCAGCCTGCTTGGCGTAAATGATGTTGGTGAAGGCGAGCTCTTCGGGAGTGAGGGCTGTGGGGTAATCAGGGTAGTTCATAGGTTAGTCTACCTCGCCGTAGAACATGGTGACGTAGGCGCGGGCAAATGACATCAGGTCCTTGCCGGCGATGCGGTTCTCTTCGGATTGCATGGCGGAGTCGAAGGCCTCTTTGTTTGCGAAGTACATCTCGGCCACGAGGTAGTACTCGGGGTCGCCACGGAAAGCCTGTAAGTTGCGAGTTACTTCCATGCGTTGAAGGCCAGGGACGGCGCGCATTAGAGGCGCATGGGTATTGTTGTAGTGAAGATCGAAGGCTTCTGTGTCTTCGAGGCGCTTGAATAGAGCGACCAGTTTTATCATCGTTGATAGTCCTCCAGGTGGTGCTTGCCGGCCATTTTTGAAAGGCACAGCAGGGTAGTGTTATCACAGGAATGTGCGTTTTGTCAAGGAAATGACGGGATCTCACCTACACCTCAATGCCCGTGATCTTCATGTCGCGGGGCTGTTCTACCTGGAAGGAGAAGTTGAAGTCCTGCTTCTGCGCCGGGGCGATTTCGCTGACCCACTTGAGGAGGTTCATGTCGACCTGCTCGGTTGGCTGGGGTGTGACAGATTGCAAGGTGGATTTGATCTGCTCGTTCCGCGAGACGGGGTACTGGTCTTCGATCGTGACGGCGGCCGACCAGGGGAGGTTGTTGGTGACGGTGATCGTGTACGCATAGAGGCTCTTGCGGGTGTTGCCGATGAAAGTCTTGCCGACGGTGCGCTCGGTGAGCTTGCGCTCGACATTCACGCGGTCATCGACGCCAAGTTGCACCTCGAACTCTTCGTGGGGGACGACGGTTTCGAGGGCGGTCGTGCCGACGAATTCGTCATCATGGAAGATGCTTGCCGGGCCAGGCAGGAGGATCGAGTCGGAGGTATTGGTGATTTTGGCACGTAGGTAGGCTTCTTCGGCAATCTTGGGCACCGTTACATAATCCAGCTTGGCGTCCATGTCGAGGTTGGTGATCAGGGTCTTGTGGGGGGACCCGTCAGACGGAATGGCGACGGGCCGACCGACGCGAAACGTGACGGCGGTGCCGGTGGTCTCGACCGTAGCTGTGGAGAACTGGACGGGAGGCGGGGGAGGCGCGGCTGCCTCGTCGGCCTGCATGGGCGCGGCGGCATAGGTGGACATGGCCGCACCACCCTGCGCCGCCTTCGCCATCCTGGCCATCATGGGCATCGGAGGCTGGTAGACATCGACGTACCAGGGGTCGAGCTCGGGGATGGTGGTGCTGACGGCAGGGTGGGCCGTTGAGAGGGCAAGATTGACGGCGGGCCAGTCCTCGCCAGTGGTTTGCTGAATGTTGGCGAGATAGCCGACGGACACGGTGTTCTCTACAAGGCGAATGTCGTAGAGGGGGGACCAACTCGCGCCGGTGACGCTGTAGGTCAGCTCGAGGTCAAGGTCGGCTTCGGCTGTGGCCTCGACTATGACGTTGATGTTGACGCGCTCGATGGAGGTGTACTGGGGTTGGAGTTTGCTCCTGGCCACTTCGATAAGGCGGGCAAGGTCGCGGCGCTTGACGGCTATGTCGCGCCTGCGAGACTGAGCCGCAGCTGTTTCATCGGCGATGTATTTGGCGAAGGAGACGATGCTGTCCATTTCGGCTTTGCCGTAAGCGATGCCGCGGGGCAGAATGCCCGTGGAGCTATTGGCCAGGTTTTTCAGGAAGTCGAGGCGGGCGACCTCGGCGGAGTCGGCGTCGGCGAGGGCTGCGTCCTGGTCTTGCAGGTCCTGGAGCTCTCTTTGAAGGGCTGCCTGGTCGGCCTCAGGCGTTTCGGTGTAGTAGTCGTGGGAAACGTCGACGCCGAGGATGCGGACGTTGGCGGCATGGCCGCCTGCACGCACAGAATCGTCTACAAGGCCCGATGGAAGGCGCTCGAGGGTGACGGTGTGTTCTCCCGGGGGAAGGTGGATGGCGCCCTTCCTGACGACGCGTGCGCGATCTATATAGACAGTGACATCGGTGATATCGGTTTCGATGGTTGGCATTGGGGTGGGACCTCCGGGTAAATGGGTTTGAATGCCCATTGTAACGTATTTGGACGACGGACGACAGACTACGGACGACGCCAAGGGCATCGGGGTGGGCGGGACGAGAAGGGGTGGTCATTGACGGGGTTGTGGGGCTTTGATATAGTTGGTGCGTAGTCGAGGAGTGCGGGGTGGGAGAGTACGCTGTTGGCTAGAGTTATCAGGATTAATCACATAGGGCTGGCTACTGAGAGCATTGCCGAGGCCTTAAGGGTGTTCGGTGACGGGTTGGGGCTCGCTGTATCCGATGAGGAAGAGGTGCCGGGCGATAATGTGCGGGTGGTTTTCGCGCCTGTCGGTGAGTCGCGGTTCGAGTTTTTGGAGCCAGTTGGGGACCAAGGGCCGCTGCAGAAGTTCCTTGAGAAGAGGGGGCCCGGCATTCACCACATTTGCCTTGAGGTGGAAGACCTAAGCGGAATGCTGAAGCATTTGGATGCGATGGGGGTCGAGTTGATTGACCGGGAGCCGCGACCGGGGGCGAACGGCACGATGGTGGCTTTCGTACATCCGAAGTCGGCGAACGGGGTGCTGGTCGAACTGGTAGAGATGCAGGCTTAGATAGTGACGACCGACGGTCGACGGCCGACGACCTACGACCGATGCAGAAGTGCAATACAGTCGGTTATGGCTGGCGCTTTAGTACAGATTACATGTATCGAGTAAGGGAGGATCTCATGCTCAACGAAGAGCAGAAGGTGGATGCGCGGGAGGAGGCTGGGGAGCCTCTCAGCTATGGGTCTTATTTGCGAGTACCGGAATTATTGTCGCTGCAGTCGCCGCTGGGCGACCCCCCGGTGCCGGATGAGATGCTCTTTATACTTGTGCAGCAGGCACAGGAGCTCTGGTTTAAGCAGATTTTGTTTGACTTGCACAGGGTGATTGACGACCTGACGGGTGGACGAGTACTTGATGCTGTCAGGCTATTGGTGCGGCTTGGACGGATCATGAATGTGCTGGGGGAGGAGGTTGATATTCTGGCACTGATGCCGCCACGGGCTTTTCTTGGATTTCGCGCGGTGCTATCGCCGTCGAGCGGATTCGAATCGCACCAGTTCAGGGAGCTTGAGTACGCGTCGGGATTGGACAACCCCACGTTTGTGAAGATGCTTGATAAGCACATGGGCATGACGGCACTGGATAAGAGGTGGCGTGTTAACCTCAAGCAAGCAGCTTATGATACGCTGAAGGATGTTTCGGAAGATCCGACTGAGGCGTGGACGGCGATTTATGACGACGCGGAACGGTATCCGACACTGTTCGCACTGGCCGAGGCGCTGAGCGAGTATGAGGTCTATTTTGGGGTGTGGAGGTTCAAGCACATAAAGCTGGTGGATAGGACTATCGGGAGCCACGTGCCGGGAACGGGAGGCTCTGCGGGGTCGGGATATTTGCAGAAGACTTTACAGTACAGGTTCTTCCCAGAGTTATGGGAGGCGCGTAACCGCGTGACATTATTGCACCCAGGCAATGGGTAGGTGTGTATAATGGCAGCGTGAGACGCAAAGAAGACCGGGCAAAAATCCACCAGGCTGTCTCACCTTAAACTTATGATAGTTGGAACTGCGCGAATTACTCTCTATTTGCCTGAGAATTACTCTCTGAAAGACAAGCGGCAGGACGTTAAGTCGTTGCTCGCCCGGGTCACCAACCAGTTCCATATAGCGGCTGCGGAGGTGGGAAACCACGAGCACTGGCAGACCGCGACGATTGGTGTCGCGTGCGTCAGCACGGACGCGCGACATGCTAACGAGATACTATCGAAGATTGTAAACTGGGTGGAGGGGAACCTGGTGCAGGGGCACCTTGAAGATTACGAGATAGAGATCTTGCATTTAGATTAGGGAGACGCAAATTAGCACGGGCTTTTTAGTACTGTCGGTGAGCGTCTACTGTTTTCTTCACCCAGGCAGCCTCAGTATCGCTATCAATCTGAGAGCGCACCTTGAGCGGCCAATACATGGCGCAGGCGGCGCAGAGCGGATCGGGTGTGGGTCTTGACAGTACCCAGCGGTTTCTGCAGCTTATCGGCAATCTCTCGATGACTGAGGCCGCTGAAGTAAGCTAGTGTGATTGTCTGATATTCGGCACTGGGTAGCTGACTGAGGGCACGCCTCACGACATCGGCCGTCTCTTTCATCCACACATAGTCGTGCGGGGTAGGGCCAGCGTCAGGCAGCAATTCGATCAGGTTATCTCGCCTGCTACTGTCTGGAAGAGATGGTAATACATGCCTGGCAGCCCTGAATTTTGCCTGACGTAACTTGTCCAATGCCTGATTCCGCACTAATGTCAGGAGCCAGTTATGGAAGATGCCACGCGCCGGAGAGAATTTCTGCGGGCGACTCCAGAGCTTGATGAAGACCTCTTGTACTATTTCTTCGGCCAACGAAGGCTCCTGCACGATACGGAGCGCAAGACCAAAGCAACTACGTACATGGCGGTCGTACAGTTGCTCCAGAGCAGTCGAGTCGCCTTCAGCTACTGCAGCCATTAGTTGAGCATCGCTTATTACTTCAAGACCCGATTGGTCAGGCACCACGCCGATCAGCGTAGCTGTATCCACGCCTCTAAGCTCTCCTGACGCTAATTCGACCCTGTTCTCGGCTCGGCCATGGGTTCTATCATATAACGTAGCGGTGGCGGGGTTGCCGGGGATGAGTGGCGGACTTGCGCCACACGCTGCTGAGTCGTAGTAATCGTCCCGTGTAATCGATGTTGTCACGCTCGCTCCTCTTTCGTCGGTGTCTCACAAATCTATCTTCTAATATTCTGCGCGCTGCATCCCTGCCCGTATCGCTGCAGTCGGATCATTAAAGAACTCTGCAAGGCGAGCCTGGGGGTCATCACACCAGGTACAGTAAAGTTCATTCCAGACGACTTCCGCTACATAGACGGAACAACGATCGCCCTTAATTCTGACCCACCGCCCTGACAGCAAGATCTCCCCTTGCACACCAAGTGCCTCCAGCGCTTCGACCAGGCTGGTCACCGGTTATTCACTTTGCGGTGTTTGTAGGGTCATAATATAGGTCACGAAAACAACTTACGGATCATGCGGTTCTCTCACTTTCACTGTAACAAGCGTCGGTAACTACAGAGTAAGGCCGAGTAACATTCTCGTAACGGTTGGTAACACATGGTAACAACGAGCACCTGGCACACAAGCAAATTGTGTCAGCAAGCGTGCAACGGGCAAGCTGCTGCTAACGCATCGAGTTGCCATGTTTTGGACAGAGTGAAATAAATGAGGATGGGAAGCGAGGGATAGTGGGCTCCTACATACGGCCAAATATGTAGCCTTAAGCGGATAGAGGTGGAATATGCGAAGGGGACGGAGACGTTGCCGTGACGTCCAAGAATCGGAATCGTCGTAACTTGAGGTGCACGGTGTGCGGCTGAGGGCGGCTAATAGACGCTATCGGTGCTGTGAGCCAGGGGGCACGAGGCGGTAGCCTATGCCCCTTTCCGTCTGGATATACCGTGGGTGCTCTGCATCGTCTCCAAGCTTGCGGCGTAACCTACCGACAAGAACCTTCAAGTACTGGACTTCATCAACGTATTCGGTGCCCCAGATCTGCTCTAACAGTCGCCTGTGAGGAATAACGGTACCGAGATGCCGTGCCAGTTCAGCCAGGAGCTTGTACTCCGTGGAGCTGAGTAGAACGAGCTCTCCGCTCAGACGGACTGCGTGAGTTTCGAGGTTCAAGGAAAGATCCCCGATACTTAGCTCTCGACCGCCGGCAGCCCCGCCACCAGATGCGCGCCGCATCAGAGCACGAAGACGCGCAACCAGCTCCATATGGTCGAAGGGCTTGACCAGGTAGTCATCGGCCCCCGATTCAAGCCCGCGAACCTTATCAAGCGTGGCGTCACGAGCCGTCAGTATCAGTATTGGCACCTGCGAAGCCTCCCGGATGCGCCTGCACACCTCAATGCCATCGGGCGGCGGCATTGACAAATCAAGGATTACGAGGTCTAAAGCCTCCTCATGGAAGCGCTTCAAAGCTGCCATGCCGTCACCGGCAACTGTCACGTCGGAGTCAGGCCATATCATGCGGACAGTGAACGTGATGACCTCCGCTATGTCTTTAGCATCCTCTGCTATGAGCACTTTCAGCTTCATCAATCTTCTCGGTCTTCTCCACTTGTGGCGGAGGGTAACGAGATATGGAAGGCCGCCCCACCACGAGGGTTATCTTCGACGGAGATCTGTCCTCCGTGCATATTGACAATTGTGCGCGCGATAGCCAGTCCGAGGCCGGAGCCGCTGACCGATAAGGCTACGCGGTAAAAACGCTGAAAAATACGCTCGCGATGTTCGGGAGCTACCCCGGGACCTTGATCAGTCACGAGCATATGCACCATATCCGCTGTAGCCCAGCCTGAGATGCCGACAGAAGTCGCGGGCGCAGAGTACTGCACGGCATTCTCAATAAGATTCACAAGAACCTGCTCAAGTCTGCGAGGATCGCCGTGCATCACCAGTGGCTCCGGCAGATCGAGCTCCAGAGTGTGGCCGTGCTCCGAAATCAAAGTATTAGTAACCGCTATCGCGTTGGTCGCCACGTTGCACAAGTCGAAGGGTCTGCGCTCTACATGTAGTGCACCCGCTTCTAGCTGGTTGAACGTCAGCAGATCATTGACGTGAATATTCAATCGATCGATGTTGCGGCGTACATTCTCCATCATCCGCTGCTCGTCGGGTCGCAGGCGGTCCGCTGTGCTCGTTTCTAGCGCTCCCATACCCAGGCGCAGAGCAGTGAGTGGCGTACGCAGGTTGTGTGATGCGGTCGATATGAACTCGGTAAGCGCCTCATGTTGCACCTCTCTTTGCTGTTGCTCGTCCTCGGCTTCCAGCTCAAACGCTATGAGTTGGGAGAGCAATCGGAAGAGGTCGAAGTTATCTTCTGTGAGTTCAGCCGGCTTAGGGTCAAGGGCGCACAGGGTGCCGAAATAGCTACCATCATGGCGGTGGAGAGGCACGGCTATATAACTCTCGATGCCGTGAACTCGCAACCCCGGGTGATTGTGAAAGCGTGGATCAGCGCTGGCCTTGTTGATGAGAAGTGGTACGACCGCACCACCGCCGACAACGCTTCAGTAAGTTGTGTGCAAGTCTAACTGGTCCCCGACCTTAAGCCCGAATCCCGCGTTGTCTAACACGGCGCATGCAGTCCACGACTCCTGGGTAACACGCGCCACAAGGGCAATACGCAGGCCGGTCGTGCGGCTGAGCACGCGGAGGATGATTTGTACGGCCTCTAACCGGCTGATCGCCGTAATGTCGGCGTCTAGTTCTCTACTCAGAGTTGCAGGAGCCTGAGTGTCACCATCGGGTATTCGCATCGTGGCCTCGTTCGCCAGGGCTGAAGTTAGGTAGCGACTACAAATGAGCGGGCTTGCGGTACAAGACCAATGATCTGATAAGGCAGTAAGCATCAAGAGTAACATACTATGCCATGGGACGCAATCCCCAGGCACAGCAGAGAACCACTGTTCAGCACTTGTGACCCCATCAGATCGCCGGTGCCATACTACAACGTACAACGCGGGCCCTTACTGTTTCTACGAGCCACGCCACGCCGACAGGGGAAGTTATTTCACTTAGCAAGCTTGGATAAGGGCAGGGTACGTGCGGCGGTAATTGACAGGGGCTCTTTTCCACTATACACTCGGCTTTAGACGCGGATTTCCCTTTCGACCTAGCCGGAGGCGTATACGATGCTTCTTTCGGGCCTGTGCAGCGGTGGTAACCGCATGCAACGGCGCGCAAAGCGTGATTGTGGAAGAAGACAATCATACTGGCGCGGCTTGCACAAACCCTTTCGAATTTCCAGAAAAGCCGGGATAATCTTATCCCTGATGGTGCTCATAACTCTTAGTCCTCTGCCTTCGGCGACACGGGCCGCAGTTCTATCCTCGACTCTCGGGACAAGCGCAAACAGTGCGGGCGCGCCGACGGCCATGCCCCTCGTTACGGGAGTAGACATGACGCTGGCGAGCGCGGCATTCAGCGCTGGTGATGGAGGCAGTGAAGCCAAAGACCCCTATTTCAGCAGCGATCTCAGGTTGCCGGATGGGAAGACGGAGGCAGTGTTCACGTCTGACCCGGTCCAGGCACCTATAGACTTCAGTGACGTGGCGCCGCATTGGTGGGCGGACAAGCCCGACCTCACCGACGTGACCGTGGAATTGCGTACGAGCAAGGACGGGCAAACGTGGGCGGACTGGGAAGCGGCGGACGAAGAGGATATCATTTCGGCCAGCGACAGTCCCACCGAGACGTATAGCAGTCCGATACAGGTTGATCCGGATGTGCGCACGCACCGTTTTGTGCAGAGCAGAGTGACTCTGTACACAGGCACACCAGGGGTAACACCGGTGTTCCACAATTTGAGTTATACGTTTATCGACTCGGGAGTAACTCCAAACCCGCCCAAGCCACAGGTGATGATCCAAGGTACGCCGTCGGATGTTGCGAAGCCGCTGATGGTTGCGCGCACGGATTGGGGATCGCCGCAGGGCGAGAGCAGCCCGAAATGGACGCCTACGTACAAGCGCGTCACGCACATAGTTGTCCACCACACGGCCACGACGAACAAGAGCAAGGACTGGGCGGCAGAAGTGCGCTCGATCTGGTATTACCATTCGAAGACGCGCGGCTGGGGGGACATAGGCTATAACTACCTGATCGACCCGAATGGGGTCATTTACGAGGGAAGGGCCGGAGGCGACGACGTGGAGGCCGGGCACGCGTACCCGTTCAATGTGGGCACGATGGGCATCGGTATGATAGGCAACTTCATGTCGCAAGCACCGACGGCCGCGGCGCAGCAATCGCTGATAGACCTGATTTCGTGGAAGAGCTCGCAGCGAGGGATAGACCCGCACGCGGTAGAGCCAATCACTGGGTACACTGATTGTAACGGGAAGATAGTTTATGATCGCCCGACGATTGCGGGACACCGCGACTACGCGGGGACGGCGTGCGGGCGCAAGTTCAACACTTCCACATGCCCGGGCGACGTGCTGTGGAGCCTGCTGCCGAAGATACGGGACGAGGTGGTCCTGCAACAGCCGAAGTTACGGGCCAATTTCGGCGTGCACGACACGCCGGGCAACTTTGAGCCGGGAGCGACGGGTGAAGTGCACCTGTCGGTGCGCAACAGCGGCTCGATGACGTGGCAAACGGCGGGGGCGGACTCTGTCGCGCTGGGCTATAGATGGCTCACGCCCGACAACCAGCCCGTGACCGACTGGCAAGATATCAGGACGCCGCTGTCGCGATCCGTGGGCTTCGCAGATACGATCACGATAACGGCGCAACTCAATGCGCCGAAGACACCGGGGCACTATGCTCTCATATGGGATATGTATGCTGATGGGATCGGATGGTTCAGCGATCAGGGCTCGGACCCGCTCAGGGTGGATATAGTGGTGGGGCATAACCTGGACGATAAGACGCCGCCAGTGTCGCGAGTATTGCCGTTACCTGTGTGGAGCAGCAATACGGACATCCCGGTGCGCTGGGCGGGCGATGACAACGCTGACGGCGCGGGTATCGTCTCGTACGACGTACAAAGTCGCATTGCACCCAACGGGCAGTGGTCGGACTGGAAGACGGGCACGCAGGACACGTCGGCTACGTTTACGGGCGAGGATAGCTTCACATACGAGTTCCGGTCGCGGGCGCGTGACGGAGCAGGCAATGTCGAGGATTGGCCCGGGCAAGCTGATGCGTATACGACAGTGGACACGCGCCCACCGCTGCTGATCATTGATGACCCGGAAAGTGGCGACCACGTCCCGCCGGGCCAGCTACAGGTGGACGGCAAGACGGAGCCGGGGACTTACATAGTGGTCAACGACCAGCGTGCCAACGATAAGGATGGCATCTTTAGCGCCACGGTGGATGCCAGGGGTCGGGACTTCCCGATACATATAACGGCAGCCGACCCGGCCGGAAACGTGTCGCGGTTGGAACTGAGTGTGCAGGCAGCGCCGCGCTACGCAGATGTGCCGATGGGACACCCGGCATTCCAGGCCATAGAATACCTGAGTGACAAGAATATAGTGGACGGATACAGCGATGGACTGTTCCGGCCGGATGCGAACGCGAACCGCGCTCAGTACGCGAAGATGCTCGTAACGGTCATGGCATGGGGGTTGATCAAGCCGGACGAGCCGAGGTTTACTGATGTGCCAGCCGACAATTCACTGTACACGTTCATAGAAACGGCCAGCGCACATGGCGCGCTGGTGGGCTTTGGGGACAGCACATTCCAACCGGGGAAGGCGGTATCTCGCAAAGATGCGATTCGCTTCGCTCTGGCAGCCACGGGCAATAAGGATATGTCGGTACATACCCTTTTTACGGACCTGCCACCCAACTTCTGGGCAAATGGCTGCATACTGGGCGAAGGCAAGCGGAATCCCGCTAATCCGGAAGCTATTAGCAAGTGCGACAACTCGCCTGTGACGAGAGGGGACCTGAGCATTCTGATGTACAACCTGTACCGGAACTTGCAGGTGCTGGAAAACCCGCCGCCACGCGATGACCAGATCCGGTAACAAGGAAAAGGATAGGTAAGCAAAAGGCGGGCCGAGTGGCCCGCTTTTCGTGTGTGAAGGTGAGAGTTACGAGTGCTAGACTGCTCTGGCAAGCATGTTTTGCAAGAAAGAGATCAGCAGGATCGCCGCGATGGGCGACAGGTCGAGCGGGAGTGATAGAAGCCGACTGAGCGCAGAACGTATCGGCGCGAGGATAGGCTCGGTTAGATCGACGAGCAGGCGTGTCCAGGGGTCGCGGCCCACGGGGTAGAACCATGAGAGCAAGGCCCGGACGATTATCATCAGGTTAAGCAGGTTCAGTAACCAGACTATTATTGAGACTACCGTATACATAAGAGGCTCCAGAGGGTCGAAAGCGATTTCATTACTAATATCTACGCCTCGCCGGGTGAAAAGGTTGCAGCAAAGCTCACGCTATTAAGCATGGAAGAGGAGGTTGCCATATAGACAACCTCCCCGCCCTGATGTGCTGTAACAACGATCCTAGCTTTCGTCTTCGCTAGCCGGAGTCTCTTCGCCTTCAGCACCTTCAGCGGCCTCAGCCTCAGCAGCCTCTTCAGCAGCAACCTCTTCCTCTTCGGTGACACGCATCGCGGTAATCTTGACGACGGGATCCTCGACGTGGGTCACGAGCGTGACGTTCTCGGGAATTTCAAGATCGCCGACTCGTATGGTCTGGTCAACCTCGGTCAATCCACTGATGTCGACCTCGATCAAGGAGGGTACGTTCATGGGGAGCGCACGGACCGTTATGTGCTCTATCTGGAAGAGCAACAGTCCTTCGTGACTTTCGACGATGGGCGACTCGCCCACCAGCACCAACGGGACGTTAATGGTCATCTCTTCGCGGAGGTTTACTGCCACGAAGTCGACGTGGGTCACGGCGTGGTTCAAGGGGTTGCGCTGGACTTCATGGATGAAGACCTTGTGTGCCGTGCCCTTTTCGCCTATTTTCAGGTCGACGAGGTTGTTGCTGCCTGCGCGCAGGTAGACTACATCGAATTCGCGGGTGGGAACCTGCAGATTCTCCGTGTCCATCTTGGGACCATAGACGACGGCGGGAATCAGGTTCTCGCGTCGCAGGGTGCGGCTGGCCTTGCCCGTAATTGTGCGGGGCTGGGCAACTATTTCGTATACTTTCTTCTCATTTGCCATTTTGCTTTCTTTCCTCCTGGTCAGCACAGAGGCGGGTTGATACCCGCCCCTGCCCGATGTTGCAAGTTTACTACGTGCACTTTTCGTGCGATATGCCGCGCTAGCCGGCGGCCACCTTGACCTTCGACTTGTCTATGACTGAGAGTGTAGTCTCAGGATCAAAGGCGTGCATCTTGTCCATGTTGAAGGCCATATCGATTACATAGTTCGGTTGAACTTCAGTTCGGTCGTCAACGCGCGAGACTATCGAGTCTTTGCCATGTAGCAGATATAAGTATACCTCGCTTCCCATAGGTTCGACAACATCCACGCGAGTACGAACTATGACGAGGTCTTCCGGGCTCTCATCTTCATCGAGCATGCCCTGTGCGAAACGGGCATCATGGATGTCCTGAGGCCGCAGGCCAAAGACGAGTTGCTTGCCCGCATGGGGCGCGATGAACTCCTCATAGCGGGTGGGAACGCGCAAGCGGAGGCCGGAGTCGGGGCCGGCAGTATCTGCGGTTGTTACATATACCCCGTCTTCGGCTTTCTGGACGGTCACAGTAATTAGGTTCATGGCGGGCGAGCCAATAAAGCCTGCTACGAAGATGTTAACAGGATTGAGGAAGAGGACGTTAGGGGTATCGACCTGCTGTACAAAGCCGTCCTTCATAACCGCAATGCGATCACCCATCGTCATAGCTTCAACCTGGTCGTGGGTTACATATACGGTAGTGGTCTGGAGGCGTTGATGAAGCTTGTTTAGCTCGGCTCGAGTCGAGACACGCATCTTGGCGTCGAGGTTGGACAGAGGCTCGTCCATGAGGAACACCTGTGGCTCGCGCACGATAGCACGCCCGAGGGCGACGCGCTGACGCTGACCGCCGGATAGCTGGCGCGGCTTGCGCTGCAAGAGGTGCTTGATGCCGAGACTGTCGGCGACAGCTTCCACGCGTTCCTTGATTTTGTCGCCGGGCATGTGACGTAATTTGAGCGCGAATGCCATGTTGTCGAAAACATTCATATGCGGATAGAGGGCGTAGTTCTGGAAGACCATGGCAATGTCACGGTCTTTTGGCGCGACATTATTGACGATGCGACCGCCAATCGAGATGGTACCGGCAGTGATTTCTTCAAGGCCCGCGATCATGCGCAAAGCGGTGGACTTGCCACAGCCTGAAGGTCCGACCAATACCATGAACTCTTTGTCGCGCACTTCAAGGTTCAGGTCGGTGATAACCTGCACGTTGCCATACCGCTTGTTAACGTTGTCAAACACGACGTTAGCCATTCTTGCTGCCTCCTATTTTTCAGGTGGAACTTCGAAACGATAGTTAGTGCGGCTTCCGCGATCGAAGCCAACGCGCAACACCGGATGCTTATTTCCTATCAAAACTCGCCTTCAAGGGCGTCCTTCAGTACTTCGAGGTTTTCGAGCGCCATGCCTGTGCCGATGGCAACGCAGGCGAGCGGATTATCGGCCACGAAGCACGGTATACCGGTGACCTGGGTCATCAGTTCGTCTATGTGACGGAGCAGGGCCCCGCCGCCAGTCATGACCATACCCCTATCAATTATGTCCGAGGCCAGTTCCGGGGGGGTGCGCTCAAGTACATGACGTACAGCACCAACGATCTGCTCAAGTGGCTCACCGATCGCTTCTACCACTTCGTTGCTTCGCACAGTGATAGTACGTGGCAACCCTGCGACCTGATCGCGACCCCGCACCTCCATCGTAAGCTCGTCTGCCGCCTCGAGCGGTAGTGCGCTTCCAAGGGTTATCTTAAGCGTTTCGGCCATTCGGTCCCCGATTAGGAGATTATACTTGCGTTTTATGTATGATGCAATAGCTTGATCAAGTTTATCTCCGCCAACTCGGATTGAATTAGCTACGACGATGCCATTGAGGGCTATGACGGCCACTTCGCTGGTACCACCGCCGATGTCGATCACCATGCTGCCGGTGGGGGAATCGACGGGAATACGGGCGCCGATGGCAGCAGCAAGGGGCTCACCGATGAGGTAGGCTTCCTGCGCTCCGGCCTGCATGGCAGCGTCACGCACGGCGCGCATCTCGACGCTGGTGACACCGGCGGGCACGCAGATCATGACTTTGGGCTTGAACATGCTGAACCGGCCGGTCGTGCGGGCGATGAAAGCTTTGAGCATCGCCTCAGTGACCAGGTAGTCGGAGATTACGCCGTTTTGAAGAGGGCGCACGACCTCGATGGTATCGGGGGTGCGACCGAGCATGTCATAAGCGGCCCGGCCGACCGCTTTAACTCTGCCATCTTTGGTCGATATGGCCACGACGGAAGGCTCGTTTAGAACGATTCCCTTCCCTTTTACGAAGACCAGGCAGTTGGCGGTACCGAGGTCGATGCCTATAGATCGCTGCATTATTGACAATACTAGCTCTCCTCTCGACGCAGGCGCCTTCGCTTGCTACCCACTCGAAGTCTGAGCGAAGCCAAACGCAGCGCTGTTTCGGCCCCAGCTTTATCACCCAGTTGATCTTTATTGCGAAGTGATTCTTCTGCTCGTGCGCGAGCTTGCTCCGCGGCCGCGATATCGACCTCTTCGGAGTGTTCGGCGGCATCGGCGAGTATGGTGACTTTACCGGCGAAGACTTCCATGAAGCCGCCCGCTATCACTATGCTCTGCTCGTCGGCACCCTTCTTAACGCGAAGCTCACCGATCTGCAAGACCGTGATGAGGGGAGCGTGGTGCGGCAAGATGCCAACCTCGCCGTCCACAGCGGGCGCGATTACCATGTCTACGTCGTCGTCCAGGAAAACCTGACGCTCGGCCGTCACTATTTCCAATGTAAGTGGCATTAATGTTCCTCCAGGCTGGCCCATTATAACAAAAACGGGGCGAAGCCGACTATCAGCCTCAGCCCCGCGTTTGATTCATAGAAAAGTGAGGTGCATCAGGCAGACTGCATCTGGTTGGCCTTCTCGACAGCTTCTTCGATACCGCCTACCATATAAAAGGCCTGTTCGGGCAAATTGTCATACTTGCCGTCGAGGATTTCCTTGAAGCCTCGCACGGTATCGGCTACCGGAACGTACTTACCGTCCACGCCGGTGAAGGCCTGAGCGGTGAACATGGGCTGGGTGAGGAAGCGCTGGATTCTACGGGCGCGGCCCACGGTCAGCTTGTCGTCTTCGGACAGTTCTTCGATGCCGAGGATGGCGATGATGTCCTGAAGGTCCTTGTATCGCTGCAAGACACGCTGAACGGTACGCGCAATGTCGTAGTGTTCGTCGCCCACGATTTGCGGGCTGAGGATGCGGGAAGTGGACGCCAGGGGGTCTACAGCGGGGAAGAGGGCCTGTGACGCGAGTGCGCGCTCAAGGTTGATGGTTGCATCAAGGTGGGCGAATGTCGTGGCGGGGGCAGGGTCGGTGTAGTCATCGGCGGGCACGTAGACGGCCTGCACGGAGGTGATGGAGCCGCGCTTGGTTGAAGTGATGCGCTCCTGGAGCTGGCCCATTTCGGTTGCCAGGGTTGGCTGGTAGCCTACCGCGGAGGGCATACGACCCAAGAGGGCGGATACCTCGGAACCGGCTTGCACGAAGCGGAAGATATTATCTATGAAGACTAGCAGGTCGGCGCCTTCTGTGTCTCGGAAGTACTCCGCCATGGTGAGGCCTGTGAGGCCCACGCGCAAGCGCGCACCGGGGGGCTCATTCATCTGGCCGAACACCATAACGGTCTTGGCGAGCACGCCGGCATCGGCCATTTCCTTGAAGAGCTGTGTGCCTTCGCGGGTTCGTTCGCCCACACCGCAGAAGACGGAGGAGCCACCGTGCTGCTTGGCAACGTTGTTGATAAGCTCGGTGATGATAACGGTCTTACCTACGCCTGCGCCGCCAAAGACGCCGATTTTACCACCGCGGGCGAAGGGGGCGATCAGGTCGATGACCTTGATGCCGGTTTCAAACATGGTGGCTTCGGTGGCCTGGTCTTCAAAAGAAGGCGCGGGGCGGTGGATGGGGTAGAACTCTTCGGCTTTGACGGGGCCGGCCTGGTCAATCGCTTCGCCGACCACGTTGAAGATGCGGCCAAGGGTTGCGGGACCCACGGGAACCATGATGGGCTGGCCGGTGTCTCTCGCGTCCATGCCGCGACGCAGACCGTCGGTGCTAGTCATAGCAACCGCGCGCACCCAGTCATTGCCGAGGTGCTGTTGAACCTCGAGGATGATGCGGCCAGAGCCACCTTCGCCGGCGCTGCCCTGGGCGAGACTGCCGGAGGTCAAGACCTCAACGGCATTGTAGATCTGGGGCAACTGGTCGGGCGGATACTCGATGTCGACCACCGGCCCTGTTATCTGTACGATTTTTCCTACTGATGGCATACTGTTCTCCTTAGATTCGGACTACTGACTACAGACGAGCGACGACTTTAGCGAGGTCGTCCAGCATCCATCGTCCATCGCCTGTCGTTTATCCTGATTGTGCGGCCGCCCCCGACGAGACTTCGATGATTTCACGTGTAATGTTGGCCTGTCGCAGCTTGTTATAGGCGAGGGTCAACTCAGAGATCATTTCTTTGGCATTTTCGGTGGCGTTACGCATGGCCACCATCTGGGCACTTTGAAAAGAAGCTACGTGCTCCAGATAAGCCTGGTAGATTCTGACTTCAATGTAGCGGGGCACGAGGGCTTCGAGCACGGCTGTCTGGCTCGGCTCGAAGATGAACTCGGTTTGATTTGTGTCCTCGACATCCATAGTGTCGCTGTCGTCGCCCGGCAACGCGCCTTCTTCACCGAGCTGACCGGCATCTACGGGTAACAGCCGATAGACGATGGGGATCTGGGTCAGTGTGTTTTTGAAGTCGGTATAGATTATGTAAACTGCATCTACCTTGCCGCTCAGATATTCTTCGGTGGCAACGCGGGCGACGGGATAGATGTCTCTCACCAGCGGCTTATCGGTAAGGCCGATGAACTCGGCGGTCACCGGCCTACCGGTGCGCAGCATGAAGTCACGACCCTTCTTGCCGACAGCGATGACGCTTACCGGGACCTCAGCTTCCGTGTTGATAAAGCGAAGGGCGCGACGGATCACGTTGGTGTTGAGCGCGCCTGCAAGTCCCCGGTCGCCGGTCATAAGGATGACGCCGACATTCTTGATAGGGCGGGCCCGCAACAAGGGCGGGATCGAGTCGTCCTGGGAGGTGGCGACTTTGGCGGCAAGGTTGTGCATGACAGTTGAGATGCGACGAGCATAGGGCCGTCCGGCCTGCACGGCAAGCTGGGCGCGCCTCATTCGGGACGCGGCGACCATCTCCATGGCTCGTGTGATCTGCGACACGTTTTTGGCAGATGTGATTCTGCGGCGGATTTCTCTTGTACTAGGCATAGTTTTTCGTGTTGCTGTACTTTCGCAGGCAGGGGCGGTGCATATTTGAATTGCACCAACCCTGCGCTGCGTGGGTCACTTAACTCGGGAAGCTAACGGTACCCTTGAATTCGGCGATTTCCTTCTTCAGGGCGTCGATAGTCTCGTCGCTGAGGCGCTGTTCCTTTGTAATGACTTCAAGGGTGTCGGCGTGCGCGTTCTTCATAAAGTCATGGAATTGGGTTTCCCAGCTGCGTACATTCTCGACTTTTACATCGTCGAGGAGGCCGTTGGTTACGGCGTAGATGATAGCAATCTGCTGGGCGACGGGGAGCGGTGCATATTGGCCCTGCTTCAGGACTTCCTGAATACGAAGACCACGGTCCAGTTGTGCCCTGGTAGCTTTGTCTAGGTCGGAGCCGAACTGGGCGAAGGCCGCGAGATCGCGGAACTGGGCCATGTCGAGCTTTAGGCGGCCTGCCACCTGACGATAGGCCTTAATCTGAGCGTCGCCACCCACGCGACTAACAGAGATACCGACGTTGATAGCGGGTCGAATACCGGCGTAGAAGAGGTCGGCCTCGAGGAATAGCTGACCGTCCGTGATCGAGATCACGTTAGTCGGGATGTAGGCTGAAACGTCGTTGGCCTGCGTTTCGATGATGGGCAGAGCAGTCAGGGAACCGCCGCCGTTCTTGTCATTCATGCGGGCCGCCCTTTCGAGCAGGCGGGAATGAAGGTAGAACACGTCGCCGGGGTAGGCTTCGCGTCCGGGGGGACGGCGAAGGAGGAGGGACATCTGGCGATAGGCCCAGGCGTGCTTGCTGAGGTCATCATAGACGATGAGAGCGTCTTTACCGTTGTCCATGAATTCCTCGCCCATGGCGCAGCCAGCGAACGGAGCGAGGTACTGGAGGGCGGCGGGATCGGCAGCCGAAGCGGCGACCACGATGGTGTGTTCCATGGCGCCGTAGCGCTCAAGGATGCCGACGGTTTGAGCTACCTGTGACGACTTCTGCCCGATCGCGACGTAGATGCAAAGGACGCCCTGCCCCTTCTGGTTGATGATCGCGTCAATCGCGATTGCGCTCTTGCCGGTCTGGCGGTCGCCGATGATAAGCTCGCGCTGGCCGCGGCCGATGGGGATCATGGCATCAATGGCCTTGATACCAGTCTGCAATGGCGTGTCGACGTTCTGGCGGTAGACGACGCCGGGAGCGATGCGCTCCACGGGGCGGGTCTTGGTGCCGGCGGGCAGGTCGCCCTTGCCGTCGATCGGCTGGCCCAGGGCGTTCACCACTCGACCGAGCAGAGCATCGCCAACGGGAACCTCGACAATACGCCCGGTTGTGCGCACCGTATCGCCTTCCTCGATTTCGGTATACGGGCCGAGGAGTACCACGCCGACGGCCTCTTCTTCGAGATTGAGGGCCATGCCCATTACTGAGCCACGCTCACCCGCGTGGTCATAGTCGAACTCGACCAACTCCGAGGACATGACGCTGCTCAGGCCATGGACGCGGGCGATACCATCGCCGATCTCAACAACTGTACCAACGTTGACCGTGCGTACCGGCTGGCCGAAGCTCTCGATCTCTTTCTGGATTATCGAACTAATCTCTTGTGCTTTTAGTGCCATAGTTGCCTCCGCAAGAAGGTTGGAAATACTTGAGCCCAACGAGAAAGGGTGAACTCCGTTCGGGACTCAGGGCTCATTTCCGACCTCTAATGTATGTTCTGTTACGTAAGCTTCTCCGCAAGTTCCGACAGTCGTGTCGCAACGCTAGCGTCGATGAGTTCATCGCCTATATGTGTGATAATGCCGCCCAAGATGCTGGGATCGGTGTTGGCGCGGATTACCACGGTCTTACCTGTTCGCTTGGCGAGCTGATCGGCCACACGTTTCTGGTGGGCTTCGTCCAGCGGAATAGCCGTGGTCACGTAAGCTATCACTATGCCTTTCTCTTTGTTGTACATCTCCCCGAACACTTCGACGATGCGCGGGAGCAGTGAAAGGCGGCGCCGCTGCGCGAGCAAGCGCAGGAAGTTCATGGCCATGGGGCTGACCTTTTCAGCGGCGAACAGGTCGTCAATGATCTTCGTTTCGTTGGCGTGCGTCAGCTTGGGGTCTTCGAGGATGGACACCGTCTCCGCATTGCCGAACAGATTGTTCAGCGTATCGAGGTCGGCCTTCCACTGGTCGAGGGTGCCCGCACCTTTAGCCATGTCCAACACGGCCTGCGCGTACCTGCGCGCCGCTGCTCCATACTCCGGCATGGCTTAGTTCCTCGCCTGTTCAGTTTCAGCCAAAGCCTCATCTACGAGACGGTAGTGATCCTGCGTGTCAAGCGACTTGCCGATAACTCGGCCAGCGGCCATGATCGCCAGACGGGCAACTTCGTGCTGAAGTTCTTCCTTGGCGCGCTGGGTGTCGGTAACTATCTGGGAGTGTGCGTCAGCGAGCAATTTTTCGCGCTGCTCTCGGGCTTCGGATTGTGCGGCGGCGATTGTACGCTGGCTCATCTGGTTAGCCTGGGTTAACATGTCGCGCACTTTACCCTGAGCATCGCTGATTATCTGCTCGGCCCGTTTGGCTGCTTCCTGGTTGGCTACCTTGATAGCTTCGGCCTGATCCATGCTGTCGCTGATGCGGTTAGCCCTTTCGTCCAGCATCCGGAGGATGGGAGTGTAAGCGAACCGGTAAAGCAGATAGATCAGCAGCACGAACGACAGGCACTGCCACAGCAGGTTAAGCGGCAATATACCTAGTTGTTCAAACATTGGCGTTTTCCTTTACGTAGAACGTAATGCGTCGTGCGTCATGAGGGCTACCCATGACGTAACATGGCACTAAGCTTTGCGTCTGCCTTCTACTCAACTAGGCCACGAAGATGATGACCAAAGAGACCACCAGGGCGTAGATAGCTACGGCTTCGGCGAAGCCCAGACCAAGAATCGCCATTGTTCGCACGGGACCCTCAGCGTCGGGGTTGCGACCGATAGCCTGCACAGCGCCCATGGTGCCGAGGCCGAGGCCGATGCCAGGACCGATACCGCCAAGGCCCATCGCCAGTCCTGCGCCGATCAACTTCATTGCATGTACCGTCTGATCGTTGTCTGCGGCGGCCTGGGCCAGTATGTTCATAAGAACGTGATTCACGTGTTTGTCTCCTCCTCTATGATCTGTAAGGCGAATATATTTCTTGATGCCCACATGGGCGCGTTTGCCAAAGTTGGCTCCGATTTGAGCCGGAAAGCCTGCCGGCCTTCCAATTCTCACTGTATGTTGGCGATCTGCCGACCGCAGCGCTACTAGTGCTTCGCTTTCAGGTTTTCCTGCCCACTCAGGACGCGGCCTATGTGCTGGCCTGCGGCCTCTACGGAGCCGGGAGCTGCATCGTGTGAGGCTTCGGCTTCGGCATCGCCATGACTGGCTACGGCTGTAGAGATATAGACTAGCGTCAGGATCGAGAACAAGAGCGCCTGGATCAGGCCGAAGAACACTTCCAGTCCGAGGAATATAAACGTGGCGAAGCCCACAAATATGCCGCCTAAAAGGGCATACATGACCGTGAGCAGCACTTCACCGCCAAAGATATTGCCGAACAAACGGAAGCTGAGCGAGATAACGCGGGAGATTTCGCTTATGATGTGGATCGGCGTTAGCGGCCAGGGAGTAGACAGTTCTTTCAGGTAGCCGCGAACACCGTGAGCCGCGACGCCCGCGATCTGCACTATGCCTACCGCCAGCAGAGCCATTGCCAACGTCATATTGAGGTCGGCGTTGGGGCCGCGCAGGAAAGGTATGAATTCGGTATTAGGCTCTTTGCAAATGCCAGTCGATTCGGGGGTGGGCAAGCCACCGGTAGCAGGCTTTTGGGCTACCGTGCCTGTTTCGCCACCGGGCGTAGTGACGACGCCGTGAACGGGAGCCACACATTTGCCTATCGTGCCGACGCCGGGGATCAGGCCGGAATAGTTCGCTACCAGGATGAAGATGAACAGGGTGGCTATCAGGGGGAAGATGCGACGGCCAACGCGCTTGCCGGCCGTGCCTTCAGTGATGCCCAGCAATAGCTCGACGATAGACTCGGCCAAGTTCTGCGCGCCCCTGGGGACGAGCTTCATTGTGCGGGTGGCGAGGAAGAAGAACAAGGCGATCCCAAGCACCACGAGCAGGGTCTGAAGCATCGAATTGGTGATGCTGAGGTGTCCCCAGGGCAGGGAAATATCGAATACTTCCTCGGCTTTAATGCTAATCGGCGGTAAGACGGTTTGTCCCATTATTAGTCCTCAACACTCGCTATATCAGGCTATTAGTGTCCGTTGCCGTCAATTTTGTCGGCGGGCGGTGTGCCCATGTCTTGTATTTTCGGCTTGCGGGGCTCTTCGACTTTGTACGGTACGCCCTGTAGGCTCGAGTCGATCTTTCGCTTGCGCGCCGCAGGCATTTTCGCTATCTGAAAGAAAAGGGCAGCGGCCGAAGCTATGCCCAGAATTACGCCGACAAGGAGGAGCCAGGGCCCCCAACCAAGCCTATTGCCAAGCCAGGCGCCTCCACCTATGAATACGACCATCGGGCAAGCAACCGAGAAACCCAACTGGGTTGCGAGTGCAAGTGACGAGGCCAGCGAGCTAGTGTCCTTCACGTTAGGACCACCAGTGCCGACCTTCTTGCCACCACTTCCAGTATGGCTATCGGCATCTCCAGACTGGTTCGCGCTCTCGTCATTCTCCCACATTGTTTGCCAGCCCTTTCTACTTAATAGGCCATTTTCGAGGCAAGACGGGGAATTATATCATACGGCGTACAGGCGAACAAGATTGCTCGGTTTTTCCTCCCCAAAGGCCATACTTATTCGACAAAAGTATATCAGCAACCAGCGACTTTGTCAACTTTTTCACAAAGTTTTGCGGTATTGCGGGTTGCTGTTCCGGGCCAAGCACAAGGCGAGCCAGAGGCCCGCCTTGCACAAGGATACTGCGGGTGCCAGCCTACGGTGTAGAGCTAGCAGTAGCCTCGGGTGGTGTGGTGACCGCAGGAGGTGTGCTGTCGGTGGCCCTTTGCTGCGTCGGGGTGGTATTTCCCGTTGGGGGAGTAGCACCCGTGGCGACTGTGGGAGTGGCGTTGGACGGCACAGTTGTAGGCGGCACAAGCGGCGGCGGAGTCGGCGTCGGAGCCTGGAAGGTCGACGGAGATATGGTCGCTGCTTGCTTGGCCTTGTTAAACCAGTCCTGATACAATTGCTGCTTTTTGGCGTCTAGCTGAGTGGAAGAGAGCGGCCTCTGATCATCGCGCTGAAGCACTTTGACAATGTAGAACCGGCCGGTGGTGGCGGTGATGACCTTAGTATACTTGCCGATCTCAGTGCTAAAGGCAGCATCGCGCACGGCCTGATCGACGGTTGTCGCATCCTGGGTAAACCAGTCCACCAGTCCGTCGGTTGCGAAGGCGCTGCTCGCCGGGGTGCCTGCGATATCAGCAAAGTCGGCGCCATTGTCCAACTGTGTAAGGAGCGCATTCGCGCCATCCTGTGTAGTTGTGATTATTTGCTGGACGCGCACCTGGGCTACGTCTGTGATGACGCCCGTAATCAGCTTGTCGGTAACTTGCTTCTGGCGCAAGCGAGGCTCGATAACGACCGAGAGGTAGTCATCCTGCGAGAGATTGGGGCATCCATAGGGACAGTAAGGCCCGGTGCCGCTTACCCCAAGTTTCATCGAGTCGAGGAACGAGCTAAAGCCGGCCACAGCAGTTTCAGAGGCGCCCGGTACGGGAGGATAGGTGGAAGTGGCTGTAGGCGTGTCGGTGGGGGAGCCGCGGGTGGGAGTGATCGTGGGGGTCCTCGTAACAGTAGGGGTCTGAGTGCCGGTGGGTGTGGAAGTTTCGGTCATGCTCACGGCCGCAGTCGCGGAAACCGCAGGAGAGGGTGTCTCGCTGGAAGGCGGCGCAGTTGGCTGGGGCACGAAGTCGGTCACCCCTTCTGCCATTAGCTCATCTTTGGTGGGGCTGAGCGAATAGTCCTTGGTTGATGCCTGCCGGAGCACCTCATCGTCGACCAGGGTTTGAATAGTGGTTGGGTCGAGCTGAGTTTCCTTGTCGATCCCTTTGAGGGCGGCCTGATCGTTGGTAATGGCTGTGGTATCGGCAGAGGTGCCGGTCTGAGAGCCAAGCTTCTGGGTAAGGACGTCCTGCTGCAATTGCTGATAGAGGTTCCAGCGGCGCAACTTGTTATAGGTGGCGCGGTTGATGGATGTGCCATTCACCTTCGCGACCTCTTGATTAGGCTGGATTATGTAGGTGAAGGCGGCGGCGAAGCCAATCACGAGCAGCACCACGGCACCGACGGCGAGACCGGCTGCGTAGAGGTTGCGTATTTTCTGCCGTTCTTTGGCCGCCCGAGATAACTGCCCACGTGTCGGAACGGGCGCAGTCGATTGGAGTTTCTTTTGCTTCTTTGCCATAGTGGGTCATGCATCGTAGGCAGGAAGGCGCCGTAGCCAAGGGGCTACACACGCTTCCAGCGTACAACTAGCTCTCCTTCTAGCGGGAATGTGGGCCGATGAAGGGCAAGAGTGCCATGTGGCGAGCACGCTTGAGGGCAACACTGAGGGCGCGCTGGTGGCGTGCACAGGTGCCGGTCTTTCGTCGTGGCTCGATCTTGGCGCGTTCGCTCAGGTATCTCTTGAGACGATTAACGTCTTTGTAGTCAATGTTCTCTACTTTGTCCACGCAAAAGGAGCATACCTTTCTACGAGGTATGTAGCGCTCGCGCGATCTGCCGCCGGGGCCGCCGGGGCCGCCGGTACGTGGGCCACCGTTGCGGGGGCCGCCGAAGCGTGAACCGCCGCCGGCGCCGCCACCGGGGCGATAGCCACCGCCTCCACCACCACCGCCTGGGCGATATCCGCCACCGCCGCCTGGAGGGCCGCTGCGCTGTGGACGTGGCTGGTAGCTGCCCTCGCCGGGGGGAGGGCCACCTAGCTGGGGTGCCTGCGGAGCGGGGGCCTCAGTTGGGGCCTGCGGCGCTCCTTCGTTGTTTTCGTTATTTGTCATTTGCCTGTTACCTTCCTATTTTACTTTGTAGTAGGGCCACAATGTTCCAAGGTCTCGATCTTGTTGAAAGAGACAATTGTGCACCCCTGAATTAGTGACTTGAGTACGTTCTGGGAACGCCCAGCTATTAGCATAGGACTTACTAGAACGGGATGTCGTCTACGTCCATATCGGTATCATCGTAGCTCTGGCCGGAAGGGCCGGTGCTTCGACCCGACGCGCCGGGCGTAGACTGCCGTTGGGGAGCGGGGCGATCACTGTCGTAACCGCCTCCCTGGCCCTGCTGGCGTGAATCAAGCATTTGCATCTCGCTGGCAACTACTTCAACCATCTGGCGCTCTTGCCCGTCCTGGCCTGTATACTTGCGGGTCTGCAAACGGCCTTCGATGTACACTTTGCTGCCCTTGCGCAGATATTCGTTGCAAGTTTCAGCAAGCTTCTCCCAGGCTACGACGCGGAACCACTCCGTCTCGTCAATTGGCTGGCCGTCGGGGCCCTTGCGGGTACGACTTACAGCGACGGAGAAGGTGGTTATCGGTGTGCCCTGTGGGGTGTACTTCATTTCCGGGTCTTTGCCCAGATTGCCAATGATCATTACCTTGTTCAAGCCACGTGCCATTGCTTTGCTCCCATAAACTATTTAGCTAACTAACACAGATATCATCGTAACGCAGTTTGAACGCGAAACACCGGGCGTATAAGGGACGCTCGGTTCGCTCTACTATAATTGTTAGACCACTAACATGTGGCGGATCACGTCATCAGAGATTCGAAGTTGCTCTTCAAGGTCTCTGGTTTTGGCCGGTTCGAGTTTGATCTTATCCACAATGTAGTAGCCATCCTCAAACTTATCGATCGGATAGGCTAGCCGGCGCTTGCCCCAGGGGCTTTTCTCGGTTACTTCGCCGCCAAGATTAGTGATTATCGCGTCGACTTTGTCGTTCGCGGCAGTCAATTCCTCTTCGGCAACGTTAGGGCGGATGATATACATCAACTCATAATCGCGCAGTGCCATTTGTCACACCTCCTCTCTATGGGTTTGCGGCACGCTACATCTGGTCGTCGGGGAGGTGTGAATCCCCCGCATGGGCGTGGCGCAGAAAGGTAATATGATTATTACTCTTATGCTGCGGGCGGCGAAAAGTAGGCCGCTTTTTGCACTAACGTGAATTATATCACATCGGTGCGCTCAGGTCAAAAAGGTGCACAAGGGACGAGGTGGACACCACTGGAAACCCGGCAGGAGAGTACTCCTGCACCTCCGCTAGTTGGATTGCAAGAAGCGTAGAGGGCACATGTAGTGCGCGGGCACGGGGAGAACTCGTGCACCTCCGTGTAAGTAGGGAGGCCCGGAAACGGGCCAAAGGACACCCACAAGTCCCGGGCAGGGGACTGCGCCCGCTGCACCTCCTGCGTTAGTTGGGCGCAAGAGAGGCAGGTGCGCGGGGACACCCAAAGTGAGGCGACAGAGGGCTCATTTACAGTCCTCGTGATGTGGAGGTGGGGCTTAGGGCTGAAGCAGGTCGAGGACGGAGACTGTTTCTATGTGGTAGGTCTGGGGGAAGACGTCTACCAGGCGCGCCGAGGTGAGTTTGTACGTGCCGGAGAGGAGTTTTATGTCGCGAGCTAAAGTGCTGGGGTCGCAGGAGACGTAGATGAGGCGGGGGATTTTGCGGCGAGCGATCTCGGCAATGAGGGACGGATGGCAACCGTTTCGCGGGGGATCGAGGATGATCACCTGCGGCTGGAGCTCGCCGGCGAGCTGGGGCAGTAGCGTTTCGGCAGTGCCTTTGTGAAACGCGACGTTGGAGATGTGCGAGGAGCGCGCGGTCCACTGGCCGCTGTTGACGGCGCCCGCATCGGGCTCGAACGCTAGTACGTGCTTGGCCCTGTTGGCAAACGCGAGAGCAAAGGTGCCGACGCCTGCGTGAGCATCGATGAGCATATCCATCTTCGACGGCAGTTGCTGCTGTATCTCGCGGAGCATTAGCTCGGCGGCAGGAGTGTTGGTCTGGAAGAATGCGGTCGGGCCGACCCAGTAGGTCTGTTTGCCGAGGCGCTCTATCCAAGCGCCGATGGGGGGCTTCTCGACTTCGGTGGGCGCCTGTCTAGGCATAGCCAACGAGCCGCCCGAGATGGCATCGGCCATGGCTTCGCTGGCTGCGTTTGTTGATCCCCGTGTTTCGCCCAGACGGTTAATCGTGCCGTCGGCCATGACCTCGATGGCAAGCAGGGCACTTGGCATACCTGCCGCGTTGGAGAGATTACCTAGAGCGCGGCGGATCGCACGGCGATGGAGGGGGATGACCTGTGCGGCTTCGGGCTGGTCGCCGACGGTGGACGCGACATCCTTCTGGCCGGACGATTCTCGGGCGGCAATACGGGAGCCCCGGCGTGGGAATAGCTTGGGGCGTACCTCGGCCCCGCCAGCCAGGGAGTGGAAGATAATGAGGGTGTGGCCGGTCGCTTCGCTGGCGCGGATGGTCACTTTCCAAACGTGCATGACACCGCGCGCGTCGGTGGGGAGAGGGGCTACATCGGAGAAGGATTCGGCAAGGAGGCCGTTCACGAAGGTCATCACGCGATTAATGCCTTCGTTGGAGATGGGGCACTGGGCAACAGGAATCAACTTGTGGGTTTCACGACGGTAGTAGGCCAGGGAATTTGCGACCGGGTCGAGCGCGAAGTGAGATGTGTTGCGGTAGTTGTAGGGAGGGGGCGACGGGAGTGGAGGCTGTAGGATCGCGTCAGGCTCGCCTATGCCGCCAAGCCGAGACAACTGCGAGCGGAGTATGTTGTGCTTGAACGCGACCTGCGCACCGTTCTCGATGTGCTGCCACTGGCAACCACCACAGGTGCCGAAATAGGGGCAGGGCGGTGTTACGCGGGCGGGAGAAGCTTCAACTATATCGTCGACCACGGCGCGAAGCAGGGTCTTGGTGCGGCCAGTGACACGCGCCTCGACTTCTTCGCCCTGTATTGCGGGCCAGGCAAAGACGGTCATGCCGGTTTCGGGGTCGCGCCCGACGGCATCGCCACCATAGGCCATGTCGGCCAGTCGCAGCTTAAAAGTTGGCTGTTCGTTTTCGTTTGACATTTGTGGGTAGTCCGTTCGGTTAAGTTCTCAGGTTAGGTGACGACGGGGTCGTGAGTGGTCGGGAGGGGGCGAATTTCCGCGAGGTAGTAGTTGCGCCAACAATGGCAAAGGAGCGGAGACACCCGCGGCCCCTGCTCCTATATTCAGACGTGTTGGCGTGGCCCAATGGCAAGCGATATCAGAGCTGGAAGTATCCCTGCAGGGGCAAAATAAAGAGGGCGCCACGTCCGGAGCCCTGCCCTTCAACGGGAGGAGGCAACGGCACGGAAGATTTGCGTTGGGGAGTGGTCGTGGCGCCACTGCGAACGATGGCCAACACGGGCTCTACATCTTCATCGTCCACCCCCATGAGCAGGGTAGTATTGCCCTCGCGCCTGAACCCGCCGGTAGAGGACAATCGAGTGGCGCGGAAACCCGCGGCCAGCAAGGCATCTGTGATATTGTCGGCGGCCTGATTAGTTACTATAGCCATTATGAGCTTCATGCTGTCTCAACCCCAACCCTTCGCATAGGCCATGTTTCACCCTACGCGTCCCGATTATATTGTGTGAGGCGCGATGTGTCAATGTCTGGAAGGTTCTTTTTTGATCGCAGGCTGTTGTGGTATAGTTAGTTTGGCCTGATCATCGCCTATGGTGACGATATTATGACGGAACCAATAATAGCGACGCACGAGCGCAAGACCATCATTTCTAATGAGACCCGGTAGACTGGTAAACCTCGACTTCCCCCTTCTATTTTGCACCCTGGGAGCAACGATAGTGGGCGTATTAATGGTGTTCAGCGCCACGAACAGCACACGCACAGGGACAATCGGCCTGGACGACAATGCGGTCAAGCAGGCGATGTTCGGTGGGATTGGCCTACTGCTCATGTTTGCGCTGGCTCGCGTTGACTTCAGGTTTCTCGAGAGTTTTACGCTGCCATTTTATCTGGTTACGGTAATCCTGCTTACGCTGGTGACGGTGCTGGGAGTCATCAGTTATGGGGCGCAGCGCTGGCTGAACCTGGGCGTAATACCGATCCAACCGAGCGAATTGGCCAAATTAAGCCTGGTCATTTTGCTCGCCAAGTTTCTGTCAGACAGGGCCAAGGAACTGAACAAACTCAAGTGGTTTGTGGTGGCAGGGTTGATCGCGGGAGTGCCGACGGCGCTGGTGCTGACGCAGCCCGACCTGGGCACGGCGATCATCCTCTCGATGATCTTCCTGGGAATGACGATCGGTGCGCACGTGTCGGGGAGAGTATTCCTGTTTGTGGGAGCCGTGGCTGTACCCGCTATCTATGTCTTCTGGACGTGGCTGATGCATGACTACCAGCGCGCCCGTTTCACGATATTCCTTCACCCGGAGAGCGACCCGAGCGGGGCAGGCTACAATATCATACAGGCGCGCATAACGGCGGGTTCGGGCGGCTTGCTGGGACAGGGGTTCCTTAACGGATCACAAAGTCAGCTTGAGTTCATCAAGGTCCAGTACAGCGACTTCATCTTCTCGGTAGTCGCAGAGCAGTTCGGCTTTATTGGCTCCGTGGTCATGATAGGTTTGCTGTTCATATTGGTTTGGCGATGCCTGGTGGTGGCGTCAAGGGCACCGGATGGATTTGGCAGTCTTATAAGTATAGGGGTGGCAACCTGGATAGGGATGCAGATATTCATAAATGTGGGCATGAATATCGGCCTGATGCCAGTGACCGGCATACCTCTGCCTTTTATCAGCTATGGAGGCTCGTCATTAATGAGCATCCTGCTAGCACTGGGGCTGGTTCAAAGCGTGGCTGTGCAATCGTCGTCGGTGGTATTTGGGGGGAGCCTGGTATCGCCGGGATGGGCGCGGTCAGGCCGAACCACGCTCAGGCCCCACTAGCGGGGCTAATTTACGGAACGGACGGACTCGATATTGCGTTACAAGAGTTAGTTGGCACATGAGGCGGACTTTCACCGGGTAATAAAAGCTCCAGTGAGGAACGAAGATGAATGACAACAACGAGGCAACACCAGGAGAAGCGGCAGCGCAGGCGCTGTCGGGTATCGGTCAGTCGCTCAAGCGTGGGCTGGATCGGGTAGGCTTTGAGGCCGACAAGATGATGCGCACGAACAGGGTGCGGTCAGAGACGCAACGCCTGAGCAGGCAAGCGTCAAAGCTGACGAGCCAGATCAGTGAGAAGGTGCTTGAACTGGAGGCTGAAGGGGCTGAACTTGAGCCGTCATTGCAGGCGCTGGTGAACCAGGTGCGTGACCTGCGCAAGAAGCTGGCGAACAAGGCGGACGAAGTGAAAGCTATCGCGGCGGAAGCCTGGGTGGAGCCTCCAGCGGATGCGCCCGGGCAGATCGGGCGAGGCATGCAGAGCTATCTGCCGCCCGGCAAGCACACGGTGATAGAGGGTACTGCTGAAAGGCGAGAGACGCCCAGGCCGACAATATGCCGTGTGTGCCATGGACCGCTGCGCCCGAACTCGGCATTTTGCCCCACGTGCGGGCATAAGTTATAACTTAACAATATGAGTACCGACTCTATCGACGATACCGAGAGCACGGCTACACCGCCGGCGATTTCGAGGCACGTGACTTTTGAGGGTTGCCAGGTGGGCAGCGATGAGGCGCCAATCCTTGAGGGCCGGCTGCACGTGCCCGAAGACGGTATGTTGCACGCGGCTATCGTGTTGTGCCATGCAAATCCCT
Source organism: Chloroflexia bacterium (assembly GCA_038203825.1). Classification (GTDB taxonomy): domain Bacteria; phylum Chloroflexota; class Chloroflexia; order QHBQ01; family JADMIH01; genus JADMIH01. The sequence continues at coordinate 58,641 of JBBRDO010000004.1, read as the reverse complement.
CTGCGGGTGGGCACATGGACATGAAGGTCATGGTGGCAATCGAGAACGCGCTGATAGAATCGGATTTCGCAGTGCTGCGCTATAACTCAAGAGGGGTGCGCGGCAGCACGGGCAGGATGTCGGGGACAGCAGACCACAAGCTGGTTTCGCCGGAAGGCGCGCCAGAGACAGAGGATGTGGGCGGGGCGCTCGACTTTCTGGCTATGCAGTCGGGAGTGGACAGCAGCAGGATGGCATTAGTGGGGCACTCATTCGGCAGTCGCATCTCGCTGGCCTACCTGGCGTCGCACAAGGACGAGGCGCGCGTGGGGGCAGTGGTATGTATTGGACTGCCGGTGGCGTGGCGTGATCTGGGCTACCTGGGCCAGTGGCCGCACCCCAAGCTGTTCGTGACGGGGGAGTATGACGATTTCTGCCCGCCGGACAAGCTGGCCGAATATGTCGCAACCTTGCCGGAACCGACGACTCAGGTAACTCTACGCAAGACGGGCCACTTCTTCGAGGGGCGTGAAAACGACCTGGCGGACGTGGTGGACGCGTTCTTGAAGAAAACGACTTAACGCTCCGTCTGTAATGAGTGAATTGAAATGAGTGGCCTAGTATAACAGTGACACTCCGGCTGGAATGCCCGCGACGTGGGGGGTTCGCCCGGCGATCACCACACATAGCTTGGTAGAGAAACGTCGCCGGTCTCACGGTACGAGTACGACTGCAATATAGTCATTACTGCGCTTACCCCTGGTTACCCCTATGGAGAGATTTGGTACAGTTGATGCTGGAAAAGACAAGGCTCATTGATTAGCGGCGTATCAGCAGGGCCGACTCCTGAGTGAACGGAAGGCCGGAATCGCAACGACCGAGAAAAAGGGTAGGAGAAATCTATGACTGAAAAAGAACCTATGGCAGAGCAGTTGGCAAGTCCCAATGACCCGACGATGACCTCCACGATAACGCCTTGGGCTCAGACACGCGACAGGCTTGCCGAAGGAGGGCACACGTGGCTTGCGACGGTGCGACCCGAGGGGCGACCACACGTGGTGCCGGTGGGAGCGCTCTGGGTGGACGGCGCGTATTACGTCACAACAGGGCAGGGCACCGTGAAAGGCAACAACCTTGACCACGACCTTCACTGCGTCATCACCCTATCGAGTCGGGGCTTCGACCTGGTATGTGAAGGGGAAGCCGCCAAAGTGATCGATGTAGAGAAGCTAGAGCGCGTAGCTCGCGCCTACGCAGACCAGGGTTGGCCTGCCTACGTGCATGTTGGCGTCCTTGATGCTCCGTACAGTGCCCCCTGGACTGGCCCCGCCCCCTACGATGTGTACGTAGTCACTCCCAGCGTAGCCTTCGCATTCGGTACAGGCGAGGAGGATGCACCACTCAATGTTAACAGGGCCACTCGCTACCGATTTTAGGGAATCCCGAGTGAGTGTCACTGTATTACGAGACTGTGTTTGAGAAAGGGTAAAGGAGAATAGATTGCTTACGCCTGAAGAAGTACGGCACGTTGCAATGCTTGCACGCCTGGGACTATCAGATGAAGAGGTGGAGACAATGCGCGGTCAGCTGGGAGACGTGCTTGAATACATCGCAATGCTGGACAAGCTGGACACCTCGCAGATCCCACCCACTGCGCAGATATTATCGCACCTGAACGTGACGCGCACTGACGAGGGCAGGCCGTCGTGGCCCGCGGCGGCGCTGCTTGCCAACGCGCCCGAAAGAGAGGGCGATTTCTTCCGCGTGCCTGCCGTGATGGAGGAGTTCAAGGAGAAGAATGGAGGGGACGCGGTCGATGCCTGAAGCAGATACTTACATGACGATACGGGAGGCGCGGCGGCTATTGGACGCCGGGGAGGCGTCATCGGAGGAGCTGACACGCGCGCACCTGGCGCGGTTGGCAGAGGTTGACCCGGCAATTCATGCGATCACGACTGCCAACGAGGAGGGCGCGCTGACGGCGGCAGTCGAGTTTGATAAGCGGCACGCGGCGGGGGAAGAGGCGTTATCGTCGCTGGATGGCGTACCGATGACGCTGAAGGATGTGCTTATTACCGAGGGAGTGCGAACAACGTGCGGGTCACGCCAGCTTTACAACTTTGTGCCGCCGTTCAACGGAACAGTGCCGGCAAGATTGGCGGCAGCGGGAGCTGTGCTGCTGGGGAAGACCAACTGCGACGAGTTTGCCATGGGGTCCTCGACGGAGAACTCGGCGTGGGGTGCGACCGGCAACCCGTGGGACGTGGGCCGCGTGCCAGGGGGCTCGAGCGGCGGGTCAGCGGCGGCAGTGGCGGCAGGGTTGGGCGCGTTTTCACTGGGCACCGATACAGGTGGGAGCATAAGGCAGCCCGCTTCGTTGTGCGGGGTGACAGGGCTCAAACCGACGTATGGACGGGTGTCGCGGTTTGGTCTAGTGGCTTTTGCCTCGTCGCTGGACCAGATAGGGCCATTCACGCATGATGCGTATGATGCTGCACTAGTTATGGAAGTGATAGCGGGGAGCGACCCGCACGATTCTACCTCGCAGCAGGTGCCCGTGCCAAGATATTCGGAATTGTTGGATGGGGAAGACGGGTCATTGCGCGGGGTGAAGGTGGGAATACCGAGCGAATTCTGGGGCGAGGGCCTGCAAGAAGGGGTCAGCCAGGCGGTGCGCGAGGCCATACACCAACTGAGAAGGCTGGGGGCGGAGCTACATGAAGTGAGCTTGCCCAGCACGCCATATGCGCTGGCGACGTACTACATAATCGCGCCGGCGGAGGCAAGCTCCAACCTGGCACGGTTCGACGGCATGAAGTATGGCTACCGCGATCCTGAGAAGAAAACGTCGATCGATTCGATGCTGGCGACGCGAGACTACGGATTCGGGCCGGAAGTGAAACGCAGGATCATGCTGGGGACGTACGCGCTGAGCGCAGGATATTACGACGCGTACTACAAGAAGGCGCAGCAGGTGCGCACGCTGATCGCGCGCGACTACGCGCAGGTTTTTGAGCAGGTGGACGTGCTTGTGGGGCCAACCTGTCCGACAGTGGCCTTCCCGATGGGTGAGAAGGTGGACGCCCCGCTGGCGATGTACCTGAACGACGTTTACACGGTGCCGGCCAACCTTGCGGGCATACCGGGAGTGTCGATACCTTGCGGCTTCAGCGAGAATCTGCCTGTGGGATTGCAGATCCTGAGTAAGCATTTCGACGAGGGGACGATTCTGAAGGTGGCACACGCCTACCAGGGAGCGACCGATTGGCATACGAAGCGCCCGGTGGGAATCGGCCAGGGAGCGAAGTAGGGATCCAGTGGGTAGTGGAAAACGCCACCTGGTGGGTTGGGGCAGCCTATAATCGGTAAGCACATGCTATCGCACGTCTTACTTAGCTTACCTCGCCTGTCGCGTCCCACAAACCCATGAGCGCAGTCATCAAAACCAACCGCACACGCAAGCTTCCGGTGTCTGCACCGGCACTGTGGATTGTGCTGGGGTTGGCGGCGTCGTTGTTTTTGGTGCGATACTGGCAGCAAGTGTTGCAGGAGCACAGTCTTAACGAGCAGATCGTTTTGCAGAGCCGGAGCAACCAGCAGATGACGGAGGAGAACCAGCGGCTGCAGGCCTCGCTGCAATACTTCCAATCTGACAAGTATGTGGAGCAGCGAGCGCGGGAAGCTCTCAATCTGCGCAGACCGAACGAGGAAGTGCTGATACCGATTGGCGGCACAGGGACGCAGAGCGCGGACGGCAGCGGAGGCGTCGGTGCGCAGGGAGCGGGGAACGCGGGAGCAACTGAGAAGTCGCAGCCTCAAACCGATGAGAACTGGCAGAAGTGGTTTGGGCTGTTTGGCCTGTTTGGAGACAGTGGCGGCTCGTCGCCTTGACATTGTTATGGGCGATGTGCTACAATTGCAGAGTTGACGCGGGGTGGAGCAGTGGCAGCTCGTTGGGCTCATAACCCAAAGGTCGTAGGTTCGAATCCTGCCCCCGCTACCAGAACATCAACCGCCTACCGATAGAATTTCTCTTATCGGTAGGCGGTTTTTGTATTGCCAAGAGGTCGAGACTTACTGGCTTTCTCGGCTTTTGCCTTGTATCAAGAGGCATAAAAGAAATCATGAAGAAGCATTAGTTATTGGATAACTTCAAATCTGAAAAGCGAAACACGCTTACACTCGTTTTATTCGTAATATATCTGTTGGCCTTAACCTGGATAATTCTCTTCAAATTGCAGTTTTCAATCCCGGAGATGAATGAAGGACGAATAATCTTGGCACAGCGATGGACCAAGAACTCATCACCGACATCGTGCGGTGGAGGCGGAACCAGTGGAGGGATGACAATGCCGGACTTTACAGCAGAAGAGTTGAGCGAAGCGCAGCGCGCCTTGCTGTCAACGCTCCAAAAGTGCAAGTCAATGGATGCCACGAAACTGGGCAAGGCACAGCAGACTCTTCTTGAACGGCGAATCGCCGCCCTCAACGTTGCACTGACACTGATTGAGAAGGAACAAGACCAAAAAGAGCAGGGAGAGAAGAAGCTATGAAACCGAGGATTTATGCGATGGCATTTTCAAGCGTCTACCCGCTTTATATCCAAAAAGTGGAGAAAGAAGGTCGCGCAAAAGCCGAAGTCGACATGGTTGCTTGTTGGCTAACTGGATATGACGAGCATGGCTTGCAGGCGCAAATCGACAAAGGGGTCGACTTTGAGTCGTTCTTTGCAGAAGCTCCGCAAATCAATCCAAACACCCATAAAATCACGGGAGTAATCTGCGGCATTCGCGTTGAGGAAATCGAAGACCCGCTAATGCAGCAAATCAGGTGGCTTGACAAGTTGGTGGATGAACTGGCAAGAGGCAAACCCATGGAGAAGGTCTTGAGGAGTTGAGCAAGCCAGCGGCAATAGGAGTACGCAACTCTTAACGATTTGCCTTCGGGGTATGCGTTTTTGTCAATATTTAGTAAGTCTGCCAGTAAGGAGAGGAGCCTCTCACGAAGCTCCTCCTTTGTTATGCCCGTTTCAGCAAGAACGGGTGCGAGCCGGCAGGGTGACAGCGGGCTGGATATTACTGTGCTTAGATCGGTCTAAGTATGTACTTGCACTCAGCCTTTTGACTGTACCCTGCCTGCTGTATAATATGATCATCTAACCCGGAATGGGATAATGCCGGCTCGCCAGCGCACCCAAAGATGGTGGGTTCGGCAGATGATCCGACCGGAAAAAGCATCAGGAGACACAAATGACAACCAGCACACTGCCCACGCGGGACGAAGTAGCCGCGGAGTACAAGTGGAAACTCGAGGACATTTTCTCCAACAACAGCCAGTGGGAAGATGAGTTTAGCCAGCTACCGTCAGTCATTGAGGAGATCAAGAGTTACAGCGGTAGACTGGGAGAGAGCGGCCCGGTTTTGCTGGCCGCGTTCAAGTTGCGAGACGATATAGGCCTGAAGATGGAGAGGCTTTATACGTATGCTCGAATGAGGCGCGACGAAGACAACACCAACGCCACCTACCAGGCATACGAAGACCGGGCGAGGGCGCTATGGTCGCGAGTGGGCGAAGCCGAGGCTTACTTCAACCCTGAGCTACTGGAAGTGGGGCAGGAGAAGATTAACGGTTTCCTCGAAACGACTGACGGGTTGAAGGTGTACGGGCAGGTCCTGGACGACCTATTCCGCGAGAAAGAGCACCTCCTGAGCGCATCGGAAGAGGCGCTGCTGGCGGGCGTGAGCGAGATAGCAGCGGGGCCGTCCCAGATTTTTGACATGCTGAATGATGCCGATCTCAAGTTTGGCGAGGTGAAGGACGAGGCGGGAAACGACGTTGAGCTGAGCCAGGGACGTTACCTGCGATTCGTGCTTTCGCCGGACCGCGATGTGAGGCGCAACGCCTTCATGAAGTTTCATGACGCTTACAGCAGTAATCGCAACACTATAGCGGCTTGCTATTCAACGCAGGTCAAGTCTGACATTTTTTACGCACGGGCACGCAAGTACAAGTCATCGCTTGACGCAGCGCTGTCGCCGGACAACATACCGGCCAGCGTGTATGAGAATCTGATAAGCGCGGTGCATGACAAGCTGCCGCTGCTACACCGTTACATGGAGATGCGGAAGCGCGCACTGGGCCTAAGCGAGTTGCATATGTACGATTTGCACGTGCCGCTGGTACCGGAGACGGATAGCAAGTTCCCCTATGACAGGTCGACCAAGATGGTGGAGGAAGCGGTGGCTCCGCTGGGGCCGCAGTACCAGGCGGCGGTACACGAGGGGATAACTTCGCGGTGGACCGACGTGTATGAGACGCAGAACAAGAGCTCGGGAGCATATAGCTGGGGGGTGTACGATGTGCACCCGCTGATGCTGCTGAACCACCAGGACACGCTGCGCGACGTGTTTACGCTGGCGCACGAGATGGGGCATTCGATCCACACGTACCTGACGTTCAAGAACCAGCCTCACGTGTACGCCAACTACACGCTGTTCGTGGCGGAGGTGGCGTCGACGCTGAATGAGGAGTTGCTGGCCGACTATATGTTGAAGAGCTCTGACGACAGGTCGGTGAAGCTGGCGGTGGTGAACCACAGCCTGGAGCAGGTGCGCACCACGCTCTTCAGGCAGACGATGTTCGCCGAGTTCGAGAAGATCGCTCACGAACGGGCCGAAGGTGGGGAGGCGCTCACGGCGGACCTGCTGTCGGAGATACACTTCGACCTGAACAAGCTATATCACGGCGACGGCGTAAACGTGGACGAGCAGATCGGGATTGAGTGGGCGCGGATACCGCACTTCTACAGGAGCTTCTACGTGTACAAGTACGCGACGGGCATCTCGTCGGCGATCGCGCTATCGCAGAAGATCCTTCAGGAGGGGCAGCCGGCAGTGGACCGCTATCTACAGTTCCTGAGCCGGGGCAGCAGTATGTACTCGGTAGACCTGCTGCGCGACGCGGGAGTGGACGTAACCACACCGGAGCCGGTGCTTCAGGCGCTGGATAGTTTCGAGAAGCGGCTGGATGAAATGGAAGAATTGCTCTCCCTGCCCGTCAGCTAAGCGGCAGAGGGCAAGTGAAAAGCTAGTGAGGAGATAGGACGGGAGGCAGGTCGCAAAAGCGGGCCTGCCTCTCGCGGCGCATGCGTGTAGAGGTGGTGCCTGACGTTTGACACCCAGGCGCGGCGTTGGTATAATATCTGGCGTATCTGTTATAGAAACGACCCTGGCGAGGTAGCTCAGTGGCAGAGCAAGGGACTCATAAGCCCTCGGTCGGCAGTTCAAATCTGCCCCTCGTCACCAACTTAGAAGTTTAGGCCGTTCCTCCCGTATTTTGTATATACAAGGGGAGAGACGGCCTTTTTGCATTAGTTGTTAGCGTTAGTATCAAAGACTGTAGGATAAGGAATAGGAGGGCATTTGAAATGTCGAAACGAAGTATATCCGGCGTGGCAGTTCTACTGATCGGCGTGGTAATTGGGATGGCTATTGGACCTCTGAAAATTGGTGCGAGCTTTGCCCAGGGCACTTGCCGAATGTTTCCCGAGACAGGAAAGCAGGTGTGCGGGCGTTTTCTTGACTACTGGATTAGCAACGGCGGGCTAGCCCAGCAGGGGCTACCGCTGACGAACGAGTTTGTGGAAGTGTCGGACCTGAACGGGCAGTCATATACCGTGCAATATTTCGAGCGCGCAGTTTTTGAGAAGCACCCGGAGAACGTGGCGCCGTATGATGTGTTACTTTCGCAACTGGGTACATTCCGATTGGCGGCCAAGTATCCGGGTGGTGACCCGTCGAGGAGCCAGACGCCAGTCCCCGTCCCTCCGGCTCCTACGGCTACGCAGGCGAATGTGCCGGAGGGCGACTCGGCATCGTTCAGCGGGAACGGACCGCAGAACACTGACGCGTTTCACCTGACAGGGGGCAACTATAAAGCCGACTGGACGGCACAGGCGGGTACGTACGGCTGCTACAACGGCATAAATTTTCAGGCTGTTGATACGAGCAAGTTTGTATTTCAGGTCATATCGAACAAGGCAGTGGGCGGTAACAAGCTGGCCGCCGGGTCGACGAACCTCTACAACATCGACGCGGGCGAATACTACTTCAGTGTCAATTCAGGGTGCGACTGGACGGTTGAGATCCATAAGTAGAACCTGGGTAGGCCATGTGGCTAGACCGTGGGGGCGTTAGGCCTGAAGTTCAAATCTGCCCCTCGACATCAAACAAATACCTGTGGCCGTTCCGTTCTGAACTACAGTACGCGGAACGGCCTTTTGCGTTTCCGGCGCCGTACCGGTCCCAGGCGATAGGGGTATTGCTTTGGTGTGTTATTATTGGGGTGGGTCCCAGATATGATCGGATTTCTGAGCTGCTCCGGTGAAACAGCTGCTCCTGCCGCGATAGAAACATTGTTAGCCAAGAGCTTGCACATTGTCTATATAGAGGCAAACTGTGGCAGTCAGCCAGCGACATTGTTTTAAGAGGCGTTGTGCGCCTAACGAGATTGCCCAAGGGCCAGGGTAAAAACGGTATAATTTGCGAATTTGTTTAGCGAGAGAAGTGTATGTATATACTCTGGCTTGGCGAAGCGGCATCCTTTGATGTGGCGCTAGTTGGTGGTAAGGTAGCTAACCTGAGCAGGCTGGCTGCCACTCACCGTGTGCCGCCCGGCTTCTGCCTCACCACAACTGCGCTGGACGAAGGCCTCAATCGTGATATGGGCTATGATCCTGTTGAGTGGATGCTTCCAACGCTTTATGACAACCTATCTCACGCCTACAGCGATCTCGAGGTGCGCTGCGGTGGCCATGCGCTTGTGGCCGTGCGCTCTTCGGCTGCGGATGAAGATGGCGTTATCGCATCGTTCGCGGGCCAACACGACACCTACCTGAACATCACCGGACAGCGACAAGTGGTAGAAGCGGTTGTCAAGTGTTGGGCTTCAGCGAAGTCACTTCGCGCTATCGAGTACCGGCGCAGACATGGGCTGTCCTTAGAGGACACTAGGATAGCGGTGCTCGTTCAGCAGATGGTGCCGGCTGACGTATCGGCAGTAGTCTTTAGCGCTAATCCGATCACGGGCAACCGTGACGAACTCGTGGTGAATGCGAGTTGGGGGCTGGGTGAGAGCATCGTAAGTGGTACGGTCACGCCGGACACGTACGTCCTGCGTAAGTCTGACCTGAAGGTGCTGATGCAAGAGATCGCTGACAAAGAAATGATGACAGTGGCTCTATCCGGCGGCACGACAGAGGTCCCTGTACCTGAGAAAGCACGCACTCAACCTGCGTTAACGCCTGCTGAGTTAGATGAGCTGGCGCGACTGGCGCTCTCACTTGAGGGCGAGATGGGGTGGCCGGTGGACATCGAGTGCGCTTTTTGTGACGGGCTGCTTTATCTCCTGCAATGCAGACCTATCACCACTTTACGTTGAGGATGGACGATTGCAGCATTGCACGAGAGGCGTGCTATGAGGAGGTCACGGGACTATGAATAAAACAGCAAAAATGACAGATATGGGGCTGGTTGAGCGTCTAACTGTGGTAGAGGGCCAAGACGGGGAGTTTCCCGTAGTGTGGTCCGACCCGTCGGAAGCTGACCTTGAATGGGCGTGGGATGATATGCACTTTCCACAGGCTCTGACCACACTCTCCGGCGACTACATGACTCAGGTGCTGGTAGAGGGAATGAATTACCGCTACGAGCGCGCGCACCTGCCGGTGCATTCCTATTGCCGCGCCTTCAACGGATATATCTACATCGCAGACAAGCTTTCCATTCCTGAAGACCGATTGCCCGCGATCAGGAGTACCTCGAAGGAGAAGAGACAACAGGCGGCTCGTGAACTGCGGCAGTACTGGGACAATAAGGTTCTACCGTCAGTGCGGGCGAGCTACAAGTGGATGCGAGACGCTCCCTTAGAAACGGCGTCATTGCCGGAAGTTGTGGATGCGTGGCAAAGAATGTGGCGTGAGGCGCAGCATATTTGGGGCCTACATTTCATGGTGGTCGCGGGTACTTACCAGTCGCTGGACGACCTGAGCGACGTCTACGAGGCGCTCATAGAAGGGGCGCAGGCAAGTGATGTGCTGGTACTGATGCAGGGACTCAGCGCTGACCTGCAAAGTGTGCAAAGGGATCTTTATCTGCTCGTCGAACACGCTCGCAACAACTCTGCCGTGGCAGCGAGCATAAGAAGCGAGAAGCCACTGGAAGATATGGGATTGGTGGAAGGCGGGCCGGAGTTCTCGCGGTTGCTTCATGCTTTTCTGGACGAGCACGGTCACCTGGGGCAGCCATTCGAGGACCTTGCTTTCTCCTCGTGGGGGGATGAACCTTCGTTGATAATTGCCGAGATACGCAAGCGCATAGATCAACCCGATCAGGACCCTGAGATTCAACGACGTGGACTTCGCAATCAGGCTGATGCACGCGAGTTGGAAATTCGCGAGCGCCTGGCGGGCAGGCCGGAAGACCTGCAGCGATTCGAGGCTGCGCTTGCCCTAGCTCAGGACGTGGGACCGCTGGCGGAAGACCATAACTATTGGATGGACCGCATGGTGCAAACGCACGTACATCGCTTCGCAATGCGCGTAGGACGGCGGCTGGTTGGAGCAGGAGTACTGGCCGAGGCCGGCGACGTGTTTCATCTCCATGTCCAGGAGGTGGAAGATGCGTTGAGAGCGCCGCGGGATATGCGTGCCACTGTCAGCGAGCGTAAAACGGACCTCGCAAAGTGGCAGGCGATGAAGCCACCTCAGCACCTCGGCAAATCCCCAAGCCCACCCACTGGCCCGGACCGCTTCAGCCCGGCACCTGAGTCGCAAAGCGATGTGGGCATACTGAAAGGCATAGGGGCGTGCGCAGGGGTTGGCAGAGGCCCGGCACGTGTAGTTCGTACGCCTGACGACTTCGAGCGCGTCCAACCAGGCGACGTGCTGGTAAGTCCGGCTTCCAACCCTTCGTGGGTACCTCTGTTCAGCATTATCGCGGGTCTGGTGACTAATACCGGGGGAGTGCTCGCGCACGCAGCAGTCACCGCACGAGAGTTTAACGTACCCGCAGTAGTAGGCACAGGCACAGCCACTACAGTAATCACGGACGGTCAGATGCTTGAAGTAGATGGAGCCGCTGGAATTGTCCGGATCCTCTCATAAATGTGCCGTTGTAATCGCCCCGGAGAAGACACTGGATGCCAACCAAGTCGTCGCTGAGACGACTCGTGACACGGTACCCGCGCCAGCGCCTGAACTAGCAGTCGTGGTTGCTGTAGCCCTTGCAACCACGCTGGCTCCGCTCAACTCTACCATGATTGCGGTAGCACTGCCGCACATCATGCAGGACTTTCGGGCCGACACAGCGTCGGCTGGCTGGCTTATCACATCGTACCTCATCGTGATGGCGGCGGTACAGCCGATCGCGGGCAAGTTGGGAGATAGGTTTGGTCGCCGCCGTATGATACTTGGGGGGCTTATTGCGTTCGCCCTTGCCTCTCTCGGTGCGGCAGTATCTCTCAGCCTGCCAATGCTAATTATCTTCCGCCTGCTACAAGCATTAAGCGGCTCCATCACGCTGCCTAATGGCACGGCTCTGCTGAGAGAGGTGGTGCCTGCTCAGCGCCGAGGCAACCGCTTTGGTCTTGTGGGGGCTGTTACGTCCTTTGCCGCGGCCAGTGGACCCTTGTTGGGTGGCCTGCTCGTAAGTTTGGGAGGGTGGAGGGTGCAGTTCTACGCCAACCTGCCGATCATCGTTGGCGCACTGCTACTTGGTTGGGTCGCGATCCCACGCCCCAAAGGAGTGTCCACGCGGGCCACAGCTAGATTCGACCTGATGGGTTCGGTGTTGCTATTTCTTTTTCTCGGTGGAGTGGCTACATTGCTCTCGCAAAGCAAAAGTGGCTTAGAATGGTGGCTGCTCGGTTGCGGTGCGATCGGGCTGGTGTTCGTGTTGGCGCTCTTCGTATGGCACGAGCGTAGATATTCCGATCCGGTGGTAAATCTTGCCCTGTTCGGACACAGGGCCTTCGCTTCTGCGAGCAGCTGTATTGCCCTTAGCAACCTGTCGATGTACGTAATGCTATTGGCGATTCCGCTGCTGCTTGCGCAGAGGCCAGGATGGACCAGCGACCGGACAGGGCTTGTGCTGGCGGTGCTTTTTGGCACTACGGTGCTATTTTCGCCCGTCGGCGGTAGGCTGGCCGACCGCCTGGGCCGCAGGCTCCCCACAACACTGGGGTTGGCTCTCATGTCGCTGGGGGTGGTGTGGCTCACGGTGTCTGGCGCGCAGGTGAGCTTACCCATATTGATAAGTGGACTGGCGCTAGCGGGAGTGGGCATCGGACTTTCCGGCGCCGGCCTGCAAACCTCTGCGATCGAGGCGGTCGGGCCGAAAGAAGTCGGCATGGCGGCCGGGGTCTACTCAACGAGCCGCTATTTCGGGAGCATCGTGGGGTCAAGCGTGCTGGCAGGGTTGCTAGCTTCGGCGAACAGCTTTGGGTTGGTCTTTCTGCTGGTTAGCGTGGCAGCAATACTTGCTACACTGCTCAGCTTGGGTCTGCCCACCCATCCACGCCGAGACGGTCCACAAGTCTCCGGCTAACCAGCCGGCAGCCACCTACTCGTCGCAGCACACGTCGGCCTGCTCGACAGTGCGGTTGTCAGTGCGAATTGACGCGTAGGTTGCACTCCCTGGCGCTACACCTGCATTACTTACCTGCGCCGCCGAAGAGGCCTTCTATCCAGGCCAGCACGCCATTCATCCTGTCGGGGAAGAGGTAGAGGAGCAGGAACACGAGTTGGATTACGCCCATGATGATTGCAAGGGTTCTACCGACGAGGGAGAGGACCAGGTTCACGATGAACCACATGAGGGGCAGCACAACGAGGACGAGGGAGGGGTCCAGGCCCTGGAGGTCGCCCGCGATGGAGGCCCAACTGCTTTCCCAAATGGGGCGGGTGAGGTCGGCCACTCCGCCGAGCAGGATGCCAATCAGGATGGCGCGGACGAAGCCGAGGACGGACGCGTTGGCGCCGCCCGCCTTGCTGTCAGTATCGCCCCAGCGCATGACGAGCAGGAGGAGGAGGAGGGCACCCACGAGCACGCCGATTTTGATGGCGATGGCCTGCCCTGTCCACCAGATCTTGATCTGGATGAGGAAGTCGGGTACGGCTATGGTCAGCTTGCCCGTGGACTTTGAGGCCTGGGAGTTCGGGCAGGCTGTGCCTGGATCATGGGGAGGGGAGGCGGAATCGGCCTGGGCCTGGCGCACCCAGCCAGTACCGCCACTGGGGTCGCCTGCCGCGGCACGGCTGGTGTTGTACCAGACATTGCCGGAGGTGTCGGTTGTTGGGCCGCCGATTACCTGGACTGTCCAGTTGTTCTCGGGGACGACGGTGTGGTAGCAAAAATTGAAACTTGGCCCTTCGCGGATCTGGGTGCCCTTCGATAGGCCCACGTTGCTGCCTTTTGCCCAGTCGTTCTTCTGCTCAAGAGGCGCAGAGGAGGAGGCTCCTATCAAGAGGGGGGCTAGCATCACGAGCAGGAGATAGAAGAAGGGGAAGAGAGGACCGCGCATTGCAGCCCGCAGTTTCCGGTTGGTCGATTGGTTCATTTAGTCCTCGCTCAGTCGCCGGCCCGTAGAGTTGGGCGGCGGGTATGATCCAGGCGGTAATGTAGAAACGTGTACGTCCTTACGGGCATAGTAAACGTGCTTCGCGCCTATTATCGCCAAACGGGGCGGATTTTGCCAGCATTTGCACGCGGAAGAGGAGCGATGGCGGCGGGCGGGCAGGAGGACGGGCTGATCTGGGATTAGCTCTTGCATTAATGCTTGCAGGGGTGTATTACAGAATTGTGGGATATGTTTCGTAAGAGGCGACGAATCACGCAATTGCGAAGAGGCATGAGTGGGGATAGGCAGCGGGATAGAGGAAGGAAATGGAACCACGTACCGAAGAAGTTGAGACGACTTGCTCGGAGTGTGGGGCCGCCAGAGTGGGCGGTCTGACGTGCTGGGAGCAACTTGGTGGGATCCTGGCGTGGGAGTATCGAGACCAGGAACTGGCAGATCAGCATTTTCTGACGGTCGCTTCGTACAATATTCAGCACCCGGCGCAGTTCACAGCGGAGGCCATTGACGGTTTGCGTGCAGCCTTCATTGAGCACCTCGATCGTGGGACCTCGGTGCGGGAACTTAGGCGGAGGGCTGCGAGCGCATACGAGGGGCACAAGCGGGTGCTCAGGGCCGAAACGGAACGGAAGCCTGAGCTTCGAAGGTGGAGCATAACCATCGCGGATGTGTATATGACGGACCGACCGGAGGGCGCCGCTGCCAGGGTCAAGGCGTGGGCGTCGGGCATACGCAGCGAACTGTAGCGGGCGCGAGGGCGCCTGGCACTGCCTGGGGACGCTAGCGAATGGCGCGGGTATAGTGCATAATGAGCACGCCTGCATTTTCCAATTGACCCATGGACGCAATCAAGAATCAGCTAAAACGGCTAGCCGACGACCAGGAGGTGGCGAGTCTCCTACTGGAGACACCGCTGATCGTGGGCGTATCAGGGGGGGCCGACTCCCTGACTTTGCTGCACGCGCTGCGTGAGCTGCGGGGTGAGCGGGCGGCGGCCAGCCTGCATGTGGCACACCTCAACCACTGGGTGCGAGGCAAGGAAGCGGCAGACGATGAGGCCTTTGTACTTGGCATCGCTGAGCAATGGGGAATTCCGTGCACGATCGGGCAGTTTGACGTGCCCAACTATGCTCGGCTGAATCATTTTTCAATTGAGAATGCGGCGCGAAGAGCGCGCTATGCATTCTTCGCGCAGCTGGCACAGGAGAATGATGCGGCGGTGGCGGTGGCGCATAACGCGGACGACCAGGTAGAGACGGTGCTGATGGGCATCCTGCGCGGCACGGGAGTGAGCGGGTTGGGGGGGATGCAGGTGGTTGGCAAAGTGCATCTGCCTGCGGCGGATAAGGAGCTTGAGGCGTTCGCGCCGTTTGACGTGGGCCGCGAGGTTGCGCTGTTCAGGCCACTGCTGGGCGCGTGGCGGTGGGAGATCCTCGAGTACTGCAAGGAGGCGGGGTTAGAGCCGCGCTGGGACTCGACCAACTGGGAGCGCACGTACCGCAGGAACCGGGTGCGTCACGACCTGATACCTACGCTGCAGATGCAGTACAGCCTTGCGATCAAGGACCACCTGTACAACCTCGCAGATATCGCACAGGAAGAGGACAGCCTGGTCGAAGGGATGGTTGACGAGGTTTGGGCGCAAATCGCGCGGACGGGCGAAGGCTCAGTGAGTTTTGGGACGGACGCATTTGGGAGGCTGGGGGTCGCGCTACAGAGGCGTGTGGCCCGGCGGGCGCTATCAGAAGTCGCAGGCACGCTGCAAAACGTTACGTTTGCGCATATTGAGGCTGCGAGGGAGGTTCTCGCGGGTGGGCAGAACAGCCCTGGAGCGATGCACCTGCCACACAATCTGCAGGCAAGTCGTCAGAGCGGACGAAGTATTATCTCGATACGAGGGGTAGCTTCAGCGCCCGGGTTATCATCGGAGGAGCGCCCGTTGGTGGCGGCGGACTGGCAAGCCCCTTTCGTGCCGGAAGGTGAGGTCTTGCTGGAGAACAACTGGAGGCTTGAAAGCGCGGCGCTCACGCCTCCACTGCCAAAGGCGGCTGATATAGGTGAGCAGAATCTGACCGCTATGTTCGACCTGGAGGAGCTCGAAAAGCTGGGGTTGATGTGCTGGAGGACAAGGCAAGCGGGGGATCATATAACGCCGATGGGAATGACGGGCCGCAAGAGCTTGCAGGACTGCATGGTAGATGCTAAAATCCCCAGAGAGCAACGCGACCACATACCAGTGCTGATAAAGTGCAAAAGCGGGCAGATCCTGTGGATCCCCGGTGCGGGGGGCAGGCGCTCTGCGCAGGCTCCGATCACAGATGTGACGAGGCACGCGCTGCTGGTGAGATGGTCATTTTCAATCGACAATACAGAGCAGGAGTAAAAAGAGGTGCATGACATTCAACTTGACGAGCCAGTACATAGGCACAGCCTGCGAGACGACATCGATCATATTCTCGTTAGTGAAGACGAACTACAGATTTCGATTGGCAATGTAGCCAGGCAGCTGGAGGAGGACTACGAGGGTAAAGAGCTTGTGCTCGTGGGGGTGCTGAAGGGCGCGGTTATGTTTATCGTGGACCTGGCGCGCAGCACACAATTGCCGGTAACACTGGACTTTATGGCGGTTGCATCATACGGAGCGTCGACCGAGACAAGCGGCATTGTTCGAATATTGAAGGACCTGGATAACTCGATTGAGGGGAAGCACGTCCTGATCGTGGAGGATATAATAGACAGCGGGCTCACGCTGAACTATATCCTGGAGACATTACGGACGCGCAATCCGGCCAGCCTGAAGGTTTGCGCCCTGCTGAATAAGCCGGCGCGAAGACGGGTGGACGTGCCCGTGAACTATATTTGCTTTAATATCCCGGACGAATTCGTGGTGGGCTACGGGCTGGACTACAACCAGATATACCGCAACTTGCCTTTCGTCGGTGTGCTAAAGCCGGAGGTGTACACCCATCCTTCAGAGGACGAAAGTGGGGACGGCGAGGCGGATGGAACGGCTACCGTGACTGAGATAGATTAGCGTGAGCCGGATCAGCCCACGAGTGTGGGTAGGTTTGTTCTTCCTTGCCTGGGCAATCGTCTTCACATTTCCGCTAATTCTTCACCTGGGCGACTCGGTGGCGCTGTCGACGGGCGGGGATGCTTATTTGCACCTGTGGGACCTGTGGTGGGCCGATAAATCGCTGATCGACCTGCACCAGAACCCGTTTCATACCACGTATCTGTATTATCCGACGGGGGTGAGCCTCTATTACCATTCACTGGATATAGTGAACGGCGTAGTCTCGATACCGTTGCAGCACCTCCTGAACCTGACGTTCGCGTTCAATCTGCTGGTGCTTGCTAATTTGACGCTTAACGGGGTGGTGGCGTACTGGTTATGCCGGGAGCGGACGAGGTCGGTCGGGGCGGCGTTCGTGGGCGGGGCGCTATTCGCCACCGCGCCTCTACTGGATACATCGGTTAACCTGGGCCAGCTGGACGAGATGACGGCCTGGTGGATACCTCTGTACATACTGGCCCTGTGGCGCGCACTGGATTGTCCGGGAAAGCCGTGGGAGGCGGGAGGGGGCAGGCGAGCCACGTTGACGGCTGGCCTCTGCCTTGTGGGTGCGTCGCTGGCGACCTGGTACTTCAGCGCAGGGCTCGCGGTGTTTACGGTATTGTTCGTCCCGATATATTTGTTGACCCAGCGAAAGGAGGGGGAGGCTCCCGGGCCGGTGCTGCTGAACGGCGCGCGCAAGGTGGCCGCGGCGGCGGGGATCACGGCTGTCCTGCTGTCGCCGCTGCTGTGGGCGATGATCCGCGAGCGGCTGAGCGGCGCGACCTATATGATTCCGTCGCTGGAGACCAGTGTCCACAATTCGGTAGATCTGGTGTCGCTTTTGCTGCCTGCTCGGGTGAATATTGCTGCTTTCAATCCGCACGGCAGTAATGTGGCGCTGGGTTGGATTGCCCTGGTTTTGAGTATTCTCGGGGTGATTTGGCGACCGCGTGCCGCCTGGCCGATTGCTGTGCCTCTGGTCGCGCTGGCGCTCGTGTCACTGGGCCCTGAGCTTCTGTTTGCGGGGAATGATATTCGTGTATTCATGCCGTATGATCTGCTGAACAACGTACCGTTTATTGGTGCTTCGCGCCAACCGCTGCGCTTCCTGGCTACGGCGGCGATCTGTTTGTCGCTGCTGGGGGCATATGGGGTCATGTTCCTCTTGGACAAGACGCGTAATGCAAGCATTAGGCGCGCGATTGTGCCGGTGGGGTTGCTATTGATAGCAGTCGAGTTCATGGGGATCCCACGTACGCTTGTTTCTACTGATATTGGACCGGCTTATACGTTCGTGCGCGCTCAGAAGGAGCCGGGGGGCGTGATGGAGCTACCGTACGAGATCTGGCAAGCCCGACCGGGGCTCAACCAGAGCTTGCACGAAAGACCGATCCTGGGCGGATATACATCACGCCACTTCCCCTATCCGTTCATCGAGGGCGCGCCTGGAGCCGCGGAACTGGCAGTGGGGTACCCGGCGACGCTGTCGGAGACAGATATTATCACTCCGTCTGTTTATGTTACGGCGCTGTCGAGTTTGGACTACTATGACGTGCGCTATGTTGTGGTGCATAAGGGTGATATCGCGACCGGGCGATTTGGACGGTTGGTGCGCCTGCTGAAGGAGATTTATCCCGGAGGCCCGGTTTACGAGGACGATGAAGCGCAGGTGTTCGAGACGCCGGTTGGCCCCGCTGCCACGGGTGACCTGCCGCTCGTGGGGCTTGGCAAGGGCTGGCACGAGGTGGAAGAGAATCCACTCAGGCGCTGGACGGGCAACGACCCGGGGAATGGCAACGCGCAGGTGTGGATTGGCATAAGGCCGCAGGCGGCGGGGCGCTACCAGGTGACGATGGACGCCTTCTCTTATGGCAAGCCGCGCCATCTCTCCGTGGTGCTGAACGGCACGACCCTGTTGCAGAAGGAGGTCGGGCTGGCCCCGGAGACACTCAGAATTGACCTGGGCAACCTTGCGGCGGGCAACTATGTGTTGGAGCTAAATGTGCAGGAGTTGCCGGACAATCCGCCGGGGGACCGCCGCCCGCTAAGCATCGGCTACACCCAGATTACTGTGGAGCGGGTGGCTAAATAGGCGCTATTTCTTCTCAGCGCGACCAATGGCGGCTTCCCAGGCGGCTTCCAACAGAGGCGCGATATTCTCTACGCGCAGAGTGTCCGCCATGCGAAGGGCGTTGTCACTGACCTCTTGGTAGTGTGCTGGTTCGTTCAGCAGCTTGAGAATGGCGTCTGCTATGGCTTGCGCGGAGCCGGGTGGGATGGAGACGCAGGCGCCCTCAGGGGCCAGGTAAGAGGCAATGCCGGTGGTTTCGGTGACGACTGAGGGTGTGCCGACGGCGGCGGCTTCGGGTACGACCTTGTTTTGCGCTTCAAGGATGGAGGGGCAGACGAAGATGTCCGCGCCTGCGATGTGATGGCGTACCTGAGTGTGCTCAATTTGCCCGGTGAAGACGACATAGTTGCTAACGCCAGCGGCCTGCGCGCGCTTTGTGAGGAAGTCGCGGTAGTCGCCGTAATTCTCGGTGGAGCGAGAAGGGCCGGAAATTATGAGCCAGGGAGGCTCTTTGCCCTCGGCGCGGAGGGCGTCGACCACGATCTTGTGAGCGTCGATCAGATATTCCAGGCCCTTGAAAGGGTGGAGCCTGGAAAGGGCCATGATAACGGGCCGGGAGAGGCCGCAGCCATACTTTTCTACCAGCAGCGCGCGGCCTTCTTCTCGCAAACGGGGGAGGGGTACACCGGGAGGCGGGAAAGCCTCGCGTTCGATGGCCCGCAGGATTACCACGATCTTATCAGGCTCCGCCAGAGCCTGTTGGACCACATAGTCGCCCAGCAGCGAGGATATGACACGTATGAGCGCAGACTTTCGTAAGGCCTGTGCAACAGCGAGGCGGGGCAACTGAAAGCGGCGATACCCGTAGTCGTAGTCGGGCAGGTCAATCACGTCAGCGCCCTGCACGTTGACCATGTACGGGGTCGCACCGCTGCCCTGGGCGGCTACCCAGCCGAAAGGGTAAGCGCCCTCCACGTGTACGAGGTCGTAGTGGTAGCGGCCTAGGTGCCGACGGTAAGCCTGCAGGATGGTAATGATGTATTCGTAGTGCAGGAAGCGCTCGGCGGATTTCCTCAGCGCCTTGTTTGCAAGTGCCTTGAGAGGTCCAAGCAAACCTTGCCCTTGCGGCGCTGCCAGGTTGATAGCGTAGACGGGCACACCGGAGTAGACGGCCTTGCCATAGCGTCCCGCGTCGGGGCGCGTGACCTGGGTCAGCACGTCGACGCTGTGACCGCGGGCGCGCAATGCCAGCACGACTTCCTCGTGGCTGGCATTTCCCATCACGTCGGGACCATAGGAGCCTATAAAGTACAAAACTCTCATGGGCATATTATAAAGGATCAGGTGAGCACGGACTGATAAAGTTGCTCTATCTCCGCGATAATACGGCCTTCGTCGTAGCGGGCAAGCGTGCGGCGACCGCCTTCTACAAGACGCATGCTCAGTGCGGGATCGGTCAGGAGGCGGACGATGCCCTCGGCCAATGCGGTGGGACTTTCGGGCTCGACGAGAATGCCGTTCTCGCCATTTTGGATCATCTCGTTCACGACGGGAAGATCGCTCGCGATGACTGGGCAGGAGGCCGCCATTGCTTCGAGGGGGGGCAGACCAAAGCTCTCGTAGCGAGTGGGGTAGACCAGGCACTCGGACTGCCGCATGAGGCGTACTTTTTCTTCCTCGCTCACCTTGCCGAGCAAAGCCAGGTGCGATTCGCTGCCGTTCGCGCGGCAGATTGATAGTAGGTCTTCGGCGCGCGCTGGGTTTTGGCCAGCGAAGAGGAAAGTGGCGGTCGGGCAAGTCTGCAGGACAAGGGGCATAGCGTGGGCGAGGGTATCGTAGCCCTTGCGCTCCTTCAACTGTCCAAGGAAGAGTATGTGGGGAGAAGGGTAATCGGCCGCCATGGAAGGGGCGTAGGGGATGCTGTCAATGAACGGCACGTCGATCCAGAGGGGAATGCGGACGACTCTTGGCGACGGCGGACGACGAACGACGGGCGACGAACGACGGACAGGATCCGTCGACCGTCGTTCGTCGTCGAGTCCGAGCCTTCGCAAGAGGGCCACTTCATGTCGCGATAGGGCGATCAGGCGGTCTGCAGTCTTGAGGGGGTAATGCATACAGAAGTTCTGCCAGGTGCTGAGAGGCTTGCGGAAGCGCGTCGCGACGAGACGCCGGACAAGAGTGCGGGCCGAGTAAATGAGCCTGTGGGGATACATCTTGCCCAGGTAAGGACGCTCACGATCGTCTACGAGATAAGGATCGTGGAAGGGACCTACCACGGTAAAGACTACGGGTATGCCGAGGAGGCGGGCGAGGAAAGTTGCCTGCCAGTTAAGAGCGTTGCGCAGGTGGAAGAGATGGATGACCTGGGGACGGAACCGGAGGAGCGGCAGCAAGAGGCCGGGCGCGATCCAGGGTTTGTAGACTTTCACGCGGTAGGTGCTGATGCCATCGACGTTCTCGCGGCTCTGCCCGGTTATGTCGGAGCCTTCTTCACGCATGGTGAAAGCGGCGACTTGGTGGCCGCGAGCAACGAGGGCACGCCCGAGGATGGCTTCCGGCCACTGCCGAAACTGCCTGGTAACTCCTGCTGTTGTAACGATGGCAACTCTCATGTTAGTTTGCGGACGACCGACGACGGTCAAAGAAATCTAAGTACCTGACGGACAAAAGGTAGCCTCAAGGACAGGAAGCGATCTTTATCTGCCTGGTCGATGCCGCCGAGCAACTTGAAGGCTGTGAGGAAGACCACCAAGCCTGTGATGACCATCGCTAGCGTGGAGGGGATATCGGGCGGCAGGTAAGCAAGGAAGGGCAAGAGCGCAAAGCCCATGATAGCAGACGACGTGCCGACACGCACGAAGAAGGAGCCAGGGAAACGCAGACCAAGCTTGCGCAAGCCGAACGCTAGGGCAACCGAACGCGAGCCGAGGCCGGCAATGGCTACGGCGATTGACCCGCCAATGGCACCGTAAGTGGGGAGGAGCCAGAGGAGAAGGGGAATGCTGACGAGAGAGCAGAGACGGGAGATGATTACTGAACGGTAGTCCTCGTAGACCATGAGCACATTTTGCGCTACGCCAATGATGGACTCGCCGAAGACGCCAATGGCAAGGATGGCGGTGCAGGCGACTATGATGCGCGCAGTGTCGGGGTTCATGACGGCGTCGCCGCCTTTCTGGCCGACGAGGATCTGGAGCAGGTTGCGTGCGGTGACGACGAGGCCGACGCCCGCGGGCAGCAACGCCAGGATTAGAACCTTTGTGAGAGTGGCGTAGGCGGTACGCAAGCCGTCCACACGACCTTCTGCATACAAACGGGAGAAGAGGGGCGTCTGGACGCCTGTCAGGGGCACCACGAGGGCACGCAGGACCTCTTTGGCAAACTTGTACGCAAGCAGGATAGCGGAGCTTTGCACGATGAACACGGCGTTGTTGGTTATCAGGACGGACATCATGAGCAGCACAAAATCGAGGTCGTAGAGGTAGACTGACCAGTTGATCAGGTAGTTGAGGGCAGCGAATGAGAACATGCGCTGGGGGAGCGACCTGTTGGAGGGTATTTTGACCTCTCGCGCTTTCGGGTGCGGTTCGACGCCGACGCGCTTGATCAGGCGCACGGCGAGAACCACCGAAATGGCAACCGAGAGGATGGTTGCAATCAGCAGCGCGAAGAGCGCGCCAGCCACACCCCAGCCAATGAGCACAAAGGCGGCGGTGAGAGAAGGGCGGACAACAGCCACCATGACGTCGAGTGAATTGGTGGCTCGCTGGCGGAAGTGGGTGTAAAGGAACTGGATCGAGATGTCGGAAAGGGCGCCGAGCACGAGCAGAAAACTTATGAGGATCAGGATCAGGTCGCCATTGGCGCCGAGGTGGAATTGGGCGATCCAGTAGGACGGGGCCAGGGCGAGGGAAAGGACGACGAGCAGGATTACGACACCCTTGATGCCTGTCACGCCGGCCATGAGGCGAGTAATGCCCTGCCTGCCATACTTGAGCTCGACTTCGGGGAGATATCGCGGAAGTGTGCGGTCGATGCCGAAGTCGGAGAAGAGGCCCAGGAAGTCGAGCAGGGCCATGCTGAGGCCATAGACGGCATAGCCCTCAGCGCGCAATTGGCGCACAAGGACGATGCTCGCCAGAAGCGGGATTATTAGCTTTAGCGGGAAGAAGGCGACGTTCCAGAACACCGCCCACCCTGCCCGTTCCAGCAGAGGCTTTTGTTGTTGGCTAGTAGATTGGCTCAAAGGGTGTACGGACGACGGACGACGAAAGTGACCAGTGACCAGTGACCGGTGACCAGTTTTCGAAAGTGATAAGTGATAAGTGATAAGTGATAAGTGGTCGGGGTGTGGGGCTGTCTTGATTATTTCTCTATTATAACCTGATCGACCTGCACACCGAGGCTGCGAGCGTCGCCGCTGATTTTCAGGTCGGCGGGCGACCAGGTGGGGGAGTAGATGTGCAGGAGGGATGTGTCAGCGTCGGGCTCAGTCTTGGGGACGCCTGATGGGATTTGTAGGGCGTAGTCGATGAAGCCGGAGCCGGGCTGGACGGTTATGTTGCCGACGGGAGTGTTGTCGAGGGAAACGGTTACTGTGAACGGCTGAGTCCGGTAAATTAGCGAGTTGTTCTTCTGGGGTGTCTCGGGCCGGAGTTTGAGATGAATCGTGCCCGCAGCGTAGGTAGCGGCGGGTGCGGTGCCCTGGGCGGGCCAGGGAACGCGCAGGATGGCGTGGTTGCCGGTCCAGCGCCAGTAGGGCGATTGGGCGTAGTCGCGCTCCTGCTTGTTCCAGCCCGACACAAGTGCCGGGTAGTCGGCGTCGCCGATGTCGAGGTTGAAAGGCCAGGCGGGCGCGGCGATCTTTGGCTCCAGGGAATAGATACCCCAGGGCAGGAAAGCTTCGGAAACGTTGGACGGCTTCTGCGTGTAGAGCTGCTCGAACTCGGGCACGCGATATTCCCAGTAGCCCTCCCACTTGAACGAGTATTTTTCGAGGTGCAGCTTGCCGCCGTTTGCGCCCATGAGGACATAGACTTTGTAGCCCTGTTTTTGCCAGCGATCTACAACGCCTTCAATGACGGTGTTGTCGAGCGAGGGGTAGCTGCGGGTCAGCGCGAAGCTCTCGATGCCGTAGATGTATTGCAGGGGGGTGGCGATGAGGTAGGGCTCATCCCGTTCGTTGCTGAACAGGAGCACGGATTTACTGTCGAAACGGCTCGCGAGTGTGCTGAGTTGGGATACAGCGCCTTGCTCCTCGACGTGGGGGATTATGACGCGACCGGTATAGACGAAGAAGACGGCCAGCGCGGCGGCTAGAATGCTCGCCAGGGCCCAACCTAGCTGCACGGGCTTGATCCTTGCCCAGATGAAGGCGCAGAACCAGGCGAACCCAATTATAAGTGCGGGCAGGATTAAAGGCACATAACGGCGCATGGTGTAGATGTAATGCGCCTCGGTGAAGGTCTCCTGGATGAAGACAACGCCGACGATAATGAGGCACATGAAGAAGAGGCCGGTAGCGGCGTTGAGCTTGCCCCACACCCAGCGCATGAGGCCGGCGGCACCGAGGAGCAGGCCGAACGGCGACAGGTACCAACCCACGCGGAGCAGGTTGTATTTCTGGCCTTCGTCGACGGGCGCGCCGATGTAGCTTTCCCAGGTGGTGGGAATTGCTTGCGCGACAGGGTTGCCCGCCTTGTCGAAGCGCAAGTTGGGCCTCCAGGGGTCGTAGGCGTAGCGGTACAGCACGTACGCAGCGATGGCGAGCACGATCGCGCCAGCCCAAACCCACCTGTAGCGCTCAGCCATGTCGCTAAGATGTGACCACGCGGGTTTGAGGCGCGGGTAGAGGCGATCCAGAGCGATCAAGGCGACCAGTCCGACATAGAGGAGAATCATCAGGGGCGCCCATTGCCGCCTGAGACCCTGGATGATACCGTAATACTGGTCGAGGGTATAGGCGAAGGTGAAGAAGACGAAATGGAGGGAATAGAGGAGAAGGAACGCGCCGAGAGTTGAGGCGAACCATGTATAGCCCGGCTTCCACCGGCGGGTGAGCCGCCAGTAAAGGAGATAAAGCGGAACCGGAGCGATGTAGAAGATGAAGTCAGGACGGGCGAGCGCGATTTCGCCCAGGGAGGCCCCGGCCAGCAGTCCCCAGAACATGGACCAGGTCCTGCGCTCGTCGTTGCCCGGCAGGTCTGAGGGCGGTGCGGAGTAATCGGCATCGTGGGGTACCTTGTAGTCGGTGGAGGCCAGGTTGACCATACGCGCAAAAGAGAAGAAGGCACTGAACGCTAATAGACCCGTAATCACCTCGGCGACCGGATAGCGCGCGAACCAGATGGTGACGGGGCACAGCACCAACAACAGCAGGGCCAGCAAAGCAGGGCCTACTCCGATCGAGCGCCGGGCGAAGTAGTAAACGGCGAGCACGGCCAAAAGAGCGAGTAAGGGCGTAGCATAGAGGGCACCCCAGATGCCGAAGAGCGAGTCGAGCAGGCCGATCCAGACGGGGTAGAGCGAATAGTGCTGGGGGAGGATGAGCGCGGCCTTCTTGTCGAGCACGTAGAACGCGGGCATGCGCAGGGTATCGAGCGTGAAGCGGTCGGGGTTCAGGCCAAGCGTGAGTTCCTTTACTTCGCCCTTGTCGTTATCGAGCTCGCGCATGAGGGGATCGTGCTGGAGGATCGAGCCGGAGTTGGCGATGGCTACGCCGCCGTTCACATAGGCGCCTGAGTCGAGGGCACCGCGCAACATTTCGTCGGGACGAGAGAAGAGAGCGCAGGCAAGCAAGATAATGACGCTGAGAAGAATGCCTTGCATTCGAATGGTTTTGCTCTCGCGTTGGCGGCGCGGGTAGGGGCGTGCTATTTTGAGGAGGCTCAGAAGGGGCCCGATCCGCAACGGCTGCATACCCAGCGACAAGTCAGTCACGACGCAGAACACGACGAGCAGGGTGAGAATCAGCCACCAGGAGAAAAGCCCAACTTCGGCAAGGACGAAGCCCAGCAGGCCAGTGGTCAGGGAGCTAACGAGGACAGCGGTAAAGACCCACTCGTCTGCGCCGGAGAAGAGATGACGTCCCGAGCTACGCCTGTCGAGCGAGTTGAGCACAACGGCTCCAGGCGCGTAGAGCATGAAGAGGAGGAGGGGTAAGCCAAGAAGCCACCTTAGCACGTCTAGCACGATGCTTTCTCCTCAACCAGTTGTGTAAATAAGTCTTTCGTCTGTACCGCCACCTTTTGCCAACTAAAATCTGTTTCTGCGAGGAGCATCCCCCGCCGCCCCATCTCGGCTCGCTCCTGCGGGTGCTGCAACGTCCATTGCAGCCTGCGTTGCAGAGCAGTCTCGTCGGCGGGCGGCACCAGCCAACCCGTTTCGCCATCTCGTACCTTGTCAGGAATGCCGCCGACTGCGCTTGCCACAACGGGCAACCCGTGCGCCATTGCTTCAAGGGTGACAAGGGAGCTACCTTCATACAACGTCGGGTGGGCAAAGAGGTCGCACATTGCGTAGAGGCTGTGAAGCAAAGTGTCGCTTAAACTTCCGGTGAAGAGCACACGATCCGCTATTCCGAGTTGGCCGGCCAACACGACTAGTTTCTCCTTGAGCGAGCCTTCGCCGACGAAGACCCAGCGCCAGGGTTGGCCCTCAGTGTGCAGGCCGGCGAGTGCACGGATGAGATGGTCGAAACCCTTGTTGGCCTCCAGACGGCCCACGCTGATGCCTAAGGTTTCTGCGTGTTCGGCATTCAAGATGGGGAAGCGGGCACGCAAATCGGCTTGCACCCGCGGGCTTACGAGAGCACGCAACGCAGCGACATCCACACCGTTAGGCAAAACCACTACCTTATTATCGGGAATGGTGAGCAAGCGGGCTACTTCTGCGCACATCGCATGGTCAGTGGCTACTATGCGATCTGCCGCTTTGCAGCCTGCCCGCACCCAGGCGCGGAAGGGCGTGTAGGCCAGGCGCTTTAGTGGGTCGCGCACCTTGAACTCTTCGAGGCCGTGCGGGTTGGCAACCATGGGGACGCCCCATTCGGGAGCGCGGCGCACGCCCCACGCGCAGAGTCCATGAGCGTACACGCCCTGCACGTGACCACGGTAGGCAAGGCCGGCGACGTGGCGGCCCATGTTCACGACGAATGAGCGGTAGTTGGTGAGGCGGGCGGGAATACCGTTGGGCGGGAGGGGCAATTTGCCGTAGGGCACGGCGTGGACGGTCAGGCGGCCTGCGGCTTGATCGGGTATGTGCAGCGGTTGGCCAGGCGGCAAGGCGCGAGTGAAGAGGGCGATGTCGACGCCCTCTAGGAGAAGGTGCTCCATGAGAGACGTGGCCGAACGCTCCAGGCCGCCGTAGCCATGCTGGGGGTAAATGGCGCGCATGCAGTATGCGAGTCTCATGTGGCGTCCCCAGGTAGGTCTTCCAGGACGGAAGCATAGAGGGCCTCAATTTCGGCTGAGACTACGGGGGCAGAGAACACCGTCTCGGCTCGCCTCCTCGCGCCTGCTCGAATGCGGAGATTTAGCGTGTCGTCCTCGACCACACGCCGGACGCCCTCGGCGAACTCAGCCTGATCGGCGGCTAGCCAGCCGCTCTCGCCGTGTGCGATGATATCGGCTGTGCCGCCAGTGTTCAGGGCCAAAATGGCTGCGCCCGCCGCACACCCTTCGAGCAGTACCCGGCTCAATGGTTCCTGCCAGGCGGACGGGAAGAGCAGAACCCGTGCGGCCTGCATAAGGCGCAGGATGGGGTCGTTGTCCAGCCAGTCGTAGAACCGGAAGTCGAGCCCCAGAGCTGCAGCCTCTCGTGCCAGTTGAGCCCTCAGTGGCCCATCGCCGGCCAGCACGACCGGCAAAGTCACGCAGGCCTGTTTGAGCGCTCGTGCAAGCAGATCAACGCCTTTGTTGGGCTCGAACTTGCCGACGAAGAGAGCGAAGCTATCATGTAGGGATATGTCATTCAGAGGCCATTCGGTTGCCAGTGCACGCTCGACGCTCGGCAGATGGACGAGGTTAGGGATGCTGTAAAGCTTCGTGCCATCGAGCCGCCCGCTCATCGCTAACTCGTCGCGTACGTACCTGCTGACGGCGATCGTCGAGTCGCACCTGGCTAGCAAGCGAATACTCGCAAGGGTGGAAAGCCAGCGCAGAGGGGCAAGAGCCATCTGAAGAGAGGCCAAGCCGCTGGAGCGTGTGACCGCGCGAAGATATGGGAGAAATCTGTGGCAGTTGCGGCACTCGAAGCCGGAGCCGTTGCGCATGGTGAATAAGCGCGTACTGACGGGACATAGAGGCCAGTAGTCGCGCACGGTCGCCACCGAGGCCACCCGTGCTCCGTGTGTGCGCGCTTTTTGGGCCGCAATGGAGGCAGCACCTGCCGAAACCTTGTGCTGACCGTGCAGAATGTCGGCGTTGCCCGCCATCGCCAGCTTATAGGCCCGGCTGGCCAGCAATCGACGGGCGGTGCGCTCCTGCAAGGCACTGCTGATGCCGACCTTCTCTGCCCAGCGCGGCGCGGGCGGCATGAGCATACGCTCGACGTGGAGGCCGTCATAGGTTTCGGTGCGGATGGAAGGCCGGAACACCGGCTCGTCGTAGGCAGGGCGCAACACGCGCACGGTGTGGCCACGCTCGGCAAGAGCCTTGCCCAGGTAGAAGGTGCTCCAGCCGCTTCCACCGCTTTTCGGCGGGAAGACGTCGGTTATCAGTACCACTTTCAGGGTGCTATCTCCTGGGTTGTGGACGACAGACGGCGGACATCCGACGACCCGCCAACCTCGTCTGTTTCTAACATGCTATCTCCCGTAAAATGGCGTCCAGCGCCCTGCAATGGGCTTGCCAGCTAAAGCGCTCCACCACACGAGCGCGTGCCGACGTGGCCATCGCCGCGCGCAATGCGGCATCCGCTTCCAGCGTGGCGAGAGCCGATATGAGCGCGGCAACGTCGCCGGAGGGATAGAGAAGTCCCTCCTGCCCCTCGCGCACAATGTTGTTCAGGGGCGGCACGTCAACCGTGACGACGGGCATACCCATAGCCATGTATTCGAAGACCTTGAGCGGCGACCAGTAGAACCCAAACGTGCGAAGTGGCTCATGGGCTGACAGATCGAACGGGGCCACCCCGACATCGCCCAGTGCCAGTAGGAGGGGCACACGGTCGTGCGGCTGGGGCCCGGTCAAGACGAGTCGCCCCTCAGGCAAGCCCCAAGAGTGAGACTGCTCGGTGAAGGATGCCAGCTCAGGTCCGCCGCCAACGGCAAGAAAGGAGAGTTTGCTACCCGAGGCTATTAGTCTGCGGGCGGCCTCGACGAATCCGGCGACACCGTGCCAGGCGCGGAAGCTACCGAGGAAAACGGCGACGGGACCGCTTCTATCCAGATTGAATGCCGTGGCGAGGGCGTCTAGTTCTGCGCGCCTCGTCACCCGCAACTGAGGGTCGAAGCGCGTCACGTTCGCGCCCCATGGTAGCTCGTGTATCTTGTCGCGAGGCACCTCGGGTGGGATTGTCGTGTTCAGGGGTGTGACGATGGCTGCACTCCACTTCGCCTGGCGCACAGCCCAC
The DNA here is from genome assembly GCA_038203825.1 of Chloroflexia bacterium. Classification (GTDB taxonomy): domain Bacteria; phylum Chloroflexota; class Chloroflexia; order QHBQ01; family JADMIH01; genus JADMIH01. The sequence goes on along the minus strand of JBBRDO010000004.1, from coordinate 29,326 downwards.
CAGCGCATTCGCCCAAGGAACAGGCGATCCAGCCTGGTCTTGAGGCTGTTGGGCGGGTCGATAATGGGCGCGTTTACCTCGAGAAGAGAGGGTATGCCGCGCCGATACGCCAGCAAGATCCCGGCTCCAGCGAAGTTGTAGAAGCGTTCCATCACCACGTCGGGCCGGAAGTCGCGCATTGCTTTTGACACCACGAGCAGGCCGAGCAAGGCCAACTCTTTGCGCGGGCGGACAATGCGCACCGGCGCCTGGCAATCATTGAGGAAAGAGGTCTGTTGGTTGGGTGCGCCGGGCAGAGAACGAGCCACAACGAGCACCTCATGACCCAGTGCGCGCAGTCCGCAGGCCACCTCGTTCAAGTGTGTCGAACCGCCGGACGTACTGCCCACTTCTATGGCTGCTGCTACGTAGAGAATTCTCAAGGCAGGTCCTCGCGCACAGCAAGCACGAAGTAAGGTCCGGCCCTCCATTTGCCGAACAGGACAATGTCGAGCCACATCAGTTCGGTGAGGAGGCGCATGGCCCTGTAAGTCCAGCCGCGCCTGGCGAGGGTAGTACGCATTGACGATCTCAGGGCGTCCTCGCCCTTCTGGGATTGCTCCGAACCGTCAGGGGCGCTCTTGCTACCGGAGCCGCGTACCTTGCGCACGAGCGATTCGCCCAGTTTCACGAGTAGATTTTCGATGAGGCTCTGAAAGAGGCCGTTCCAGAAGACCACCTTTTCTACCCGCCAACCGCTTTCTTTCAGTACCGCTTCAAGCTGAGGATAGGTTTCGACGGCCTTGACGTGGTCGGATTTGCGCAGTCGGTCGCGGCTATCGTCCAGCACGCCACGCTCGCCGAGCCATTTGGACAGACGACGAGTGGTCCGGACGATGAAGTCGAGGCGTGAACCCTCGCGCGTGTTTGAGAAGATGAAGAACCTGCCGCCGGGGGCGATAACCCGGTGCGCTTCGCTCAGATAGAGCTTAAAGTCGGGCAACGGGAGGTGTTCCAGCACATCGATCGAGAGAGCAGCCGTGAAAGCACCGTCGTCGAAGGGGAGCGCACGAGCGTCGGCCATGGCGAGGTCGATCTCGCTTATGGCCTCTTTGGCGAACAGGGGCACGGGGTCGATGCCGACTGCCCAGTCCACTAGCTGGCGGTTCCAGTAAACGAACTTGCCGTTGCCGCAGCCCAACTCGATCAGCCTGTCGGTACGCGTGGGCTTCAGCATGCGGCGGATTGCGCGCTGCCGGACTCCGGCACCAAGAACAGGAAGGCCGATACGCTTGTAGTCGAGGGTGGCCTCGAACTCGCCCTCGTGCAACACGTAGAGCGATTCGTGCGCGCCCTCTGCGGGGGGCATGAGGTCGATATATGCAGTGCCGATGAGCCTGTAAGCGCAGCCGCAGCGAGGGCAGACGAGCAGGCCGTCACGCAGGTTGAGGTGCGGCGAGCCGGCGGTCCGGCAATCCGGGTTGACGCAGACAACTTCATTTAGGAGGCGGTCAGATATCATGGCTTTTTTGAATTCTTAATTGTGAATTCTTAATTCTTAATTAGGAAGACGACACAGAGATGGTGGTTGGCCTTCGTTGAATGAGAGTTGGGTCGGGCATCAGCAATTGGGCAACTCCCGGTAAAAGCTGGCGCGATTGAAGAGGAAGTCCCAGATCAGGCGGGGCGCCTTGAGTGGGATCTCCCACTGGCCCTTGAGGACGACCGCCCAGTCGAGCCCCTGACGCTGGGGGGAACACCATAAAGCATACTGCATAAGCAGGCCTGCGTTCCACAACACGAACAAGACAGGCACGGCCAGCACCAGCCACCGTGGGATGCCGCGCGCTACGGCCCACGACAGGATTGCGGCCAACCCGAGCACGAAGAGGATGGTGCAATTTATGAAGCGACGCTGGCCGAAGGAGCTTGCGCTCTGCCACGTGAGGAACGAGCCGGCGACGTAAACCTGCAAAAAGAAGGCAACGACCAGTGCGGCAGCAAATAAGCGGTCGCGCCGCCAGAAGAAGATTAGCCCTATCAAGCATACAGCAATGATGGGCGTCCAGGTAATCATGCCATGCTCGGGGCTGAAGAGCACGTTGAAGAAGTTAGGCGAGGTCCAATTTAGCTTGCCCGACACGACTTGCGACGGTCCGAAGCGCCCGGTGATTACTTTGTAGGCGATAAGTTGCGGTATGAAGGCCACGAACGCCGCCACGCCCATTATGACTACGCCCACTATCCAGTGGCGGGCGAGCAGGAGCCAGCCGGGCCTGCGTTCGCGCCAGAGGCTTACCAGACCGACCAGGGCTTCAAGGCCGGGTATCACGAGGAAGAGGGCGTCCTGCTCGCGCACGAGCATCGTAATGCCACCCAGCGCGCCCAAGATGGCCCACTGCCACCAGAGGCGACCTTGGGGCTTGCGAGTTCGGTGCCAGTACCAGATGAAAAGCGTAACGGCCAGCAGCGAGGTAGCGTGGGACCAGGGGGGCGCGATGACGGTGTAGAAGACGAGGGAAGTGGAGAACCAGATGATAACGACCGCGAACGCCGACAGGCGCTTGCCGAAGAAATCGCTTGCAAGCGACCAGCAGAGGAGAAGGCCTATACACCCAAAGAGGTAAGAGGTGAGACACACGGCCCAGATGTAGGGGTCGGACCAACCGTCGGCTTGAATGTTCGCGCCGAGCGCGTGGGCTGTAAGCGCGAATACGTGGGCCACGGCATATGATGGCATCCAGAATAGTCCGGTGCCGATTGGGGCTTCGTTGGTGGGAAGGTCGGTCAGCGGCTCACGCGTCTGGTAGAGGTCGGTGTAGATCGCCTTGAACTTGACGGGGTCGACCTCGTACCAGTGCAGATAGTCGTTGCTGAAATCGAGGTCGTGGTCGAAAAAGAGGGAGTGCGCATATGCGAAATACTTGATCTCGTCGCTGGCATAGATGCGCCTGGTGACCAGAGGAGCAAGCAGGATGAAAAGGGCTAGAAGTAACAGGAGAGGACGCTTTGTTAGACGATTGACGACTGACGACCGACGACCGACGACCGGTGACGCCATCTCACTTGTCCCTGGCCTTTGGTCGTCTGTACTAGCGGATCTCACGAACTACCTCCGCTATTTTGCGGGCGCGAGCGGCGTATGTATACCCGATGGATTGTGCCAAGGCTGCCTTTCCCATACTTTCGCGCCGCGCGGGGTCATGCCTAAGCACGAACAGCCCGTCGGTCAAGCTGTTGACATCGCCACCCTTGAAGAAGATAGCCGCGGTCTCGTCCACTATTTCGCGCAAAGCGGGCATGTCCTTGCAGATAATCGGTTTGCCGGCCGCCATGTACTCAAATAACTTTAGGGGAGAAGCCGTCATGCCGGTAACAGTGTCCGGGATGACGAGCACGTCGGCAGATTGCACGTAGGCAGCCGAGCGCTCCTGGGGTAGCTGCCCGGTCATCAAGATTTGTTCTTGCGGGATATGTAGCTTTGTTGCCAGAGATTGCAGTTCTTCTACCTCCTGTGGGCGCCCGCCCGCCAGAATGAGCATGGCATCGCGGTCGCCTGCGGCGAGCTGCGCGAAGGCTTCGATCAGCAGGTCGAGGTTGCGATAGGCGAAGGTCAGCCCGGCATAGCCCACGATGAACGCCTTAGTTGGCAAACCGAGTTCCAGCCGCGCTCGGGATACGTCTACAGGATAATACAAATCGGGGTCGAACGCATCGGGAATCACAGCTATATCCTGCGCATTCTTGATGCGGTTTTGTCGTGCCCAATTTTTGAATGTGTGGGTTAGCGAAACGATCCGGGCGGCCCGGGTCAGAGCGACATGGTCGAGCCAGGGCAGAAAGCGTGTCCAAAAGGCTCGTGGCCACTTCGAGGCTTTGCTGGGGTGGTCGGCTTCGAGGTCGTGTACCTCGTAGATGACGGGGCTGCCGTGCAATGGCCTTAGCAAGCCGAGCCAGGCAGCGCAGACAGTGTCGCGCACGTAGAGTACCCTGTAGCGACGCCCCGCAACACGGCACGCCAGCAGAAGTAAGACGAGCATGAAAGAATAGATGGTGCGCTCGATGTATGACCAGCCGCCCCAGGGCAAGAAGCGGGATAGTTTGTTTACGGCAGGGCGAGGCAGGTGCAAGGCGCCGAGGTCAGTGAACGCGCTGGGCTCGTTCAGCCAGCGAGGGATCACTAAGCGCATGTCGGGCAAGAGCTTTTGCAACTCGCGGACGGTGTTGTAGGTCTGGATAGCGTTGGCGGCGCCCAGGTCGAGGCGCATGGGATAGGCTATATAGAGGAAGGAGCGAGACACCTGTACACCTCCTCCAGCCTGTCAGCGACGGCGCGCCAGCTAAACAGGTCGTTTACGCGCTGCATACCTGCCGCGCCCATCCTGGCCGCCAGGTCGCGGTCCGCCAGCAGAGTGTTGATCTTGCCGGCAAGATCGTCGGGGTCCTGGGGGTGCACGAGGAGGCCGGTTTCGCCGTCGACCACCACCTCGCGGAAACCACCGAAGTCTGATGCGACGACGGGGGCGCCACAGGCCATGGCTTCGCAGAGGGCCATGCCAAAAGTCTCGTTGACGAACGAGGTCGCCACCAGAGTCGAGCAGGAGCGATAGAGGGCTGCCAGTTTGGGCTGTTCAACTCGCCCCAGGAAGCGGACGCGCTCGGTGACACCCAGCTTCGCCGCCAGTGCGCGCAATTCCTCTTCATAGGGCCCTTCACCGGCGATCCAGAGCGGTGTGCTTGCAGGATTGAGCATAGGCAGCGCGCGGATCAGGTACTCAACGCCTTTCCACCGCACAAGCCGCCCGGCATAGAGAAGGGCAGTGTAGATAGGTGTTTGGGCGAGGTCGTATTCGGCCAGGACCGCGCCGTCGTTCTCGGGACTGGGCTTGAAGACGTTCAGGTCGACCCCGTTGTACACGACAACGGGGTCAATCCCATAGCGCTTGCGGACCTGGGCGGCGTTGTAGTGGCTTGCCGATACGGAGGCGTCTGCCCAGCGCACGAAAAGGCGGTCGCCTGTCCAGAAGTCCTTGCCGTGGCAGCCGAACAACAGTTTTGCGCCTGTGAGCCTGGACAAAGCGCCCGTTGGAAGGTCATAAGGCTTCTGTATGTGTACCACGTCGTAGCGCCCGGCCAGCAGGGCAGGCAGGGCAAAGGGCACCATGCTTGAGCGCTCGAGCATCTTGGTGAGGGTATATTGCCGACCCAGGAAGGGGATCTTGCGCCAGAGATCTCGGTCGAGGTAGGGGAAGCGCCGGACTTGCACGCGTTCGGTAGGCAGGCGCCCGATGTTGCCTGCGCCGCCGAAAATGTGAACTATATGGCCGCGGGCCGCCATCTGTTCGGCGACCTCCCAGACGAAGTTCTCGACGCCTCCCCAGCGGGTGGTGGTCGTCAGGTTGTACAGTGCGATTTTCAAGCTAGCGCACTCGCAAGGCAATCTGATAGGTGCCTTCCCAGCCGTACCTGTAAAGGCGATAGAGAGGGCTTATCAGGCCGGTCTTCTGGACGAACGACAGCGCCGCGCGGCGCCAACCGTGCAACTGCCGGATTTCGTCCCGGCGGATGCGCCAAAGGACCTGATCGCGCAGATCGAAGCCGGCGTCCTCGGCGGCGCGCTTGAATGCGCCCCAGGTGTATGTGCTCAGCTCGGACAACGCCTGCCTATCCTGAAGTGGACCGCCGCTCTTGCTGTGTCCAGAGCGACGCACGATTGCCTCGGCAAGAGGACGCGGTAGCCAATTTATGAGCGGCAGATGGTAATGTGGGTCGCGGAATGCTCTACGATTGGGGATGGTGGTGAGCACGATGCCGCCCGGCTTCAGAACCCGACGCATCTCGCGCAATACGTCGCCGGTGCTGGCGACGTGCTCAAGGACGTCGAGGCAGGTGATCAAATCGAAGGAGCCATCTGGGTAGGGCAGTTGCTCACCTGCGGCTACAGTGATCGGTAGGATCAGACCGTAGCGCCGAGCGCGTAGACTTGCGATGTGGCAGTAGTCGGGATTGTAGTCCATCGACTGCAAATGGAGCCCTTTGTCGCCGTATTCCAGGAGAAGGGCAACCGACAGCCCGCCCATGCCTGCACCGAGATCGAGCATGCTTTTGCCCGCGACATCAGGGCCGAGCGCCAGAGCGATGTCTTTCAAATTGGCCTGCTGGTACTGCTCTTGATGAATGCGGCGCTCTCGCCACGCGACGAAGTCCTTGCGCCAGGTCATGTGCGCGAGCCAGGGTTCTATGGCAGCGGCAAGGTCGGCTTCGAGGACAGGGTCGTTGGGAGCGTTTTGTGCGGTGGTCGGTTCGGTCATTGAGGTAGCGTTATACGTCGGTTAGCGATTCGTTTGCAGGCGACTCTGCCGGCTCGTCGGGGTCTTGAGAGTTGTTGCGCAGCCAGTCGTAAGTGAAGATGCCGTCGTGGTGTCCGTCGCCCCAGTAGAGCATGATGCCGTACCTTCCGATGGGTTGGGCGTCTTCGAGGCGAGTTTCGTCGGGGGTTAGGGTTTTGACGTGGGACAGGCGTCCGGGCACGCCCATTTCGCCACGGCACAGCGCGCAAGGGCACTGCCAGCGCAGCCACTCGATGGGGTAGGTCGTGGTCACGCCGTCGTTCCACTGGATGGATAGCCGATCCTTTTCGGTATCGGCTTCCAGGCCCAGCGGCACTATCGGGACGTTATTTGATGCGTTCATGTGATTATTACCTTTGCTTAATGTATACAGCTTACTTTCGCTGAAACAGCATAAGCTGCTCTTTTTCGGCCACGAGGTGCCATTCAGGCAGACTTTGTAGGACCTGAAGCCCGGTTCTACCGCCTATCTTGTTTGCGTCGAAGGGCAGCGCGGCAGCGTCGGAGTCGACCAGGATATAGTCGAGGTTGACGTAGTCTGCGCGGTGGCGATCTGCAAAGTTGTAAGGGGAGTAGGGAGCGGGGGGGAAGTTATAGATGTACTGCCTGGGGAGGAGGTGGGGGGCCAGCTTGGAACTGACGGCCACTTTGGCCTCGGACGGTACCATGTTCACCAGTTCGTTGGCTGCTGCCACCGTGGCAGGAGGCTCGGGGAACAGGAACGCACGGAGGGCAGGGTTCTTGTAGGGCACCTGCATGACTACGCCCCACACGACCAGTGCAAGCACGATCGCCAGCACAGGCCTCCGATCAGTTAGTTGGTGCCCTTCTACCTGTGGAGGCTGTGAGTGGTGGTCTACCCGCTTCTTCCACCAACCGGCAAGATTGCTCGTTCCATAAATGGCCGCGGCGAACAAACCTGGCACAAGAAGGAGGCTGTAGTGATGCTGGTAATCGTACTGGGCGGGGCGATTGGACAGGAGATTGAGGGCGAGGATGGGGAGACCAAGTATGAGAGGTCGCGCACCCAGCAGAGGCAGGAAGAGGAGAGGCACGAGCAACAAGAGCATATAAGCGATCTTGTCGGAAGTGAACATGATTTGGATAGTATTCAGGGGGTCGCTTATCACGTGCCAAATTATCTCGGGCCCGGTCTTACCCAGGTTGCCGTAGTATGCCAGTTGAGGGCTTAGGCCGCAAGGCCAGCACTGCATTGGGTCGGTGATAGGACCAGTGGGAGGCGCGAAGGCACCGGGGTAGGCGAACGCAGGCACAAGGACAAAGGTCGACAGCGCAAAGTATGCAAGCCCAACGCCCAGCGGCGCGACTATATCGGGCCACTTCTTGCGCGTGAGGAGGCCGTAAATGCCGAACATCGCGATGACGAAAGCTACGTCGCTGCGCGCCAGCACGGCCACGAGAGCGGCCACCCAGAACCAGAGCCTGTTCCCCTTTTCGTACCAGTAGAAGGCAAACAACAGCAGGGTTACTGAGAACAAACGCACCTGGAAAGGGTTCAGTACGCCGTGCAGCATGACCGGGTAGAGCAAGTAGGCCAATCCGAAGCCGAGGCCAGCGGTTTTGCCCGCTAATTTATCGCGGGCGATCCAGTAGACGGGGATGGCGCCGAGAGCGGTGCCCACGATCTGCAAGAAGAAAAGCGTATGGGCCGACGGGATGATTGCGTAGAAGGGCACGAAGAAGAAGAGCAAGGGCATCCAATCCATGCCAAACACGGAACCCGTGAAGTTGAAGCGGGAGTCGGCCATCACGCGGCCCTGGGTCGTGTTCCAGATGGCTTGCTCGAAGTCCACCTGATCGTAGCCCTGGCCGTAGGTTTCGTACTTGTAGACGCTGGCGACAAAGATCAGCGCGATCCACAGCACGATCATGCAGGCGAGGATGCGCGGAGCGTTGAGCTCGACCCACACGAGGACCGAGTCAAGCCGTCCTGAACGCTCTAGGGCACGTTCGTGGGCGACCTCAGCTGTTCCGGCCATCGTCTTCCATTTCATAGGGTCGCTGAGCCACGCATACTACGGATAGACCGAAGGGTAGGCGCGCACGCTGCAAAATGCGCGCCTCCATGCGATAGTAGGCGATCATCGCGCTATTGAGTGGGCCGGGAAGGTTGACGAAGTCGCTCTCGGGCTGGCGGGGGTTGCCAGTGCGGGCAGCATTTCTAAGGAGCAGGCTTTTCCCCAGGCGCACGAGCGCAGCAGGTACGAGGATGAGAATGTTGCTGTAGCTGAGCTTACGTACCGTGAAGCCAGCTTGCTGGGCAACCTTGCCTAGCATGCCTGTGGTGTAGCGCCGGCGATGGCCAAGGATATCGTCCCAGTAGGTCCAGAGGAACCTGTAGGCGGGCACGCTCACGATCAGGATGCCGCCGGGCTTCATGACGCGGTAAAGCTCTTGTAGCGCGACGAGATCGTCGTCCAGATGCTCGATCACATCAAGAGCGGTGGCGATATCGAAATAGCAGTCAGTGAAAGGAAGCTTTGCTGCGTCCGCCTTACACAGGAGCTTGTGACCGCGCGCCAGGCAGAAGTGCAGGGCCTCTTCTACATAGTCTGTGCCGGTGGTTTCGGCGTAGCGCGACATCTGCTCCAGGTTCAGGCCGGTACCGCAGCCGAGGTCGATGGCACGTCGATCTGAGCGGCGCCCTGCCGGAAGATACCGGCGCAGGAGGGCGAACTCGATGCCGCGCTTGCCGATATGCCACCAGTGGGTGTGCTCTTTTTCGTATAAGTCTCTGTAAAGATCTTCTCTCATGTACTCCTTACTGCGAAATGCTCATGCAGGCGAATGCCAGGTCAAGTTTCGCGCTAGTGGTAACGAGTATATATTACTCCCAGCCAGAAGGTGAGCATTTGCAGCAACATGGCAGCGACAACCAATGTTGTCAGCCAGCGAGCAGGAGCGCTGCGCGCACCCAGCAGGGAGAGGAAGCGACCCGATACCAAGGCTACAGGCGCGGCCGCTAGGTAGTACCAGCGCACCGAGTCGCCCACTACTTGATCGAGAAGGGCAAAGACCAAACCAGCAACGAGCCATGACAATAGGAGAGCGCGCACCGTACCTGAGACTCGCGGAAAAAGCGCGGTACCCGCCGCAGCTGTGATGGTAGCGGGCCAGCCGACTAGTTGCCCGAATTTCACCGGCAACTTCAAGAGCGACTGGCCGAAGCCCGGCCTGGCGGCTTCAGTGGCACCGGCCGGCGTAGCAGTAGTTGTCCCGCTGCCAAGTTTGCCGAACAGGTCGCCGAATTGCCCAGCCATGTCCTGAAGGAACCGCCAGTAGTAAAGCGCGAAACTGCCGATGAGCGCTATCCCAGCGGTTGCAAGCAGCGCCCAGGCGCGGCCAAGGGCTTCGGGAGGGTCGGTTTTGCGTAGTGTGTTTATCAAAGTCCAGAGCGCGAAAGTCCCCAGGATTCCGAGCGTACCTAACATCATACCGTAGTGCCCAAGCATCGTCAAGCCAAAACCGAGTAGTAGGAAGAGGGGCGCGAGCAGGTCGGTATGCCCCTTCCCGGCGAGGTAGACCAGGCCGCCGAGCAGAGTGATATTGAGTATGCTCTGGCCGAAGAGGTTTGTGTAATTGCCCGCCGAGAATAGATCGAAAACGCCCGGGAGGGCCAGATATATGAGAGACCCGAATGCGCCGGCACTCAGACCTCTCGACTGGCCTCGCCAGATGCGGGAACCGGCCCAGAAGAGAGCGAGACAGGTAGCAGCATCCAGTAGAGACGCGGTCCATTTGAGCGCCAACCCGAGCCCAGCGTCGGAGTTGCCTGTCAAAGGGGACAGGGCACTAATGAGCAGGTAGTAGGCGGGAGGGTATGGTACCGGCCTTCCGTCGGGCAAGGGCTCGGTGAAGACAAGGTTGCCTGAGAGTACGACCTGTACATTATGCACATGAAGCAGGAGATCGCTGGTGCGGAATTGCGGGTAAATCAGACCGCCATAGCGCAAAGCGAACGCGAAGGCGAAGGCTAACAGGGCAATGGCCAGCGGTGCCGGGGAGAACGCAGCGCTGTCTTTTCGGGCCGGCAGGGACATGGCTAACTGCGCCACGATTCCGAGGCCGATTGTCCAGGCCAACAGCACAGGAAGGTCTGCGGCAAATAACGCCAGGTCGGGCCGGATCCAGAGGATGCCGAGCGTCGCAAGCAAGGCGAACGTCCAGACGGCGGCCAGCGCCCATCTGCGCCTGCGTGACAGCAGCATAAAGAGGACGTAGATACCCACGAGGCCAAAGAGTAACGACGCAAGGGTGCCAAGAGGAGGAATAACGGGCGGGCGAAGCCCGTAGCCGGCGGGCTGCACGAGCACGCGCCTGATGATAACGCCAAGCTCGCGGGGGTCGCTTGGAGGAGTAAAGGAGGGCACGCTGAACTTGAGGTCGAGGTCGCCGTCGAAGGGGGAGGTGCCTCTGTCGACGAAAAAGGTGTCGCTGTACTCACCGGCCTGAGTTTGCAGTTGGAACTGCTGCCCACGGGCGGTGAATGTTATCAGAGGAGGCTGGCCTACGGGCCGCGACCCAATGGTTGAGATAGTAACCTGAACAGGCTGATTGCCTATGCCGGGGAAGCGGACGTCAGGTGACCCGTTGCTCCAGCGGTAGAGGAACGGCGGATCTGATGCGCTCTTTTCAATGTCGTTGAAGCCCGACAGGTATGGATTGGAGGCAAAGTCGGCAACCTCAAGATTGTAGTCGCGCTTGTTCTGATAGGCTGCGACCCAAACAAGCATGGCCAGGACGAGCGCGATGTAGAAGCGAGGCTCGCGCAGACCTCGCGCAATGGCGCGCAAGCTCAGGGCGAGTGTGTCGTGGGCGCTCAACTGCTCTGCCCCACGAGCCGCCCAATCCAAAAGATCAGTCCCTGCCAGGCGATCAGGGCCACCGCCAAGCCTGCAAATAGGGTGCTCCATCTACCGCGTCTCGCGAAGGCAAACAGCGCCACGCCCCCCGCGACGGCCACAGGAACCATTGTGAAGAAGAGGTGCTTGCCAATCATGTCTACCCTGTAGTTGGCGAGGAAGAAGAGAGGCATTATGAGCATCCAGAGAGTGAGTAAGGCAACGGCTCTGCGCACGTGGGCCAATCTCCGCTTGCCAAGGAAGAGGGCGAAACCGAGCGCGGCCAGAAGTAACGGCAGCGCGGTAACCACGTAATTGGTGGTCCAGGCGATCAGGTCGGGCCAACCACCGGGCCAACGCACAGTGGGTTCCTGTCCAACTTTGGGCGCGAGAAGAGCGCTAATGGAGGTCATGACGGACGATATGTAGAGGCCATAGTAAGCCCATAGAGAGATTAACCAGGCGCCGACGAGGAGGGCGATTAAACTCCAGGGGTAAAGCGACGAGCCCTGGGGGCGAAGAGAGGGGCGGAAGAAAAGGAGGACGGCATAAGCCGCGACCACGAGGCTGACGAACAGGGCGACAGTTGGGAATGCGAGAAGCACCAGGGTAGTCAACAGGAGAACGCCTAACCACGCCCAGAGGTTGGACCTGGTCGGACGAGGACCAAGCAGAGCGGCGAAAAGCAAGACAGCCAGCCATTGAGCGAAGATGGTGGGTAGGATGCCGTAAGCGAAGGCCCTGAACGCCAGAGGCATGACGGCATAGAGGGCAGACGCAAATAAAGCCGCACCGACTCGGGCTCCGGAACGCATGGCAAGCCAGAAGACGATCGGAACGATGCTTGAATCTATCAGCGAAATTAGCCATTTGGCTGATGCCTCTATGTCGAAAGGTAATAGTGAAAGGGGAGCGAACGCGAAATAGAAGAGTGGGGATTTTGGGATGAGGAGTTCCATGCCCCACTCGCGGGGCACCGCGCTTAGACCGCCTGGAAAGTATAGCGACTGCCAATCGTCGGTGAGTAGGGTATTGAGCCATTTCATGTGGTAGGGCATATCCACGATCACCGACTGGGGGAGGGCCATGCCACCGAACCTCAGCAGGAAAGCCAGTGCCATAAGGCCGGCGAGGATGCGGCAGTGTTTAGGGGCCAAGATGGAACCTCGCAGCCGCAGCAGCCATTCCACGACCAGGGCAATGAGAAGTACGCTGGCGAGCGTTGCCGCAATATGGCCGGCGTCCGCAGCGATTAAGATGCGGTTGGCGGACAGCGTCCACAGGATGATGGCTGCCAGCGCGAGCAACGCCAGTAAGCCATAGAGCCGAGCCCGTTGCGGGCTCGACCAGTTGAGGGCAATTCGTCCGACGACAAGGTAGAGCAAGGCCAACGCCACAGCGAACCACAGGAGCGAGGCGACCGGCGGCCAGATTATGCCGCCGGTTGGATCCTGAGTGATAACTGCAGAGTCAACCTTTACGCCCTTTGGCTCGGTTGGCGAGTCTTGGACTCGATAATCGGTGGAGCGAAGTTCGATCACGGTGTCCCGTGATTGCAAGGCCTGAGGGCGCGTTCCATCCAAACGCATTACGAGCGTGTTCCAACCTGGCGCGAGTGTTGAGGAGTATGTCTGCGTGCCGTTGATAAAGACCTGAAGAGGAGCGGTGCGCCCCATGTCCACAGTAATAGTTGCGGTGAGGGGACGTGAGCCGCCGATTCCCGGGAAGAGGAGGTAACCATAGACGTCCGACCATCTGTAGGTAACCGCGCCATCACTGAGGCGGGTGTGGAAGTTGAGCGTGTATGCTTCGTCAGACGGGGAGCCGACATCGACGACGTAATTCCCCGGCGTTTGATAAAGCATGAAGGCAGTTCCAAGAAACAGGAGGACGACAGGCAGCAGGACCCACCACTTCAAGAGGGCAAGCAGGGTGCGGGCTTCACCACGCAGCACTTGCGGCAGCGTGATGCTTGGTGTGGCCGACGTGCTACTTGAGGCCATAGTTGATCCTGTACTGCCAGAGGGCGAAGGCCATGAAGGCGAAGAGTGCGGTCACCAGGAGAGCGAGCGTCTTGCCCCAACTGCCGCGCTCATAGATACGAGCCAGCAAGAAGGCGGCCCCGATTGCCACAGCGGGAAGGACGAAGAGTGAGTAGCGCACGTAAAGGTTGAAGCGCCACCCGACAATGAGGAAGACGAGAGCCGACAATGCCCAGGCCAGCCCTGCCAAGTACAGTCTCCTGCGCGTGCCGTCAGGCGACTGTGGTGAAGGCGAAGCGGAACGCCGTGGGCCAAGAGGAGAGATAATTGCGAAGCCAACTATGGCGCCTACCAGGGGCCAGACCTTGAAGTAGGCCCAAAGCTCGGCCCAGATGCCTAGCAGGCCTGCCCAGAGCCAGTCTGACCAGTTGTCAACGTAGCGCACGAAGAGGCCTAGACTCTTGTCGCTGACGGCTCCGCCTATTAGCAGGTGAACAGGATTCCCGCCGGCACTGCTCGAGGAGGTTCCACCGCTAATGTCGGCAAGGGTGCTGATCATGGTTGGTATCACGTTGACGTAGTAGACCGCGTAAGCCAACGCCAGAGCTACCACATAGGCGGCGGCCGTCCAGCCGACGCGACGCCAGCCCAGATAGGGGGAGCGACGTCCAAAGAAGACCCATGCCAGGCATAGCAGGCCAATGGCAAAGGAGAGGATCACGACCACAGCCGGGTGGCTCAGCACGCCTACGAAGAGGAGTACGAGCAGCCACCAGAAGGCCGCCTTCCTGGGATTGAGATCCCGTGCGGTCACGAACAGGGTGAAAAGCAGGAGGGAGATAAAGTCGGCGAAAATATTGGTGGTAATCCCCCACGAGAAGATCAGCACAGAAAGGGGCATGGTCAAATAGAGGACGGCAGCCAGCAACCCGGCTCGCGTAGTGCGCAGACATACCGCGCAAAGGTAGTAGACGAGGAAAGCGCCGAGCGTGCTGAGGGCAATCGTGAACAGGCGCACCGACATGACGATATCACCGACCAGCCATTGTAAGGGCATCATGAAGATGTAGGCAGTAGGCAGGTAGAAGGTGTCGCGCCCTGCCAGCTCAGAGGCCACGTGCATGATGATCAGGGTGCCGTTCTGCACGTCCTGGTAGCGATGGACGTGATAAAGAAGGTCGACCACGAAGATCTGGGGGTGCAGTTGGCCTGCCAGCCGGACCGCGAAGGCAACCAGCATGATCGTCAGCAGGATACGGAATGGAATCCCGGCAAGCGACCACCCGCCCGGCAAATTGCGCCGCCTGTGCAGTACCAGACTACCCACGCCCCAGACTAGCAGGGTGAATATGCCCGCGTATAGGAGGGTTGGGATCCACGTCCCGTACCAGACGCCTGACGTAAGCCACAAGCGGTTCCAGACTAGCAGGCAGGCCGCCAGAAGGCCAACCAGGGATGAACCAAGCAGGACGCCGCCTGCTCCCCAGCCAAGCAGGGCTAAGAGCAGGGCGAACAATGCGGAGGCGCCCACCAGGGTCGCGAGTGCGCCGAGAGGGGGCTCGATGAACCTGTCGGCCGCGGCACCGGGGTAGGCCTGCAAGCGCGTAAGGACCACGCCGAGGGTGCGGGAGTCGCGGGGCGGCGAGAATCCGTTGACCAGGATGTGGAGAGTGAGAGTGCCGTCCTTCACATATTCGCGCGACAGGGTCAGCTTGTAATCTACGAGGTCAGGAGCCGGCACGGTATCCAGGAGCACAGCGCTGCCGCTCTCGACACGCAAGGTCGGTGGAGGCTGGCCTTGCGGACGGCTGCCGCTCAGGGTCAGGGTTACGTCAAAATCCTGTCTGCCGACGTCCTGCAGGACGATATAAGAATCAGCACCGGTCCAGCGAAAAGTCCCTCCGCCCTGGGCCATCCTCTCGCCGGCGTTGAAGCCTTGCAAGATGGTACCATCAGTAGGAGTGCCGATCTGAATATCATAGCCCGGTCGCACCTGGTATGCAGCCACAACCAGCACGGCAGTAATGAGCGCCCCGGCATAGATTCCGGGATTGAGCAGGCGGCGCAACAACTCCTTCAAGAAGGCAGTCATGGCGTGCCCGCGTGCCCAACCAGGCCGGCCG
Organism: Chloroflexia bacterium; assembly: GCA_038203825.1. GTDB lineage: Bacteria > Chloroflexota > Chloroflexia > QHBQ01 > JADMIH01 > JADMIH01. Next base: position 14,030 of record JBBRDO010000004.1, on the reverse strand, counting down.
TGTTCGAGCCGCGCCTGTAGATGGTCACGAACTCGTTGGACCAGACACGATTGCCGGCATCGTAACCGTACCGGGCAGGGTCGTCTTTAGCCCACAGTATGGCGTAATCGGGAGGGTTCGCCGGATCGATCGGGTGGATTTTCTGTCCCACGCTCAGGCGCTCGTCGCCGTACTGGGGATGGTCGCGCAAGAGGTAGGCCAGGGCAGCCATGTAGCCGCCCGCCACTCGTGCGTCGGGCTGTCCCCGGATGATGGGGTCGTCCAAGGGCGCACCAAGGAGGATCGACGAGCCGGGCTGGAGCACCGTGGGCAAATCGGTGACGGGGCGCGGCTTCAGGGAATAGACGCGGTCGGCACCAAAGTCCGCGACCTGCACGAAATCGTCGACGACCTTGCCGGCGGGGTTGGTCGAGCGCCAGTCGAAGTCAGTGCGCTGGGGACCACTCAGGTTGTCCAGGTGTACAACGATGTAGGTTACGTCGAGCATGCGCATAACGTCCAGGCTGCGCGGACAGGGGAAGCAATCAGTGGTTTCAAGCAAGAAGGCCGAATAGGCGTATGGGTGAATGCTCGTGCTGGCGTTGATCGTTTCGTCCCAGTGATAGACGCTGTAATACTCGTACAGGTTCTGCATCTCGACGTTGGGGTCGCCGGGCTTGTAGTAGACTGCCGGATATTCCAGGATGGTGGCGTGCGGCTGCTCGGAAAGCCAGCGATAAACGGTGGGCACAGCGTTTCGGGTGCCAACGGCTTGCATATCTATGGGCGCGCTCCAACTTTCGACAACGGGCAAGAGGGCCAGTACAACCGCGACTACAGGTAGAACCCAGCGAGCAACGGAGGGACGCCAACGTGCCGAGAGCCAGTTCCAAATGTAGTAGGCACCGAAGCCCGCCAGCACCGCCAGCGCCAGGATGGTCAATACGCCAATGCGTGTGGTCACTCGCATGCTCTGGAAGCCAGGCACCCAATCGTAGAGAACGAGATAAGGAAGTGGAATGATGCGCTGCACGGCGTCGGGGTCGTAGTCGTTAGCGGCGTAGGTAATCTGCAAGTAGGGGCCGAGCGAGAGGACTACGCTGATCACGACGACAATCGCGTAGAAGAATGCATGCTTTCTTTGGGAGATCGGTTCGATTATGCGTGGGAACACTGCAGTGCTTGCCGGGGTCTCGCCGGGTTTAGTTTTGCGTCGCGTCCAGCCGAACAGCCCTACGAGCGCGAGCAGAACTGTGAAGAGGCCAGGATAGGCTGACCTATCGATCGCCCAGGGGCCGGGATCGCGGAACGGCGCGAGCAGGTTCTGGAGGATGGGATTGCCGCGGTAAACAGCGAGAAAGCTTGCCAGAGTATTTGAGAAGCGTTCAGTCTCGAAGAGGTCGCGGCTGAAGCCCTGGCCGCCCTGGATGACGACGTAGGGGACGATTATGGGCAGCATGACAAGGGCGGAGGCACCCATTGCCACGGCGAGTTTACCCACCAGACCCCATGAGAACGTACCGCGCTGGAAAAGGAAGTAATAGCCGAAGAATAAGAGCACGAGTAAAGCGGTGTAATAGGCCAAGTAGTGGCCCGCGAGCGCCTGCACCGTATAGAGGGCGCCCACGGCGAACGCCCAACGCCATGCACTGGTCTCGAGGAGGCGGTAAGCGGCCAACAGCAAGAAGGGTATGCCTTCCATGCTGATGAGCGTCATGTGCGGCAGGTGGATGAGCGAATAGAAGGAGAAGGCCAGGGCAGTACCGGCAACGAAGCCGGCCCACCCGTTGCCCGTCAGATGGCGTACAAGGAGCCACATCCCGTAGCCGGCAAGCACGAACGCGGCCAAAAGGACCAGGTTGTGGCTAAAAAGTGGATTGCCCGTCAGAAAGTAGAAGGGCGCAGCCATGATCGCTTCGGTAAAAGAGAGCTCGTCAAAAGCTAGAGTACCCATAAACGGGTGCATAATATTGGTGTCGAAGAGGCGTGCAGGGTCTGTCACCAGAGCGTGGGCCTGCCAGGCCATGGCCCATACGCTATAGAGTGGGTTGCCTTTGTCGATAACGTAGCCGCCAAGCTGGGGCAGAGCGGGCCAGGTCGCCACAGTCGTGAGCAGAGTGAAGGCAGCCAACACAAGCAGGTGGAGGCCGAAAGTTCGCCGACGTGGAGGCAAAGGCTTCAATGCGGGAGGCTCAGCAGGCCGCGCCTGCGCTAATGTGCTTTGCTGTTGTTCAGCCGGTTCGATCATTGTGTAGGCTTAACGTAACTTGCGCTCAACGGTATCAAGCACACGCAGCAGAGTCAGGGCACCTGCCTCCCAACTGTAGTGCGTGCTAACGTAGCTTGCCCCTGCCTGGCCCATCATGCTAAGGCGGGCAGGGTTAGCGAAAAGGTGGGCTATTGCTGTCCCCAATGTTTCGGGGGTGGCTTCGGCCAGGTAACCGCTAACACCATCTATGACAGTGTCGCACGGGCCACCTTCGGCCACGGAAACGACCGGCAGTCCCAGCGACATAGCTTCGATCACCGAGAGGCCAAAACTTTCCTCGCGACCGGTGTGGACGTAGACGTCGCCCAGGGCATAGTGGGCGGGCAACTCGTCTTCAGGCACAGCGCCCGCGAAAATGACATCAACCCCTTCTTGCATTTCGAGCGTTGCTGCCAGCGCCTGAAGGGTTGCGCGCTCCGGCCCGGCACCTACTACGAGCGCTACGATCTCACCAGCTGATTGTGCAGCATAGTGGACCGCGCTCAAGAACAAGTCCACACGTTTGCGTGGGTGGAGATGGTTGACCGTTACGGCCACACGCTTGCCGGAGAGCGAATAGCGGTCGCGCAGGCGCTCGACCATGTGAGGGTCAGGGGCGGCAAAGTCTACGCCATGCTCGATCACTGTGGCGCGTCTGCGGTAGGCCTCTGCTATCTTGCGCGACCCGAAAGGACTGTTAGAGAGGACGCGGTGAGCGGACCGCACCATTCTACGGTCGAGATCCCTGTACAGCCCGAAGACGGGACGTGCCAGGGCGCCAAGCATGCCAAGCCTTTTGACGATGTCCCCAGTATCGCGGTAAATGAAGCGGGGCGGCTCGAAGCAGAAGTAGAGCATGGGCACGCGCAACCCAGCGAGACGAAACAGGATGCGGCGGGCAAACCACATGGCAGGAACGCTGGGAGGGCCGAAGAAGACTACGCCCTGCAGACGAGTGCGAGGAATCTTAAGTGCCAGTGCCGGGCCAAACGCGTATTCCAGGGCGGCATCCAGGTAGTGGTTACCCGAGATCCGGGTTGGCCAGCCTGTTTCGATCACTCGCACGGCTGAGCCGAGGGCTGGCTTGCATTCTTCTGCTATAAAGTGGGTGAGGAGGACAACATCCAGGGCGGGGTCGCTCATGCGAGCGGCGTAGTCGGCCAGTGTGAGTATAAGGCGTTCGGCACCTGTCAGCTTCTTGAGTTGCGGGTAGAAGAATACCAGCGACAAAGCTACTTCTCCGTTCCAGCCTGAGCAGCGGGAAGGGTAGCTTCATCAACGAGCATTATCGGGATGCCATCGCGTACGGGATAAGCGCGCCCGCACTTTTCGCATACCAGGGTCATGCCTTCCGGATGCACCTTGGCTTTGTCGAGTGGGCAAACTAGTATGTCCAGAAGTTCCTTGGGCAGTTCCGCGGCCGTGGTTATGTTGTCCGTCATAGGTCAGTTTCCTCCTGCGCTTGAGGGTTCAATACGAAACAAAGGTCATTCGCAACCATATTCGCGCTGAATTTTCCTGATCATCCTGTACCGCGATTATCTGGGCACATAGATGTTCAAGACATTGCGCTGATCTAGTTTATAGTTATCTTTCATGGCTTGCAAGATTTGCGGCGAAAGGTCGCCCGCCCCTGCCTCGGGTGCGTCGATGTCGATGCGCACGATTATCTGGGCGAACTGCTTCGTTTCGACGGCGTGCAGAAGCAGGCTCTGGTCCCACCGCTCATACAGGGTAGCATGGGTCTGAGTGAAAGGGTCGGTAGTCCACAGTTTCTTGTGAGTGGCAACCATCAAGCCCACATTATCAGAGTAGGCGGTGCCGCCGTTGTTGGTGACGTACTGGAAGATGTTCATCATGCCGGCTGTCCGATCCGCCTTTAGCTGGTTGAATTCGATCTGTAGCCAGAGCGGAACGCTAAAGAGTGCGGGAACCCACGCGAGTGAAAGTAGGCCGAAAGCCACGGCTCCCGCACGCCAACCGAATGCCAACTTAGCATTCGAGATAACCAACCCAGCTCCAACCCCGAGCCCAAGGCACGCCGCAGCGACCAGGCCCAGGAGGTGGTTGTGGTTGCCACCAAGCGTGCCGGTGCCAATGGAAACCACGAACGCCATCAGGACGTAAAGGAGCAGCAGTAGCCCATGTGCGCAGGGCAGCCATGTATCCTGATGGCGGGCGCGAGCGTAAAACCATTGAGTACCCAGCAGGACTATGACCAGCGCACCAGGTATGAGGAAAGCGCCGTAGTCGATCGCGAGACTCTGCAAGTAGCCGAAGAAGCGATCGGGGAACCAGGGGAGGGAGTGGAGGGTGAACTGGTGGTAGAAGTAGCCTCCGTCCGTGAGCCAGTTAAGCAGGAGACTGGGGAGGGCCGCGCCTGCTGCATAGGCGGCCCCGAACGCGAAACCTGTGCGTGGTCGGGTCAACAAGAGCCAACCTGTCGCGGCGACTGCCTCGGCTATGGCGGTCTGCTTGGTGTAAAACGCCAGCAGGAAGAAAGGCAGAGCCCACCATACTAACCCTGATGGACGGGATACGACCCACCAGAGGCCGCACAGACCGAACGCAAGTGCAAGCATGTCGGGCTTGACGAGGGAGCCCCAGAAGGTGACCAGACCCAACGACCAGAACAGTAAGCCGCCGAGAGCAGAGGCCAACCAGCTGCGCGTGAGGGCACGAACGACTCCGATGATGGCAATGCCGGCGAGGAGTGTCGCCAGGAGGGAGATGGCGCGCCCGATCTTGAAGGAAGGCTCGTCACCCAGAAGATGCTGGAACGGCCAGCATAGCAAGTAGAAGACAGGGGGGTAGGGAGCGGCGACAAAAAGGCTGGGGGTAAGGGGAGCGAATATGTCGACACCGTGATCGAGCAATCCCGTTTCGGCAACTATCATCCCTTCGGATTCGTCAAATTGGAAGGGATACTGGAACATCTCAGCACTGGTGACGGCAGATGCCACGGTCTTCGCCGCGAGGCCGATGACGAGGAGAGCGCACACTGCCAGTAGCGCCACGGTCAGGACACGGCTTGGAGAGGTATTCGGTGCGGTGTTGCGGGCTGTCTGCATTACTTGTTCACGCTCGCGGTAATTGACGAGAGCCGGATACCCAGCAAACGGGGGTCCGCACCGCTGCCAATGAAGCCGCTTACGTTCATCTGAACGCAGGCGGCGAGAGGGCACGCAGCATCGTCGGGCACCGGCGCCTTTGACGGAGTGAAATTTGCACCAAAGTCCGTCAGCCAGTTGTCAACACTGTCGAACCGCTTCGTCAGAGGGGAGCCCTGTGCCTGAGTGAGATTGACGATAGCCGGCGATGTACCCTGGGGACGCCAGCCATTCCACACGAAGGTGGTGGCCGTCAGCGCGCCCGACCAACGAATCTCCGCAGGATCACTCGACCATCGGAAGTGCGTGCCGTCTGACGCCGTCTCAGGGCCGTAGAAGCCACGTATGTAGCCCATGTCGAGCCCGTTGCCAACCTGCAACGTGCTCGTGGGGGGTGGGCTCAGGTGGTCCCATGCCCAGTCGAGGGCCTCGGCACCTCCAACTTGCACCACTCGGGCGTTGAACAGCGAGCGCGCAGTTGAAGTGTCGCCTGTCATACGCGCGGCTTCACCCTTGATGATAAGAGGCTCGAACCTGTCGGCGGGCTCGTCGGCAGTGAGAACGGCGAGAGCTTCGTGGGGCTTGCCTTCCTGCAAGAGTGCAGATGCAAGCCCATAGCGAGTGTCTGTTATCTCGGCGTTTGCCAGCCGGTACTGGGTCTCGGCTTCCTGCGGTTTGCCCTGTTGCAGGAGTGTCTCGGCCTGCCTGTAGGGGGCTTGCTGGCCCCAGCGCTCGATGCCGAGCCAGGCATCTTCGAGCGATATGGCCGGGATAACCAGTGCAGCTATTGCTACGACTCCGATGGCGCATGCAGCCTGCACGATCCTACCGGCGGCGGGCAGACGGGATCTTAATTGGCCAAGTGACGACACGCCGACGCCCGCCCAGGGGATCAAACATGCAATAACGGGCATCCTGAAGCGCGTAACCGCGAAGAATATGAACGACACGACTACCCACAATAGCACCCAGAGGCCGGTGAGGCTCTTCAGGGGATGAGGTGGGCCCAGGGCCAGACCGGCAACTCCTAACAATAGGATCGCCACGTAAAGTACGTCGTCGAAAAGAAATAGAGAGGCCAGGTGAAAGGCCGGTACACGACCCAGCGCGAACCCCTTGACTTGCCGTTCCTCGGCTCCGAAGGAAGGACGCCATAGGTCGAGGCTTTCCTTGAGTCCCTTGCCCACGAATGCGACCGGATCGGCCACGATATTCGCCAAACCCTGCGAATAGGCATAGCTTTCGCGCTCGGCAGGGTTGGAGATAGTTAGCAAGTCGGCCTGCAAGCGCTGCTCGTCGCGCACGCCCACGCTGCCGAGCCAGAGATTATACCCGCCGGTCGAGTCGACCAGGATATGCCCATAAGCCGCATAGTTGCGTGCGATCCAGGGAAGTAGAGTCAGGCCGCAGATCATGAGCAGGAGGAAAGCAGAAAGTAAGCGGCGCCTGAGCGGTGCGAAGTTGCCCCATGCCAACCACAGGGCCGCCAGCGGCAGAAAACCAAGGCCGGTGGCACGAGTCAGCACGCTTAGACCCAGCAATACGCCGGCGCCGGCAACCAGTGCGAAACCGCGCCATCGCGACGCGCCTTCGGGAGGCGTTAGCCACTCACGAGCAAGGAGAAGGAGTACAAGGAACCAGGCGAAGAGAAAGACGAAAAGTGTTTCTGATAACAAGAGGCCCGCGAAGAGCGTGAATGGCAAATACAGCAGGCCGAGCAGCGCAGCCCATCGGCTCGCTTTCTTCCCGCCTGCGACAAACGCAAGCCACCCAAGGGCTGGTAGGGTGAGGGCGCTCAGGAGAGATTGGAATAGGAGGGTGGGGAGGTGGGCGTCCCCGGCCAAGGAGAATATTGTGGCCAGGGAAGCTACGTATAGTGGCGGGCGTACCCAGAGGGCAGTGTCGTAGAAGGAGAAGCCGCGTCCCTCGGACAACATGTGGGCCGCACCGAAGTATTCGCTCTCGTCGATGACAAAAGAACCGGGTGGATGGCCATTGGAGTGCAAAGCCAGGTTATAGGAGATCCTTAGCAGCACGGCCAGCACTACGATAACCCAGATCAGAGGATCGCGCCAGTAAAGAGCACGCTCGCGAATCAACACGGCCTGTGCATCACGGTCTAAAACCTCTTTGTCTTGGTGAGACATGCTATCTATGCGCGCCGCCCGACCCCCGTTTGCGCTTAGCCACGGCGCTCTCGTATAGTCGCTCGAATGTGCGCGCGGTGGTTTCCCAGTTAAGCTCGCTCTCGACGCGCATGCGGGCGGCCTCGCCATACTGTGCCCGCAACTCTGGGGCGTGCAACAGGAGATTGATCGCCGCCGCTAGCTCGCCCGGCTGCTTTTCGGGCACCAGTAGGCCATTGTCGCCGTCCTTCACGGCCAACGGGATGCCCGCCACGTTAGTTGCCACTATGGGGCGGGCGGAGGCCATGGCCTCGAGGAGAGTATTTGGCAGGCCGTCGACGTTGCCCTGTTGGTCGACGACGGATGGCAGCACGAACAGGTCGCAACCGCTGAAGAAGATGGGCATGCGGTCGCGCTGTACCCAGCCCGGCATGATAACGGACTTCTCTACACCTAGTTGTTTCACGAGCGATTGGAGACGAGACTGGAGGTCGCCTCCTCCCGCTATCACGACTTTGGCGTTGGGGTGTTCGCGCAAAATGGCAGGGGTAGCACGTATCAGATACTCGAAGCCCTTTTTGTACACCATCCGGCCGACAGCAAAGATCACAAGCGAGTCGGCTGGCAAGCCAAGTTCTCGCTTGAGGAGCGGTCCAGCGCCCTCTATGCGGGTGAATTGGCCGGGATCGACGCCATAGGGCACCAGGTGGCAGCGGCTGGGGGGAGCCCCGAGAGCGATAGCCCTTTGTAAGAGATCGTCGCTGGGAGCGGTAATCGCGCTTGCCCTCCCAAAGCACCAGCGCGCCACCGCGGCCACTGGCTTGCTGTGCTCAGCCACGAACACGTCGGAGCCATGCATACTGATGATCATTGGCAAGCGACGCAGACGAGCGATAATGGCCACGACCGGGCCGTTGGGCACCACCCAGTGCGCATGCATCACATCGAACTTGATGCGCCGGGTCAGCCGCTGTAGCGCCCACAACGCGCTCCCGAACACGACAGGCGTGAGCGGGTAGATGGCGCCCCGCAGGCGGACGTCGGCTTCCATGGACTCGGCATAACCCCAGATGTTGAGGTTGCGGAAGGGGCTATATTTGAAGAAATGGAGGTGTACACCCTTCTCGACGGGCTCCCTGCGCACTTCGGGGTGATAAGGCGCGAGCAGGTGTACCTCGTTGCCTTGAGCCGCCACGTTCGACGCGATGGACTCGATAAAGGGGGCCGTGACATCACCTTCGTACTTGGGATACGACGAGGTGACCATGCAAATTCTCATGCACTCATTTTACATCACCGCCGCAAACTTTGGACGTAGTCCACCAGCTGAGACAGATCGTCATCCGAGATACTGCCGGTCCCGAAGCCGGGCATCATGCCGTCGCCGTGGCGCACCGTAGTCTCAATTTTGTTCCTGGAAAGATTTCGGTTGATCAGCGAAGGTCCGATTCCCCCAAAGTGACAACTGGCGCAATAGGTGGCGAAAATGTGCTGCCCCTCGACCAATTCCGTTGCGACGGGCGACGCGGAAGGTAGAGAGTCAGCCCCGTCGCCACAGGCTGAAATAGCCACCGCGGCCACCAACGCCAGGGAGGCATAGAGAACGCTGCCCAGCCAATTCTTGCGTATAGCCAAATCCATCACCTCGTACATGTAGTCTCCTGCGTGGCACAAAAAGAAGCACCTACCCATTAGCAGATGCTTCTCTTTGCAGTGAGTAGCTTAGCGATTGAGCGCCAGCTTCAATAGCGTGCTGCCCACCTGTTCATCCTGTGTGTAGGCGCCTTCCGGCGCTGCGCCAACAACCAGGTCCTTCGACAAGGTCTCGGTTTTGATGTAGTCGGCGAAGGTGGCGAGCGCGCCTTCTACCAGCTTGCGGTTCGCGTCATCGGGGCCTTGCAGGGTGTAGTAGGTGCTGATGCGGTCACTTACGCTGAAGTCGGCTGATTTGCGCATGTCGTTGATGATACGCACGAAGTCGCGGGCCATGCCTTCTTTGAGGAGGGCGTCGTCGAGCTCGGTGTCAAGAGCGACAACCAGGCCGCCCTCCTGAGCAACGGCAAAGCCTTCACGCTCACGGGTCTCTACCAGTAGCTCGTTCGGTTGCAACTCAAGGGTTGCGCCCTCGGGCAGAGTTACTGATACCCCTTCGGCCGCCTCAACGTGCGCAGCCACCTCGGCGGGATCAAGGCGCCCGAGCGCCTCGCGGATCGCTCCCATTTGTTTGCCGTACTTCGGACCCATGACCGAGAAGTTGGGCTTGATGTTATAGGTGATGAGGTCGCCCATCTGGTTGGTAACGGTCAACTTCTTCACGTTCAACTCTTCGAGTATCTGGGCCGCCATCCTGCCCAACGACTCGTCGTCATCGCTGTTGGGAAGGCGTACCATCATCTCGCTGAGTGGTTGGCGTACTTTTACTGAGGCCTTATTGCGTGCAGCCCTGCCGAGGCTTACCAACCGCTGGGTCATGCTAACGTCGGCTAGCAACTGCCTGTCAAGGAGGGACTCGTCGGCGGTCGGGTAGGGGCAGTGATGCACGCTTTGCGGGGCTTCAGGGTTTCGTTCGTTTGACTTGACGAGGTTCTGATACATCTCTTCTGCCAGGAAAGGCATCATGGGAGATATTATCTTGGTCAGGGTTACAAGCACCTCGTACAGTGTCGAGTAGGCCGCGAGCTTGTCGCTGTCGGACTCGCTCTTCCAGAAACGCCGGCGCGAGCGTCGCACGTACCAGTTAGAGAGATCGTCAACGAATGCCTCGACGCGCCTGCAGACGCTGGCCACGTCGTACTCGTCCAGTTCGGCGCGGGACTGCCCGATCAGGTCGTTCAGGCGAGCCAGTATCCAGCGGTCGAGCTCAGCGCGTTCTGCCAGGGGGACGTTGGTCTTTTCGGGCACGAAACCGTCAAGGTTGGCGTACATTACAAAGAAGGAGTAGGTATTCCAGAGGGTGAGCAGGTTGCGCTTGACCGCATCGGCGATGCCCCAGCCGAAGTTCATGTTCTCGCGCGTGTTGGCCGAGCAGTACATCCAGCGCATGACGTCAGCGCCCATCTTTTCGGCTGCATCATCGAACCAGATGGCGTTGCCCCACGACTTGTGCATGGGCCTGCCGTTCTCGTCGTGAACCTTTTCGTAAGTGAGGACGGCCTTGTATGGGGCGGTGTCCTCCAACGTCACCGACATTATCAGCAATGAATAGAACCAGAGGCGGATCTGCTCCCGCATTTCGCTCACCCAGTCTGCGGGGAACCACTTACGCCAGTATTCAGGATCGCCCAAATACTTCAGGGTCGAGAAAGGCACGATGCCGGCGTCCAACCAGGCATCGCCCACCTCGGGTATGCGTGACACGACGGAATCGCACTTTGGACACTTGATCTTGACTTCGTCTACCCAGGGCCTGTGCAACTCGGGCAGGTTGTCCACGATCTCTGGGTTGATTGCCAATTCACGCAGTTGCGCCTTAGACTTCGCAACAGTGACTTCCCCGCAGTCGTCGCAGACATAGAAAGGCAGAACGAGACCCCAGTAGCGCTTGCGTGATATGTTCCAATCGCTCATGTTATGGAGCCAGTTCTCCATGCGCTTGCCTGCGTAGTCGGGGGTCCAATCCACCTCGGACGCGGCTTTAAGCATGCGGGGGCGCAGATCCTCGACGCTGATGTACCAATCGTTGGCCACGCGCCACACGACGTCCGTACCGCAGCGCCAGCAGAAAGGATAGCGGTGAGTGTATTGCTCGACGTTATAGAGAACTCCGCGCTTCTTTAGCTCTTCGAATACCGCTGGCGCGACATCGGCAACGTGCTTGCCCGTGAGGACGCCATACTTCGGCACGTAGATCCCGTTCTCGTCCAGCGGAACCAGTACAGGCAGATTGTTCACCTTGCTCAGTTCGAAGTCTTCTGCTCCGCAGCCAGGGGCGATGTGAACTATTCCAGTGCCTTCTTCTTCGCCGACGGCGTCCCACGCTATCACACGATGCACATATTGCACTTTGGGCGCGAGCACCGCTTCCTGCGCAGGGAGGTCGTCAAAGGGCCCGGAGTAAGTCAGGCCAACGAGATCGCTCCCTTTCACCATGCCCAGATCTTCGTATGGACCTACCAGGCGACCGAGAGTACCTCGGGACAGGTAGATAACGTTCTCGCCCTGCCGCACCTTTGCATAGTCCAGGTCGGGCCGGACGGCTGCCGCGACGTTAGCCGCGAGCGTCCACGGAGTGGTGGTCCAGACGAGCAGGTTCTCACCTTCGTGGCCGGCAGTAGTAAGCGGGAAAAGGACGAACACCGAAGCATGTGTCACTTCGTGGTAGCTGTCGGTGCCGACGATTTCGTGCTGAGAGAGAGAAGTGCCGCACCGCCAGCACCAGGCTGTGGAACGGTCGCCTCTGTAGAGCCAGCCATTCTCCTGGACCTTGTTCAGGAAATACCAGATATATTCGTTGTTAGTGTCGGACATCGTGTAGTAGGAGTTTTCCCAGTCGTTCCACTGGCCCAGCCTTTTCGACTGGCGCGTGATCTGCTCGGCATACTTAAGCACGCGGGCTCGGCAAGCGTTGGCAAACCGATCGATGCCGTAAGCCTCGATCTCGCGTTTCGAGTTGAAGCCAAGCTCCTTTTCGACTTCAACCTCAACCCAGAGACCCTGGCAGTCGAAGCCGTTTTGCCAACGCTGGTCATAGCCGTTCATGGCGTGATAGCGCTGGAAGACATCCTTGAAGGTGCGTCCCCAGCCGTGATGGAGGCCCATGGGGTTATTGGCTGTTATCGGTCCATCTATGAACGACCATTTCTTCTTGCCCCTGTTCTGCTCCATGAGCGTGCGGAAAGCGTCCGTTTCCTCCCAGTAGGCGAGTATCCGGTGCTCCATTTTGGGGAAATCTAACTTATTATCAACAGACTTGAACATTGCCACTCCTTCTAATATAGGACCCGCGAACAGATGCATACCGTGTATCTAGCTGCCCAATGACTTTACGGTCTCTTCAGTAGATTGCCATTCGATCTGCCAGGCTCCAAATTGCTCGAGGAGATCCATGGCCTGCGTATACCGGGCTTTCAGGCCCGAGTCCTTCACCTTGAAGTGACCCTCCAGCTGGTTTACAAGTGCATCGCTGTCAGTTTTTATGTCGAGCGCTGCCTGAAGCGGTGCGCGGTTTGTCACGGTCAGCCGCTCGATAATGTACTGGAGCCCGGCGAGAAGCGTATCGTATTCGGCCTGGGCGACGGTGTAGTTGGGGCCGAACTCAGCACGCTTGATCACGGCCTTCCTGCCGGGAGACTGGACGCTGTAGGCCCCGTATCCCTGACCCGGGGTGCCCCTGGTCGCGCCGTGGAAGACCACGGAGAGTTCCATAAGATCTTTGTGCGCGTCCTCTTCTGCCTCTTCTTCAACCGCGGGGGCTTCGGCTTCAGGCTCGGGTTCGGACTCAGGTTCGGGAATAGGTCGGCGGCGTTCAGGCTTCGGTTGGCCGGCCAATTCGGAGGCCTTGCGCATCAACCCCGAAATATCGGGGCGCGGTACGTCACTTTCGTCTTCAGGCTGTGCCTGGGGGCGCTGTTGGGGCTGCCGCACCGGTTGCAGGGGTGGAGTTGCCACGCCCTGCTGCTCAGCAATGCGCGGACGCTCGGCAGGCTTCTCTAGCGGCAGAACTGTCTCGGCGGAAAAAGGATTGATGCCGAGTGCGCGGCCGGACAGCGCCAGCAAGGGGGTGATGACCAGCACGCGAAGTTGCTCGCGTCCCTGTGCTGAGAGCGAGTAAGCCTCACGGGGGGCGATCCTGAGGACCGAGCCGGAATGGACGAGTGCGGCGGGCCCGTTGTCGCCGGCGTGAACTTCGCCTGAACCCGCGAGCACATAAAGAATGTGCTCTTCAGCGGTTTGCTGGCGCGGAGTGGCGCTACCGGGCTCAACCTCCAGCAGGTCTACGGCCACAAGCGAGCCGCTTACGCCGGCAGCGGGATAGAGAGCTCCGAGACGGGCACCGTCGCCCAGCGTCTCGGCTCGACCCATTAAGTTAGCGGAATCAACCAGTTCCATAGGACCTCCACTTGCGAATGCGCAGCCACAAACTCGCACTTACCATCTCAGCAACCGAACGGAAACACAAAAATCCCGTCCTCCTAAGAAGGACGGGTAAACCCGCGGTACCACCTTCGTTGGCGCACGAAGCGCCCACTCATGCGTTCAGGGGATCAACCAACGTGATCCAACCTGGCAGCAGCCCTGTAACGGTGGGCGAACCCGGCCCGGCTTACTTGTCACTAAGGACTTTCAGCGGGCGGCTCAGGAACGATTTTCGGCTAGCTTCCGACAGCCGGTTGCACCAACCCCGGCCTCTCTGTGTCATTCACACGCCTACTCTTTCCGTCAAAGCCACTTTGAACTATGATGTGCTAAGGATACTCCGGAGATCATTTTGTGTCAAGCGGCGCTCGCGTGTGGCAAGACAAAAAGTGGGGACTTATGATATAATTGGCGCGATGTGTCCGTAGCTCAGCCGGCAGAGCACCTGACTTTTAATTAGGGAGTCGTGGGTTCGAGTCCCACCGGACACAC
>JBBRDO010000003.1:0-96803 GCA_038203825.1 Chloroflexia bacterium | reverse complement strand
GGTGGGTCAGAACGCGCTGATTCGCTTCTATACTCTCCACGTTGTGGCTCTGCCACTTGTGCTCTCTATATTCCTCGCCGTCCACTTCTGGCGCATACGCAAGGACGGCTTCTCACGCGGACTCACCTTTACCTCCCGCATGATGGAACACGCTGATACACGCTCAGCCGGGGCCAGAGCGGCCGGTAAGCAGAAATAGGAGGCCACAACTATGGCTACAATAGGCGACCGCGCATCGCAAACTAGAGAACCCAACGTGACCACGGCACCGGGAGCAAGAGTGCTTACTCCTCCCGCACGCTCACGCCCATCAACGCCCGCCGAACAGGAGGTCGGAACTGTACAGGTCTGGCCCCATCTCCTGGTTATTGAGTTTCTTGGTGCGCTCATCATTACGATAAACCTGATTCTGCTGTCGGCGCTCTTCAACGGACCGTTCCTTGATCTCGCCAATCCGGACAAGACGCCTAACCCGTCGAAAGCGCCCTGGTACTTCCTGAACCTTCAGGAATTGCTATTGCATATGAACTCCGCACTCGCCGGCGTAATCGTGCCGACAGTCGCCCTGGTCCTTATTGCCGCAATACCCTATGTCGACCGCGGGTCAAAAGGCCTGGGAGTCTGGTGGTACAGCGAAAGAGGGCCAAAGATTGCCATCTTCACGGCCGTCTATACGACGGTGATTACAATGGTCCTCATATTCCTTGACAAGTTCTTCCCTCTGAAGGCCAACTTTAGCAGTTGGCTCACGACAGGTGATATTGCACAGAATGGCCAGTCAGGAGTCCTTTCATTCCTGACCGAGTTTGCGTCCGGGATAATGGGCGGCAAGACGCCCGAACTGGCGCATGCTAATGCACTGGGGGTGTTGGTCGAGGCGATTGTGGGCTGGACAGTACCCACTATCTGTTTCATACTGTTCCCTACGCTGCTCGTCATACTTCTGAAGCGAGTATTCAAGGGCATAGACCTCACCGAAATTATCATAGGCCTGTTCACAGGCTTCGTCACCGTCTACCTGGTGCTGACTTTCGTTGGTACTGCGATGCGCGGCACCAGTATGGACCTTTACCCACCCTGGGCCTTACCCCCGAATCAGGAAGGCTAAAACGATACCTCAATTATGAAGTTCTGAGCACGTACAAGGGATGCGCGGAACGACCTGATGACACCACGGACCGCACGCACCGGGCTTCATAATTCCAGATCAGGAGATAACAATGCAAAGAGCGGCAGAACCGGGCAGAGAGACTTTAACCCCACGAACCGGGGCTACTGCGCCCAATCGCCCTGAAGACACGGCGGGAGGAGTTGTTGCTCCAAAAACGCGACGCGACGTGCTAAAGTGGGGCCTATTCGGATCACTGCTTTTGATGTTAGGTGGCCTTGGACAGATGTTCCTGTCATACTACACGCCGAAAAAGGTCGGTACCTTTGGAGGCAAAGTCACCGTGCCTGGCTCTATATCCGACTACCCCGTGGATTCGATCACCCGTTTCAGCGAGGGGAAGTTCTACATCTCGCACGTGCCTGAAGGTCTGCTGGCCCTGTACTGGAAGTGCAAGCACCTCGGCTGCACGGTACCGTGGAGACCCGATGAGCAGTTCCAGGGCACGACAGGGATATTCCACTGTCCCTGCCATGGTTCCATCTACCTACGCAACGGGCAGAACGTGGCCGGACCGGCTCCAGCGCCCTTAGATCTTATGTTCATCGACCTAGGTGGCGGAAAGATCGTCGTAGATACGGGCAAGATCACAACCCGAGTACGTTGGGATCCGGGTCAAGCCACGAAGGTCTAAGCCGGATTATCACTGACTGAGTTCAGTCGTCCACTGAAGGTTTGGGAGGAAGGAGCTATACATGCGCGACAAAGTTGTACTGGGCGTCACGCTTGCAATTGTGCTGTTGTTGACTTTGGTCATTTACGGTGCGATTGACTCACAGCGTGCTGTTGGCATCAGCGCGACCACAACTGAGGCCATGATCACCAAGGGCCAGACAATATATGCACAGTACTGCATCCAGTGCCACGGTCCACGTGGTGAGGGCTGCATAGGTCCTGCCCTTAACCGTCCAGTCTGGCGACCCCTTACTCCCGATGGGGTCAAGAACACCGCGTTTGACGACGGTTCACACGACTTTATCAAGAAGGTCGTCTCTCGTGGGCGCGCAGCGAACCAGCCGGGCCAGCAGATGCCCGCCTGGCTGAACTCCGAAGGTGGCGCGCTAAATGACGAAGACATCGAGTCCGTCATAGCCTTCATACAGATGGGCAGCTGGGACAAGACGCTTGAGGGCGCCGCTTCAGCCACTAATCTGAATGAACCGCTTCCGGCCTACGCGGGTTTCGACGACGTGAACCAGATAGCCCGCGTCAAGGACATCATGCTTTCGAAAGGCTGCCTCAACTGCCATGCCCTGGGCAAGGGCGGCGGCAAGATAGCTGCCGACCTGACCGACGTCGGAAGCCGCCGCAGCGCAGACTGGATTAAGCGGTGGATCCAGAATCCGCCTGCCATGCCGGCCAACGAGCGCGGCCCGAACCTTTGGCTGGTCGGCCCCACCGTAACAGTACCTGTCGAGGGCGTACCCACAGCCGTTGGCGGCGCACCTGTCGCCACACCGCAACAATTCCCGATGAACAATACGTTCATGCCAAAGCTCAATTTGACAGACGACGAACTCAACCTGTTGGTTGATTATCTATCAAAGGCACGCACCAGCAGCCGATAACTCGTAACGTGATGTGAGGGGTGCCTCGCATATCAGCAGGCAAGGAGAGGTAAGTTTCGTTATGACCGCTCATGGCAAGTTTCTAAGCAAAACTGACGAGGGCTTAAAGCTGACGTCCAAGGGGCGAGCGCTGGGCATCTTCAGCCTGCTGACGGCGTTCGGTCTGCTTCTAGGGTTGTTCAACGTGCCCCTGGCAGCGTCGGCGGCCAATGCGGTTGACGTACTGCATATTAACGAAGCGGTGCCGCATGACCCGCAATCTCCCCTGTGGCAGCAAGCAACCGAAGCCGACATACCGCTCAGCGCGCAGCAGATGCAGCAACCCGGAGGCGGCTCGACCAAAGAGGTCCGGGTGCGTGCACTGGAAGACGGGCAGAACTTCGCCATAAGGGTTTCGTGGGACGACGACACCAAGAACGACACCGTGGGCGCCGTGCCCAGCGACGCAGGGGCCATCCAGCTTCCTATCGACCCTCAGCACCTCCCCTACCAGTGCATGGGGCAAAGCAATAGCCGGGTCAATATCTGGCAGTGGAAGGCTGCCTTGGAAAAGACGGGTGAGCAGCAGTTGCAGGCCAACGCTATGGAGCCGGCCGGCGCCCGCAATCTTACAAGCAATGGCATCTGCAAAGCAGTGGACACGACTGGTGTCGCTCCGAGCGCGCAGTCTTATCACGACGGCAAGCAGTGGCACGTAGTCTACTGGCGCGAACTCTACAAAGGGGACATTAATACGGCTCCCATAGTTCGCGAAACTAACTCCTCGATCGCATTTGCCATATGGAATGGGGCAAACGGAGAAACGCGAGGGATGAAATCGGTTTCGACATGGAATACCCTCGCATTTCAGACGCCACCGGTTAGTCCGGCCGGCGGGCTTCTCACGCTTGCCGTGGTAATCCTCGTCGGAGCAGGAATAGTAGGCTGGGCAATGCGACGGTACGGAAAATCATGAGGCAAGATGCGGACAGCCACGGGAGATGCAACTTACTTTCTAAATCAACTAGCCGGGGGAAGGAATGAGCTTACTAGCACGAGAAATTGAAATCACAAGGCCAGGCTTACTCTCTTCTGAAGGGAGCGCATCGCGCAATTTCCTGTATTCTGCGATCTTCTGGCTTACGATAGCGGACTTTGTAGGTTTGATCGCCGCCATGGAAATGGTCAGCCCGGATTTTCTTGCAGGCATACCCTATCTCACTTTCGGCAGGCTGAGGCCGATGCACGTGAACGGCGTGCTGTTCATGTGGCTTTCGATGGCGCAGATCGGCTCGTTCTTTTACATTGTACCGAAGCTCTGTGGTGTGAAGCTATACAGCGAGGTCATCGGCAACATAACGATGATCTTGTGGAACATGGTCGGGGTGGTCGGCTACATTACACTATCTCTGGGGCTAACCCAGGGCCGTGAATATGCCGAGTTTATTTGGCCTATCGACGTGATGGTAATAACGGGTCTACTGATGGCCGGCTATAACATCTACAGAACGATCTTTTCGCGCAAGGAGAAGAAACTGTATGTCTCCCTGTGGTACATAATGGGTACCATGGTTTGGATGCCCATGCTATATTTCGTCGGCAACGTAATGTGGCAGCCCCTACTGCCCAACAACGACCCCGGCATTGCCAGTCTTCAAACTAATATCGCCGGCTTCCCATCGGGGGCGCTGAACGGCATCGACGACGTTACCTGGCAGTGGTTCTATGGGCACAACGTGCTTGGATACTGGTTCACGGTTTCCGGGGTCGCTATCGTTTACTATCTTGTTCCCGTAATAATCAAGGCCCCGCTCTACAGTCATCTCCTGTCGCTCGTCGGCTTCTGGTCCATCGCCTTTTTCTACGGCCTCGTAGGCCAGCACCATGTTCTCCAATCTCCTACGCCTGGCTGGCTGAAAACGCTCGCGGTCGTCGGCTCCTTCGGACTGCTGATACCTGTAATAACGTTCTTAACAAACATCTGGTTAACGCTTAGGGGCAATTGGGGGAAGATTTATGAGAGCTTACCCCTGAAATTCATAGTTGTGGGTGCGATCTTCTACTTCGTGACGTGCGTACAGGGCCCAATGCAATCCATCCAGGGGTTTAACCGCCTTATCCACTTTACCAACTGGATCGTCGGCCACGCCCACCTGGCGCTCCTCGGAACTTTCTCCTTCTGGGCGATGGGGGCAATCTATTACATCATCCCTGTCTCCCTGAAGCGGCGCATTTACAGCCCTGGTCTGGGTGAGGCCCAGTTCTGGCTCATTACTGTTGGCTTCCTGCTCATGATGCTTTCGCTGCAAATCGGTGGACTGCTTCAAGGCGCGGCGTGGCTCAACGGCGACACGGTTTACAAGAGTTTGCCGATGATCAAGCCCTACCTGATTATCAGGGCTGTATCGGGTGCCCTAATCGTAATCTCCGGCATAATACAGGCCTGGCAAATCTACAAGACAGTTACGGTCGGCAAACCGATAACAGCAAAGGCCCCGGCCACGGCATCACAGAGCAGCACCGCCTAGCATAGACGGCGACCGCCGGGTCAACGCTCTGATGGCGCCAACTACAAAAGTTACTCTTTACAACACCAGTTACACTACTCTGACAGAAGGGAATCGCCATGCATCAACAAGGGGGAGGGGTTTTCAGAATGGACCCGCGCACCGTTTTCCTCGGGGCGCTGACCGTCTTCGCATCGATCATTTTCGTGGTGACCACCTTACCGTACCTGACATTCAACCCGCCGAAATCAGCCGATGCGAGACCGTTGACTCAACAGGAAGAGCGAGGGCGGGTTCTGTACGCGTCCAATGGCTGCTTCTACTGTCATACACAATACCTTCGCCCCCAGGACTGGACAGGTGTAAACTCGTACCGGACGGCGGGTCGCGTAGCCCAAGCAGGCGACTACTTCTACCTCGAAACGCCCCAACTAGGCAGCGAGCGCACCGGGCCCGATTTGTCGCAGGAAGGCGGCGCTCATACGGACGAATGGCACCTCGCGCACTTTTTCAATCCTCGATGGACATCACCTAAGTCCATAATGCCGGAATTCAGTTTCTACTATAACCAGAACCTTCAAGGCGGCATCACCAAAACCGATGATGTCGACGCACTGGTCGCCTATGTGCAGAGCCTGGGCGGTAACGCGGCTGTGGAGCGAGCGAATAACAACGTCCAGTTGAAGCAGAAGCTCTTGGACGAACGCGCAAAAGGAAATGAGGCTATAATCCACGATTATTTTCCTTCCACGTGGCGTTCGGTCCGTAACCCAATAGAGCCAACAATCCGGTCACTTAACCACGGCAAGCAGGTGTTCACAACTACGTGCATCGGCTGTCACGGGCTAAAGGGTGACGGTAAGGGGCCCGCGACATACTTCATAAACAATCCGGCGCCGCGCAACTTTACGGACACAAGCGCCCAGTTGATGTTCAGCGACGGCGAACTCTACGATGCCATACTTAGAGGAGTGCCAGGTACCGCGATGCCTCCCTGGGGTGACATGTTGACGGTTAATGACATATGGGACGTGACCAACTTCATACGGACTATTCCTAACGGCGGACTTCAGAAGAACAATCTAGACGCCACGATGATGGTTAGCCCGCCCGATATTGTACCTGTGGAAGTCACTCCGCTCGCCACACCTCAGCCCTAGGGCTGCGGCCGGTGCGCTCTACGATCTAGGACGTATGGGCAATAACCGTTCACATGATAAACAGCTAAAGTCAGGTAGCAAGGTATGAACAAAACAATCAAGAATCTGGGATATGCGCGGGCGGTCCTGGTCATCGGAGTAATAATGTTGGCACTCGTGCCCACTCCCGCGATGGCTCATGATAATCTCGGCGGTGACGAGCTGGCAGTGGCCAGCTGGATGCTGGTTTTCGCTATGGTGACGGTAGTTATCGGCGCCCTCTGGGGAATCTGGGCTCTAATGAACGGACAGTTCAGCGGGATAGAGTCATCGAAATACACCATGCTTGATACAGCGGACGACTATGAAGGCATAATGGCTGAATTTGATGCAGAGCAGCAGGCTGCCGATGACGCAGACAATCTGGCTCAGGAAGATTCGGTTACCCAGGTCCTCGGGTCCGACTCGCTCGTGGCCGCAGCAAAGCCTGCGGCAAGACTGTAAGTATCTAAGGAATAGTCCGAATCGCTGCGGCAGTCAGAAGGAGGAACAAACTGTGCAATTCCCCAACCCAACAGACCTAATCAAACCGTGGGAATGGAACCCGTTAGTCGACTCTGTGGTCTGGCTGCTTGTCATTCTGCTGGTCTTCTGGACCGTGCTATGGACGCGCTCAGGGCGCGATCGGAAGCACACTCCGGATCAGCTTGGGCGCAATGTAGAGGATTTCGCAGGTGTAACTCAGGAAAGTAATGGACCCATCCCCGTCTTCTTGTTTGCTCTCTTCATAGTGGCGGGTGGCTTCATAATCCTCTACCCAATCATCACGCTTGTTTTCGGCTATAACTACTAGCGGGAGACGCTGGCGACAGTAAGTTTCACGTCCCCGAGCTCAAAAAGGAACAAACGTATGGAAGCGGAATCTCGCGAACTACAGTCAGACATACAACGTGGGCACCGACTCCGCAAACATGAGCCACTTTACGGGCTTGCCCCAGAGCCCGGCGCTGGCGGCCCGGCAAGCACCGGGGATTCACAGCAGCCGACTACCGAAGCACCGGTAGAAGAACCCGCCGCACCCGGAGATAACACCACCAATCTCACCTGGGGCATCGTTCTTGGAGGCGTGTTGATCCTCTTCCTGCTGGCCATTGTCCTTTACTATGGCATAGGCAACACGTACGTTTCTCAGCCTCTCACGACTTATCCCGTAAAGTAGACCAGGAGTAAATATGCCCTACGTTCGCACATTAACATTCACAGTTCCCCCGGATCGGGTGGAGGAGCTCAGCCCCGGACACAACCTGTACCTGGCTGCAGTTTTCGGTACGCAGATCGCAGCGCAGAACACTCAAGGCTACCAGAAGGGCGGGGTATGGATGCAACGTCAGACAGAAGGCTCAACACTGGTGTTCATGTTTTCTCAGTGGGATGAACTGGACAGCATGGAGGCCTATGCGAATATCCCCATGTTGCTGGATTTTGTGAAGGACGTATCAACCTACTTGAGTCCGGTGAAGCTGGAGATTTACGAAGTCTTAGGATAGAATTCGATGTTTGGTTTTGAACAGTGGGACAGCCCCTTATCTCTAGGCATTGAGGTCGGGATGTCCCTTCTTATTGTCATAGGACTGCTATTCATAGTACGCCGGATAAACGCCAACGCCGAAGCCGAGCGCCGCAGAACGCTGGAGGCCGATAAAAAGGTGCACAGCGAGCTAGATCGGGAACAGAATGATCAACAAGATAGACTCGATAACGAGTAATGTCAGGATCCGCAAGATTGTTTACATTGTGCTCGGTATAATGACCGTCGCCATGGTACTCCTATCGGTCGTGCAGGTCTGGGTACTGTGGTCCGTTGACAGTATCCCCGCTTACGGCAGCATTGAGGCAAATACACAGGGCTACCCGCCTGACGACCAGCGTGGCGCGTTCCTGATGCTGAATGAACCGCACAACCCCGCTTACGCAGGCGACTTGCTGGCACTCCTGGCTACCACCGACCCAGGTGTAGTTGACGAGCGGTCAGGCGCGCATCTTATATCAACGGAAGTGAAAGCTATTCTGGTACAGACCGTTGCCCTCAACGAAATTAGCGACTACCGAGTATACAGGCTCGCGGATCCGGCGGAAGGAGAAATGAAATACGACACTCAACCGGGCGGCCACGACCTGCTGATAAGCCCAATAAGCGGGGTTTGGAAGGTAGGTCACTACATCGTTGACATTCCCGTCGAAGGCATGGACGCGGGTAGGACTTACTTCGAGTTTTATGTAGATCAGGAAGAAGGTAATTAATGGCAACAATCACCGCAGACGTAGCGGTAGCTGACAAAGAGCCGCGAAAGGCAATAGCAGGCGGTGGCGAGGCTGACAGGGCTGGAGAAAAGGACAATCACGGTTTGCCACGGTTCTTCTACGTTGCAGCTGCAGCCTTGATTCTGAGCGCTATCCAAGGGGTCGCACAGCGTTTACCCGGCATTTCCGATTGGTTGCTGGCCGCCGATTATGGCGGGCATATGGTCACTAATCTCGCCCATACCCATATCACAATAGTTGGGGCGGGCACAATCAGCTTGACCGGGCTGATTTACTATGTATTGCCGCGGGTGACCAAGAGGCAACTCTTCAGCTCAACCCTCACTAACGTTTCTTTTTGGTGCACAATAATCGGCGTGTTTGGTTTCTACCTTTCGATGCTGGGCATAGGAATATACGAGGGGGCAATGGTGCATGCGGGCTGGGCCTATGACGCGGCACGGGACTATCTCGGAGCATGGCATAAGGCACCCATGGCCATAACCGCGGCAATAATGGGAGTTGGATATTGGACGTTTGTCACCAATGTGTATGTTACCGTCGGTCAGGCAGCGGGCGAGCGCAAAATCTGGCCGGACAAGGGGCCTTCCGACTCTGAGATGCTGCTCGCCAAATTCTTCGTTGTTGGCGCTACAGGGTTACTATTCGGCACCATACAGGGCGTATACCAGGTCATGCCGTGGTCACTCGACTGGCTGCACGCAACTGGGGGCGCAGGCAAAATGATCGACCCGATGGCGCACGCCCACATGAACCTTGTCGGTGGCGTAAGCGTGGCCCTAATGGGGCTACTGTACTTCTTCGTTCCCAAGATGCTTAACCGTCCGATGTTCAGCATGAAGCTCGCGGTATTCAGCTTCTGGTGTATTGTCATGGGCGTCTTCGGCTTCTACTTCACTGCGATTGGTCTGGGTTGGGCCGAAGGGCAGATGATGCTAGATAAGGGTGTTACCGACGAGGTTGCCAAGCAATCGATGGGCATTTGGCATCCGCTCCTTTTGTCGACTGCTGCCACTATTATGGGGCTGGGATTCTGGTCATTCATCACGAACATGCTGATGACCCTCAAACAGAAAGCCGCACCGGGAGCGCCCACCGACGGCAAGCTTGCGTGGTTCCTCGGTTTCAGTACCGTTGCCATATTGGTCGGCACAATCCAGGGTGTACTTCAGACGCTGCCATTCATCGAAGCCTGGCTCGAAGAAGGCTCCCCATCCAGTTACTTTGTAACGCCGCTGGCGCACGCACAACTCAACATGGTAGGCTTCGTCATGATCGCCCTCAGCACAATGATGCTCTTTCTTTTGCCTCGCTTGCTTGGCAAACCGGTTACGTTAGCTAAAAGTGGGCAACGCGCATTGACGGTCATGGCTGTAGGAATAACTGCTACATATGTCGTCTACTTCCTCATAGGCGTGCTCGAAAGCATCCAGATTCACAATGGCCTAGCGCCTGACCAGGCACGCTCAGCCGTATTCGGTGAATGGGGCAGATATGCTATCTTGATTGGCGCACAAGCCATACTCGGCTTCGGGTACATTCTTTTGTTCCGTCACGTGTCGAGTGTCATCGGTCGAGATGTCATACGGGAGTATTGGCGCACATTCCGGTCCAGGATGGGTCAGTCCATCAGGAACAGCTCAAGCATCCATCCACGGGCTTTTCCTTCCTCTATTGGTCAGGCACGGTCACGCGCGTTGCTTTCGGCCCTGATGGAGTTCGTGTTTCTCGGCCTGGGTTGGTTCTTCAGCGGAAGACCTTTCATCGGCACTCTGATGTTCACGCTTGGCGCCTTCTACCTCACGATCGTGTATGGGGTCATAGCGGTCCTTGGCGACTCGGCGTTCTTGCCGTCTGCGCTGGTCTATGTAGGGTTGCTGATTTTCAGCGCACTCAGCTCCCATAATACTTATATGCGCGACGCAAACGCGGGGCTGGCGCGCTAATTCGAGGTCGAGCGACGGTCGAAGTGCAGAAGTCCGATTTACATCGCCTCCAGATTGGTGTCTGATCTCGTCTCAAGATGATTGACTCTACACATATGCACGTGTATAATCACGCCAGTGCAGCGCACATGTCGTGGCTCAATTCTCATTGCGGCCAGTCAGGCAGACAATCTTGCTCTTTTCGAATGGAGGTGCTGGTATGACTCAGGCTTATTGCGTTAAAGATCGCATGATGGTGGAGATCAAGGACCCCAAGCCTACAACGCTCAAGAATGGGCGGCCCGCTATACAGGGGGTCTGTCCTACCTGCGGAACGAAGGTGACGCGGATCGGCAGCGGCAAGTAACGGCGGTACGAGCGCTCCGGTACACTGGCCGTGATATTGGAGCGCTCAATTAGACCTCGCGCGAGAATGCGACGCTGCGCCTCGACTACAGAGTCGACCGCACTATGATCGAAACGCACCAGGATCCGCCAGTCCGCGCCCCTATTATCGGGATCCGCGAAATTTCGCCGCACTCGGCGCATGAAAACAGGGAGACCGACGTGACAACACCGGTCAGGCAATATGCAGGCATCGCCGGCCTTATCGTCCTTGCGCTCGGCGTGATTGGTGTAATAGCCAGGCTCATCAGTGAAAGTGACTACTTGTTCAATCTTGTGAACGTGAGCTGGGCTGCGAATCAAATTAATCTGGTAGCAGGCGGGTTCATGGCCTACGTCGCGTACAAGCAGAACAACGCAACGCTCGCTAGGACCGTGGTTGGTGTCCTAGGTTTCGTCTATTTGCTCGTATTCGTTGTCAGCTTGTTCAGTCCGACGGTCTTTAGCCTCATCGGTAGCGGGTTCACCTGGGCTGACAATATAGCTCATCTCGTGTTAGGCCTCGCCGGGATCTATGTCGCCTATCTGCCGGGCACGCCCGAACAATTAAAGGTATAATAAGCAGACAAATCGGGAGAGCGATAGGGCCGGCCCTTAAGTGCGAACATAACCAGCCATGGATAACGAAGAAGCATTCCTAAACCAGGTACTAGCTGCCATAGCAGAGGCAGATGTAGTTTCTATTTTCTTGCCCTTGCTCCGGCGTGCCATCGTAATTGACCTACGTCACGAGCCCGGTATACCCCCGATGGTGAAGGTCATGCCTCAGGCGGGGTCGATGGACGAGAGGATTGCGGGCATTGAGCTTCAGCGGCCGGAGCTGGGCAAGATACGCTCAATCCTGGGAATCCCCTGGCTAAAATCGGTTCGCAACCTTCGGGACGAGGGCGTCACCGAGCGTCTCATTCAGCGCCTTGTAGAAGCTGGTATGTCGCCTGACGAAAGCGAGCGCGTGCTGAGCAAGGCGATTAACTCACTCTGGGGCATCGAAAGAATGGCATTCGTTAGCCTGATCAAAGGTGAGGGCTACAAGACCCTTTGGAACGCAGACACGAAGAAATAGACCAGTGGTCGGAGAGTCGAGGCCCCAATTTCAGCAGGAAGAACAGAAGGCTCAGAGCTAAGTACTCTGAGCCTTCGAACATCTAACTGCCTGGGTTAGTAAATGTCGCTATACAATTCGTATCTGTAGGGCTGCGCACCGCCGATGGGCGTAGGCGCCGGATACTGAGCCCCGTTCACCGTTCCATAGAGTACCCAGATCTTGTCGATGGTGCTGCTCCAGTACATCTCGCCCTGCTGGAACCGCTGGTAGGCACCGTCACCACCCTTTTCCGTTGCCGTGGCCCAGCCCAGACGCTCACGCACTCGCGCTCCTGTGCCCTCGCGCCACACTTTCCCGAACCCACGCTGCGGCTCGAATAGGGCGGGCGGGGGCGACATGTTCTCATTAGCCGGATCTCCGTCGCGCCAGGTATCATCGAATTGCTGGAATGTGCCGTCGTCGAAGAATACATAGATCAGGCGCTCTTGCACATAAGTAGTGCGGCTAATCCAGAGCATTGATCCATGCTCGAACGATTGGTAAGCTGTCTGAACGATTGTCTCCCTATCAAACGGAGGATAGGACTGCGGGCATCCGAGGCCCGACTGAACCCGGTTGTGGCCCGACCAGACGGTGCCGAAGCCGCGCAGCGGTACGCGGTCACACGTTACGTGGGCGGTCTCGTAACGCCAGGTATAGTACTGTGCGCCTACGTTGCCCATCTCAACCTTCCAACCGTCGTCATTCTGAGGCGAGAATGTGAGTATTCGTCGCTGGAACGCCTGCACCAGGATCAACCTGTCCTGTCCGGCCACCCGTATGGTCGTCCAGTAGGGCTCCGTTATCGGATAGCCGAATGCGGCGATCCAGTTCACTATGGGGGCATTTACGATGACGCCATTCTCGTAGACCGGTCCAGCGGAATTGAAGTACGCCATGAAAACATCAGCGATATTGTGCCCCGTTTCGTTGACGAACCCTGCCGCCTTGATGGCCTGTGGTGCCACCCGACCCGCAAGATCTGACAACACCCCCGCCCGGTTGATATACACAACCGGCATATTTGAACCTACTGAAACGGGTACTGCCCGGTTGTCCTTGCCTGGCAGACCGACAGACGCCACGTTCTGCAACGCCGCGTAGGAAGGCGAGTCGGAGCCTGCATCACCGGCTATTTGAACGTCGCTTGGACTGAGCGGGCTGAAACTGCTAGCCCCCGTTTGCATATTACCACTGATCATCTCCACGACCAACAGACCGTTGGTCACATAGAAGGGATCAGCGGGATTGCCGTTCGGGTTATTGATCTCCATGCGGGCCTTGTCAAAATACTGAACGAGATGTGAGCCGCCGGGCCCCTCAGCAAATGGCTCCTGCATGGACTTGCCGGGCGCAGGTCCCCATACCCAGGTGCGCGCCACTTTGCCCTCCGCTACTGGAGCATCGGTGCGTTGCCAGACTGCCTGAAACGCCGGATCGGCAAATCCTGACGTTTGCGCAGCCACGGTACCCGCAAGGGCGAGCAGCCCCGTGCACACTGCTCCCGCGAGTGCCCAGGTTGCACCGACGCGTGCCAGATCGCCACATTTCTCTTTATTGGTGGTTTGCATTTATGTTACCTGCCTCTCCAAGTTATTCCGATTCTATTAGGTGGGGGCCCTTTTGTGGATGGTTGTGCACAATTCCCTCTACTTTTAAAACGGTGCTGGCTCGTTCCGGTTGCATGGGAAAAGTGAGCCGTAGTCAGGGCTCAAAGGCAATCGAAGGCGTTTTGGACATTCGAAAATACCTGCGTAGTGGCCAGCAGACAACGACCGGAATTGGCTAAATACGGCTACACAGGTACTATTATCGAGAGCAGCCCGTCCAGGTCGAAGGTGCGCATATGTCGCATTTCCAGGTCAGTCGGCTGAGCTGTTGTAGGTACTTCACCGGTGGGCATTGCAAGTTCGAAGGACGTATTGTCAGCGACCTCTTGAGGCGACACGCCCGAGTGTACACTGACCAAGCGCATCACGCCATCGGCAGTAAAATCGAGCACCGCAAGGGGCGTGATAACCAACTCCGGTCCCCTGGAAACGATGCCAACTTCTGATTCGGTCGGCCACCCTGCCAGGCTCACAAAGTCCACGCTTGGAACAAATACGCGCTTGTTATGTGCAGTTGTATATAGAATAGTGCGTCTGGCCCGGCTGGCCCATGGAATACCTGCCGACCCTGGCCCGCGCAGCACAGGCATGTCGTGCTTGCCAACGGTGGCAAGGTTACAATTGCCGCGTCGATCTATCTGGAGGCCACCCGCGAAGAAGACGTCACCATGACCTCCCATGAACATCATCAACACTTCATGGAAAGGCAGGACCGCCTCGGCCACCAGGTTGGCGTAGTCGCCCGATGAGGGCGCGAGCGGATCCAGAAGTGGATTCACGCCGCCGCTCGCCCCTGCTATCATGGTAAGATTTGGTGCATGGGTCAGCTGCGCGAGGCGGGCCCCGGCTAGAGGTATTAGCGGGTTAGCCCCGATAAAAAGCGTTTCGCCGTCGCGAAGTGCGTGCGAAACCGCGGCTGCCATGATGTGCCCCCGGGCAATACCACTGCGTTCAAGTTCGTCGTCGCTTTTGAAAAAGACCAGTGGGTCGGAGCCTGCTCGTAGTTTAGCTTTGTAATCGTCACTCATGGGATATGTTTCCTGTGGCACATTGTGCACGTGCAACTGGAATGAAAGCTACTGTATGGAACTCCAGTCCTGATTCTGTACGCGCCTCATGTATTCTTCCTGATCCTCGGGTCCCGTTACGAACTTCTTTACATAGTCAGCAAAACCGGCGTCGCTTGACGCTGCAGCCATGTAAAGACGTAAATGCACATCATCGTAATTGTAGTAGCGATGGGATGAGCAGGGATGGCAGCCGAACAGGACCGGGACGACTGCGGAAACCCGCATCGCAGGGACTCCAGTTTGGAGCGGATACTTCAAGATCTGGTCATTGCTAATAAGCCCTTCTACCTGCATGAAGACTCGGTCGGCAGCGAGTGCAAGCAGGTGATCGGAGAACATGCTACCTTTGAAGATGCCGTTACCATATTCGTCCGCTTGCTGACAGTGAACGAGCGCCACCGACGGTTTTATGGCTGCAACAGCCAGGCCTAACGCACCGGTGAATGGGTCGCTGACCCCCTGGTAGAAACCGGGCGAAGTGGAAGGCAAGCTGGTTCTCTCAAGGCCGGGGGGGAGGGGAGCAAAAGGTTGTCCCGCCATCCCGGCTTGCAAGCCAAGAAGCATACTGCCGGGATCCGCCTCGATGATCTGGATGTCCGTGCCCTTCTCTACCAACCTACGAAAAACAGGAGCAAGACCGAGTTGCTCGAACCCGATATAACCCACCACAACTCGCTCGACCAGCCTTGCCCCCATAAGAAGTTCAGCAGCAAGGGAGGAGGAGGGCCCGGCATAAAAGGTGCCAAAGCGCTTTTCCTGGCGGATGCACTCTCGGACGAGGGCCATCGGAACGTTATGCATATGCATGCCGCCTACCCAGAGCGACTCCGAATGCGCGGGAAGCAGACCTATCGCTTCCTCTATTCCCAGGACTTTAGAGCCGCGGGCTCCGTCAGCTCCACCAGTGGTCATACGTGTGATCCTTCAGCATGTATACTTGCTATCATTGTACGGCTTTAAATAGCAAGTGCCAAGCGTTGGAAAAGGTGAGGCGGCCGGGATGCATCCCGGCCGCCTCACAACATGCCACAATTATGCGGCGTTCTTCTTGGTTATTTCTAGAGTATCGCCCTTACGGTCAACGAGGGCGGTATCTCCATCATGTATAGACCCGTCCATCAACTTCACGGCCAGGTGGTCCAATAGGCGCCTCTGGATAACACGCTTCAGAGGCCGGGCCCCATATACAGGGTCGAAGCCTTCCTCGGCGATGAAGTCCTGCGCAGCAGTGGTAATCTCAAGCGTAATGTTTCTTTCTTCAAGTCGTTGCCGCACCTTGTTCAATTGTATCCCCACTATGCCGCGCACCTGCTCAAGACTAAGCTGCTTAAAGATCACCATCTCGTCTATCCGATTGAGGAACTCGGGCCGGAAGTGTTCACGCAGGGCCTCTTGCACCCTGCGGCGCATCACTTCGTCCTGAGTGGGATCAAGCTCAGCAATATACTGAGATCCGATGTTTGACGTCATGATGATAATCGCGTTCTTGAAGTCCACGGTGCGGCCTTGCGAGTCAGTCAACCGGCCATCATCCAGAATCTGGAGGAAGACGTTGAAAACGTCCTGGTGCGCCTTTTCGATCTCATCGAAGAGCACGACGGAATATGGCCGCCGCCGCACAGGCTCAGTCAATTGCCCTCCCTCTTCGTAGCCTACGTAGCCTGGAGGCGCCCCGATCAGGCGCGACACCGCGAACTTCTCCATGTATTCCGACATGTCAACCCGAATCATAGCGTTCTCGTCATCGAACAAGTATTCGGCGAGCGCCCTGGCCAGCTCGGTCTTGCCAACGCCTGTTGGCCCCAGGAACAGAAACGAACCGAGAGGACGGTTGGGATCCTGAAGGCCCGCCCTGGCCCTGCGCACAGCGTTCGCGACTGCTGAAATCGCTTCGTCCTGGCCAATGACCCGCAAGTGGAGCTTCTCCTCGATCCTGAGAAGTTTGGCAAGCTCACCCTCAAGCATACGTTCGACGGGCACAGACGTCCATCTGCTTACTACGGAGGCTATATCGTCGCTGTCGACTTCCTCCTTCAAGAGCCGTTGCCCGGAAGTCGTCTTGCCCTCAAGCTCGCGCAGCCTGCCTTCCAGGTCGCGCAACTCGCCATATTGTATCTGGGAAGCGCGTGCAAAGTCCGTGTTGCGCTGGGCCGTTTCCAATTCGGCATTGGCGCGTTCTATCTTCTCCTTGATTTCGCGGACAGTGTTGAGAGAGTCGCGCTCCGACTGCCAGCGCGACCGCAATTCACGCCCCTTCTCCTCCAGGTCAGCTATTTCTTTGTTGATCTTCTCGAGCCGTTCCTTACTGGCGGGGTCCTTCTCTTTGCGTAATGCCTCGCGCTCGATCTGCAGCTGCATAACTCGGCGCTCCACTTCGTCAAGTGCGACCGGCATACTCTCCGCTTCCATGCGCAGGCGCGCCGCTGCCTCGTCCACAAGATCGATGGCCTTATCCGGAAGGAAACGATCGGTAATGTAGCGATGTGATAGTACGGCGGCCGCAACCAGGGCGCCGTCAGTAATACGCACCCCATGATGCACCTCGTAGCGCTCACGCAACCCGCGTAGAATGGAAATGGTCTCCTCCACGGTTGGCTCATCCACAAGCACGGGCTGGAAGCGGCGCTCGAGGGCAGGGTCTTTCTCGATATGCTTGCGATACTCGTCAAGTGTAGTCGCACCGATCGCGTGCAATTCCCCGCGTGCCAGCATAGGCTTCAGCATATTGGAGGCATCCATCGCTCCCTCCGCCGCACCGGCACCTACCACGGTGTGTAGCTCATCAATAAACACCAGGATCTCACCGGCCGATTCCGAGATTTCCTTGAGGACCGCCTTCAACCGCTCCTCAAACTCACCGCGATACTTCGCGCCAGCCACCATGCTACCGAAGTCAAGGGCAATCAGTCTACGGTTCTTAAGGCCCTCCGGGACGTCTCCGCGCACGATTCTCACTGCCAGACCTTCGGCGATGGCCGTCTTGCCCACACCGGGTTCGCCAATGAGCACAGGATTGTTCTTGGTACGACGCAGGAGAACCTGTATAACGCGCCTTATTTCGTCGTCGCGGCCGATCACAGGATCCAGCTTGTTCTTCCGGGCGAGCTCAGTCAGGTCACGCCCATATTTCTCAAGTGCGGCGTACTTGCCCTCCGGGTTCTGGTCAGTTACTCGCTGGCTGCCGCGAATCTGGCTCAGCGCGGTCAGCACAGCATCGCGTGTGACGCCCGTCTCGCGCAATAGCTTGCCCGCGCTCGATTTGTCGGAGTCGTCCGCCATGGCGAGTAAGAGGTGCTCCGTGCTTACGTACTCATCCTTCATGCCGGACGCCAGGCTTTCGGCTTTCTTGCCAACATCATTGAGCGCGCCCGAAATGTATACCTGCGCTCCGCCGTAAACCTTGGGTAGCTTCTCCATTTCGGCAGTCACGCGCGCCACGAGGGTACCAACATCAACGCCCATTCGCGCCAGGAGTTGCGGCACTACTCCGTCGGGTTGTTCGGCCAGAGCAGCCAATAAGTGTATCGGCTCGATTTGACTGTGGCTCGCATCCTCGGCAAATTGCCGGGCAGTCAATACTGCTTCTTGCGCTTTTTCAGTGTATTTTTGCAGATTCAACTTACCACTTCCTCTTCCGTTAGTATGTCTGACATTATAATATCAATATTACCGAAGTTGAGTATACGGTTGTCAAGCCTATAACGGTTCCGGCAGCAGTGGTACCATTGCCGGCCGGGTCCATCCAGAGTGATAAGTTAGGCGGGAGAAACCCGAGCGGCAGATGTTACCGCTTCAAAATAGCCTTTTGGAGGGCCAGAAGCTCGCCGATGCCTTTATTGGCAAGACTTAAAAGGTCGTCAAGCTCATCGCGACTGAACGGCTTGCGCTCTGCAGTGGCCTGCACCTCCACCAACCACCCCGCTTCAGTCATTACAACGTTGCAGTCCGCCTGGGCGCTGCTATCTTCTCTGTAATTGAGGTCAAGCATAGGCACCCCGTCCACAATGCCAACGCTTATAGCTGCCAAGAGTTGGCGAATTACTGGGGGGCCACTCCTGGGCAGGATTCCATCGGCCTTGAGCTTGTTCACCGCCAGGCCGAGCGCGACCACTGCTCCTGTTATTGAAGCAGTACGTGTACCACCGTCTGCCTCGATCACGTCACAGTCAATGGCGATCGTCCGTTCGCCGAGGGCCGTCAGGTCCACGATGGCGCGCAATGAGCGGCCTATTAGGCGCTGTATCTCCATCGTGCGACCTTGTGGTTTACTGCCAGCCCCCTCGCGCTGGTTGCGGGTAGGTGTGGCCGATGGCAACATAGAGTATTCAGCGGTCACCCAGCCCTTTCGGCTACCGACCATCCAAGCGGGCACACGTTCTTCGATGCTGGCCGCGCAGATAACGCGGGTCCGGCCGCTTTCGATCAAAACCGAACCGGCTGGGAAGAGTTGGAAGTTGGGAGTTATAGTCACCGGGCGCAGTTCGTCCGGGCGCCTGCCGTCAACTCGTGGGACATTCATGTTTGTTCCTCATTTCGCTTGGATTTGCATGCGGTTGATGCTGATAAATCCTATTGATATGGCCGCTTGGTGCTCATCCTCGTGGAGGCCAGCAGTGCCAGGGCAGCCAGTACAACTGATGCAACGAAAACTACAAGGTATCCTAAAACGTCCACTACAAGACCGCCCAGTACCGGCACGAATATGACCACCCCCAGTATTGCATTGAGAAACCCGACATATGTGGCACGTTCGGCGGGCGGGGCAACAGTAAGCACCATGTTGTTATTCACGATACGCGAAGCACCTAATGCGAGTCCGGACATTATGAAGACCAATGTAAACGAGGTATATAGAAAGACATTGTCCCACACGCCGATGAACATAGAAACCAGCACGGCAATCGTAGGAACAAGTGCACTTACCAGTACGGCCAGCGTCATGAGTGTGCGGTTGCTGGCTCGGTCGGCCAGCGGACTCCAGATGAAATTTGACAACAACGACGATATGGAGAGTGCGGCAAGATAGAGGCCCACAGTGCCGGCGGGGGCGCCTAAATGTGCCTGGGCATAAACGACATAAAATGGGTCTGATACCGTGGCCAGCGACAGTAGGATCCTAGATATCATAAAGGAGCGATAATCAGAATCGGTCTTGTAGGCTTCCATGCCACGTCGCAACAACTTCCGGATGCTTATTGATGGCGCTAACTCGATTGCAGCAGGCTCCTTCACCGCTACCCAGAAATAGACCCCCAACGCCACCACGATAGTCGTCGTTCCGAACAAGAGCGCGAAGTTATACGGAAAAGTTAGTCCGAGGAATTGCTCGGACACTATCAAGCCGACCGGGGCCGCGACAAGTAGCGCAAGAAGCCCGCCCCAGAAGTTACGGAGGCCAAAGAAGCTGCCGCGCCTGCGCGGAGCTATGGTCTTGCCAACCATTTCGATCCATGGGATCCCTGACACGCCCGCCGCAAACGAATAGATGGCATAGCAGATGAAGAATACTGCGAGAAGCATAAATGGCGAATTGGCAAGAAGTATCGTCACCAGCGTCAGCAGTGCAAGAATCGCAATGCGAACTATGCCGGACCGCAGATACCAGTCCATCATGTGCGTTCTGCCCTGCACTCTTCCTGCCACGAGAATCTGGGGCAAGAACCACCCACCTGTGACCAGGGATGGCAAGAGGCCTACCAGGACGTTGTCGCCACCGAGATGCTTGACGAACAGGGCAAGCACAAGCGAGGGTGCTATCAACCCGTCCACCATTGTGAACATCACGCCGTTGAGTACACCACTCCTGAAGTTATGGGTAGCGTGGAGTGCGGCTTCCGGCGACAGCCCTTCGCGGTTGCGAAGCTCGGCCTGTGGGTTACGGATGGCGCGTTTGATAGAATCCGGCAGGTGGGTAAGGCCCGTAAGAGCTGGCATGCGATCGCGCACTTCACGTCCCATGTGGCGTGCCTTTACGCTAACAGGGCTCGGCGTGCCCCGCAGCTTGAGTTTCGCCTTGTTGTCGGTTTGCGCACTGTCTTCCCCATTCACGTCGCCCATTACGCCACCTGTCGCGGTAAGTTGATTGACCCGTAGTCTGGGCCTCCACTCCTGGCTACATGCCCTGCATGTCACCCCAGTTCATACCATACTTTACTTCCACTTTCAGGGGCACGCTCAGTGTCATTGCTCCTTCCATGGTTTCACACACTAGAACCTGCAGGTCTTTGAGCTCCGAGGCCGGAACCTCAAACATAAGCTCATCGTGCACCTGTAAGAGCATCCGGCTCTTCATTCCGCGCGCTTTCATCTCGTCGTGGAGCCTGTTCATGGCTATCTTTATGATGTCGGCAGCTGTTCCCTGAACCGGAGCATTGATAGCCATGCGCTCCGCCTGCTGGCGGATGCCGCCATTGCGGGACCTTAGTTCGGGCGAGTATCGCCGGCGTCCAAGCAGTGTGCTCACGTATCCTTTTTCACGCCCCTCCTCAAGAGTGCGGTCCATGAGAGCACGTACCATCGGGTAACGCGACCAGTAGAGCTCAATGAACTTAGAGGCCTCAGCCGGGGAGAGGCCGGTGTCACGAGCCAAGCCGTAACTGCCCATGCCATATAAGACACCAAAGTTAATCGTCTTGGCCAACCTTCGAGAGTCGGGGTCAACCTGTTCCAGTGGAATACCCATGACCTCGGCCGCAGTGGCAGCATGAATATCTAGGCCTTGCTCAAACGCCTCCATTAGCCTCGGCTCTTGCGCCATGTGTGCCAGCAATCGCAGCTCTATCTGCGAATAGTCTGCCGCCATCAGGAAGCTTTCTTCATCGAAGAGTCGATGCGGGCTGGAGTTGTCGGCGATGAACGCCTTGCGCACGTCGCGCCCAATCTCCGTGCGGATCGGTATGTTTTGCAGATTGGGATTGCTGGATGACAGCCTGCCCGTGGCGGCGACCGCCTGATTGAAGTTTGTATGCACGCGCCCTGTGTCTCGCCTCACCAGCAGTGGCAGGGCATCGATATAGGTGTTCTTCAGCTTGATTAGCTGTCTGTATTCGACAATCAAGTCGATAATCGGGTGAAGGCCGCGCAGTTGGTCGAGCACCTCTCGGTCTGTCGAGTAGCCCGTCTGAGTTCGCTTCCGCCCCGGTAATTGCAGCTCCTCGAACAAGACCCGCCCCAGCTGCTGGGTCGACCCGATATTGAACGGGTGCTTAGCTTCGTCATGAATCTGGCGCTCGAGTTCCTGTAACTTAACGTGCATGCTGGTCGAAAGACTCTGGAGCCATGGCACGTCGATGGCTACCCCTGCAAGCTCCATGTCGGCGAGCACGGTCACCAGCGGCATTTCCACATCAAGAAGAAGAGACTCAAGTTGCTCTCTCTGGAGGAGAGGGGCGTAGTAGTGCCGAAGCCTCTCAGTGACTGCCACGTCAGCCGCTGCGTACTGGGCCGCGCGCTCCATTGGAACTTCGTCCATCGTCACCTGGCTCCGGCCTTTGCCGATCAGGTCAGTGATCGGGGTCATCTGAACGCCGAGCTTTGTGAACCCTAAGTCCTTTAGCCCAATGCTAGTTTCGCCGGCGAGATATGCCGCGAGCATAGTGTCATAGCCCAGTGCGGACACAGGCATACCGGCCCGCCGCAGAACCTTGGTGTCATATTTGGCATTGTGCGCATCCTTTACGACTCGAGCATCGGCGAATACCGGACCCATTATGCTCCGCACCAGATCCAGGTCGGGCTGATCAGGCGCGAGGGGGCGCAGACCCGGCAATCCGGTTTCGTCCTCCGATTTTTCGGTCGGCAATGTCGTGTGGCCCACCGGAATGTAGAACGCTTCCTGAGGGTTCCCCCCCTGGGTTGCGGTAGTTATCGAAATACCCACGAGCTCAGCGTCCATGTCGTCGGAGGATGTGCTTTCTACATCGACCGTGAATCTGCCTGTGGCCTTTAGTCTTGCCGCCAGCCGGTCTAAGTCGACGCGCGTCCGAACCAGGTAAACATAAGGCGGAACTCCGGCTTGCTCCAGAGCTGCATCGCTGATCGGTTCCAACGTGATAGGCGCCTCGGTCTCCGGGGGTTGATTATCAGCCGCAGCATCCGTCTGGCCGAACATGTCCAGCTGACGCGGCCCCTGTTTAGTTGCTGTAACAGCGGGCTGCGCTCCAGACGTACTTGTAGCAGGCGCAGTCGACGGCGTGGAGGCGCTTCCCTCTCGTGCGGCGAGCATAGCCTCAACCTGATCCACCTTGGCCAGCAGGCTTCGAAATTCCAGCTCCTGAAGAAGACGGACGACCTTCTGACGATCGAAGGTATGCATGCGGCTTGCGTCAAGGTCAAGTTGAACGTCGGCGTCCCTAACGATCGTTGCCAGTACCTTGCTATGTCGTGCTTGTTCCGCGTGAGCACGCAGTGTCTCAGCTTGCTTGGGCTTTAGCTCCTCAAGGTGTTCCAGTATGCCTTCAAGACTTCCATACTTTTGTAGCAGGGAGGTGGCAGTTACTTTGCCTATGCCGGGCACATTCGGAATGTTATCGGTCGTGTCGCCAACCAGAGCTTTGTAGTCAGGCACGAGCTCAGGTCCGAAGCCATACCTTTCCTCGACCGCCTTAAGGTCGTAGATCTTGGCTTCAGAGAACCGTTGGGCGTACCCGCCGGGCGCAATCATCCTGACGTGTTCCGACACAAGTTGATGTTGGTCGGTATCGGCGGTTAGTATATAGGTCTCAAGGCCCATCGCGTCCGCTTGCTTCGACAAGGTGCCAATTACATCATCCGCTTCAAAGTTATCAAGTTCGGCAATGGGAATATCGAGCGCTTCCACGAGTTCTCGAACGCGGCCAATCTGCTGGCGCAGATCATCAGGCATTGACGCCCGGTTGGCCTTGTATTCCGAAGAAGCGTCGTGGCGGAACGTTCGACCTTTGTCGAAGGTCATAACTACATATTCAGGAGCCTGGTTGCGAATAGTATCCAGAAGCATCTGCGTGAAGCCGAACACGGCGTTTGTTGGCTCACCGCTTGACGTTCTCAAATCGGGCGGGAGAGCATGATATGCCCGGTAGATGAGGGCGTGGCCGTCCACCAGGACCAACTTGCCGGAATGTGCTTTTCCGGCGTTAGTTGCAGACTGGGAACTACTTCCGGAATTGGCGTCGCGATCATCCTTGTAGCGTGTCACGGGAGGCTCCTATTCATATCAGATGGGGTTTCTAGCGGGGACAAATAGCGATCCATAAATTATACTTTACCCTTGCTTCACTTTCCAACTTTGCGTCACGGCGCCTCTTAGTGATACAATGATTGGAATTGCGAATTGAGCGACCTGGTGAACGCGCTTGTGTGCCCACGCAGAACATGTAAGTCCCATTGCACATATATTTGGAGGTAGATTTGGGTCTGTACGATATGCTTCTTAAACTGCGATTAGCAGTCCGCCCTCTGATAGTGATCCTTTCATTCATGGCTCTTGGAATAGCGCTGGCAGCCTGCGACGGAGACGGTACGCCCACACCCAGTGGCCCAACCGCAACTCCGGTACCGCCGACTGCGACGCCTTCGCCCACGCCAACTCCACGCCCGATGTCAGGCAGTGTGACGGACGCTTACACTGGAAAGCCGGTAAGCGGCGTCGATGTGATTGCCGCTGGGGTATTGACCCAGACAGCAACCGATGGCATGTTCTATTATGATAACCTACCACTGAACTCCAAACTTAAGGCAAATGCTGAAGGCTACGCGGAATACGAGGCCGAGACCGGCATAGTCACTCACCTGGATGTGAAGCTGCGCCCCAACACAATTAGCGGGCGAGTCACCGACAAGCAAACGGGCCTTCCCCTGGCGAACGTGCTGGTGCGGCTCGATTTGCCTGTCCCCGCTGCTGTAACGACAACCACGGCCGTCACGCCTACTCAAGCTCCCATGTCCACTGCACCGACCCCCACACAGGCGCTTACTTCGACAGTGCCGACAACGAATACTCTGAATTACACAACTGTGCTTGCGGCCCCACTGGAGGAATCTCTTTACCAGACGGATCCTCCAAGCACAACGCTTGTGTCTACATCTACGGTCACTCAGGGCGCGCCGAATAACACCCCTGGGCCCACCAATACGCCTGCCTCGACCAACACGCCCGTGCCACCAACGCTGACACCTACGCCGAAGCCAATCCCACCTAAGGGAGATGGTTTCGTTGCCGTGTACACCAATGATGACGGTAGCTATTTCTTCAAGGACGTACCCGCAGGTGCGACGCTCACCTTCAAAATGCCTGGCTATAAACTGACCAAACTGGCAGGGGACAGCCCACAAAAAGACATTGCTCTCGATCAGTTCAAAGTTAATGCTATCTACATGACTGCCAATTGGGCTTCATCTTCTGAACTCCTAGACAGCACGCTCGCCTGGGTCAAGAATAGCCGCATCAACGCCGTAGTATTGAATGTTCAGAATGACGCTTCGCAGTGGGTCTTCGATGTAAAGAACAAAGAAGCGATCGACGCAAAGAACACAGACGAGTTCCTAACTGACATGCCGGCGCTCGTGAAGAAGCTCAAGGACCAGGGTCTCTATGTGATAGCGCGCGTGGTAACTTTCCAGCAAAAGTCAATGGCAGAGGCCCGCCCCGACTGGGCTGTAAAGAGCAGCACAACAGGCAAGCAGTGGAAGGGCGGCTATGCTGCGCAGCAAGAGTGGCTCGATCCTTCTAACCCAGCCGTGCAGCAGCACATGGTAGATATGACCAAAGAAGTGTTGACCCTGGGCTTCGATGAGGTACAGTACGACTATATACGTTTCCCATCAGACCCAGCCCCCAGCGAAACCGGCGACATGGTCTTTGCCGCAGGCGCAATCACGGATACAGGCAAGGTCGCACAGTTGAAGGGTTTCCTCAGCAAGGTACATAGTGTCGTCGAGCCGACGGACTCATTTATGTCGATAGACGTGTTCGGGTATAGCCTATGGCCTGATCAGGACGGCGTGCCGTTGCTTGGCGTCATAGGTCAGGTTATTCCGGCGCTGATTGATGACACGGATTATATCTCGCCAATGATATATCCATCGCACTTCAGCGCGGGTGAGCAGGGGTGCGCCCACCCTTCGCAATGTGCTTATAAGCTGGTGCATAAGTCGGGCGAGTACGCCGAGGCACTCTTCGCGGGCAAAAAGACAAAATATCGCCCATGGCTGGAGGATTTCGACTGGCCTGATGCCGATTATACAAGCCCCGGAACTACCAAGGTTGCTGAGCAGATACAGGCTGCACAAGAAACAAACTCTTGGGGTTGGCTCATGTGGGATCCCTTTATCGACTTCCAACCGCGCAGTGCATTTACTAAATAGTACCTGGACCTAGTGACTGTCGCTTACCGGGCACCATACAGCAAGCTACAGTCACCGAGCCAGTGTCGGAACTTTAGCGTCCGAGTCTTACGCGCCCAACACGATCAGCAGTACGTTACACGCCAGGAACCTGCACAGTACCAGGCGTTTGAGTCACACTTATGAGTCGTCGCAGGCGATCAACCTATAGTTCGTACACAAACTTTTCGAACCGCAATAAAGTTCGTAAAGTTCCCTCCCCGCTGCCTTATCTGCTCGTCGCGTTGTTGGCTGCTGCGGGCCTCTTCTACTTTCACGTCTTCGCGTTCAAGAGCCTTTCAGGCACCGTAACTAATGCCTTTTCTGGTAATCCGATCGCGGGTGCCCCCATAGTTGTCGTAGGAGGGGTTCCACCTTCGGGTGTGCTTCCGATAGCTCCTTCGTTAGCCATGACCGTCGCAACCGGAGCAAAGGGTGAATTCAACTTCGAGCGCGTTCCGGATCAGCCGATTGTCACCATTTCTGCCGATGGCTATTCTTCGCAAACCATAACAGCCGAGGGCAATACAACTCTCGATGTCAAGATGGTTCCCAATGTGTTGAGGGGGAAAATAGTGACCCCGGACGGTGCTCCCGTTCCCGGTGCAAGCATAATTGTGAACGGAACACGAATTCTATCGGGTTCAGACGGCGCGTACCAACTCAACAATATAACTGGCAGCCGCAAATTGGTGGTAAAGGCGCCAGGCTATCGTGCAAGTAGCGTTGACGTTGGCCAAGTCGTGACCCAAAATGTCACGCTGACACCTTTCGTCGCAAAGGCAATCTATATCAACTCCGACACGATAGCAACGCCGGGCAAACTCCAGGCACTTCTGGATCTGGTCGACAGCACCGAGTTGAACAGTGTCGTTATTGACGTGAAGGCGGACAACAGCGGTCAGGTCTTGTACGCGAGCCAACTTCCACTTGTTCAACAACTGAATACCTCCGACCCGATTATTTCGAATCTCGATAGCCTGCTAGCAGAACTTAAGGCGAAGGGCATATATACGATTGCGCGCTTGCCGGTGTTCTGGGACCAGGCGCTTACCAGCGCCAAGCCCGAATGGGCACTGCAAAGCATCAAAGCACCAGGTCAGGCTTGGCAATCAAGCAACGGCACGCGCTGGGCTAACCCCTATAATACATCTGTTTGGGACTATAACATCAGCATAGCCAAGGAAGTTGCACAAAAGGGCTTCGATGAGGTGCAGTTTGACTTTGCTTACTTCCCATCTGCAGGCGACCTTGAGGATATCAACTACGGTTCCGATGCCGTTGGCAAAAAGCGTGTGGACGCGATAGGTGGCTTCCTGGAACGCGCATATACCGAGCTTTCCCCGCAGGGCACGTACGTCTCCACTGACATCCTGGCTTTTACTCCGTTCGTCAGCGATGATATGGGGATAGGGCAGAACTTTGAAGTGCTGGTCGCACATACCGACTATATCTGCCCCTACCTCTATCCATCGGACTATCCCGACGGCTTTGCTGACTACGCACATCCGATCGAGCATCCTGCCGAGATTGTTGCCTACACAATGAAGCATGCAACCGGCCGGCTGGCAAACTCAGGGGCAAAAGTACGACCCTGGTTGCAAGACTTCACCGTTCAAAACGTCCCATATGATGCAGTCAAGGTGCGTGGTGAGATTGATGCTGCCGAACAAAATGGTGGGGCAGGATGGATGCTATGGAACTTCGGCAATACCTACACCGATACCGCACTGAAGCCCCAATAGCTATCTGCTACTAAAACAGATGTCGTAACGGGAGGCAGGCTGCATAAAGTCCATACTTGCGCTACATATGCCCGGTGCACGGCGTCCACTTTTCCACGGCTTTACACTCTAGATGATCGTGTTCAATGTGCAATCTTATGGCACGAAAACGGTGTTTTTCTTGACAAATGGGTAGGACAATTCCTATACTGGCACAAGATGGTCACGATGTTAC
Organism: Chloroflexia bacterium; assembly: GCA_038203825.1. GTDB lineage: Bacteria > Chloroflexota > Chloroflexia > QHBQ01 > JADMIH01 > JADMIH01. The sequence continues at coordinate 68,706 of JBBRDO010000003.1, read as the reverse complement.
TGCGCTCCGATGAGCGCATTCTTTTTGACAAAAATCGCAATGTCAATCTTCCTCTGCACAGCAACCGGATCCGATGCCCCAAGACTCCATACGCAATTTTTGCATAATCGCTCACATAGATCACGGCAAGTCAACTCTTGCCGATCGGCTGCTTGAGATCACGGGCACAGTGTCCAAGCGTGACATGGTCGCGCAGGTTCTTGACTCAATGCCACTGGAGCGCGAGAAGGGCATTACAATAAAGGCACGCGCCGTGAGGATGAAGTATCTTGCGCTGGACGGTCAAACATACGAACTGAACCTTATCGACACCCCGGGCCACGTCGACTTCACTTACGAGGTCAGCAGATCGTTGGCCGCTTGCGAAGGTGCTCTGCTGATCGTTGACGCAACGCAGGGTATCGAAGCGCAGACGCTGGCTAACACGTACCTCGCGCTCGAAGGCAATCTTGAAATTGTGCCCGTGGTGAACAAGATTGACTTGCCATCGGCCCAGCCCGACATGGTGGCAGACGAGATCGAAAAGGTGATCGGTCTTCCCGCTGAAGAAGTAATTTTCGCATCTGCCAAAGAAGGTACAGGGGTTGTTGACATTCTGGAAGCGGTCGTAAAGCGAGTGCCTCCGCCGGCGGGTGATCCTGACAAGCCATTGCGGGCGTTGGTCTTCGACAGCCATTATGATGCGTATAAGGGTGTCATAGCCTACGTCCGCATCGTCGATGGAGAGGTGAAACAGGGCGAACCGTTGCTGGTCATGTCTACCGTCGCAAGCACAGAGGCGCAAGAGCTCGGTATCTTTGCCCCCAATCTGACGCCGATCAGCACACTTAAGACGGGCGAAGTAGGGTATATCGCCACCGGCCTGAAGATAGTGAGAGACTGCCAGGTGGGTGATACCATTACCTCACTCCGCAGGCCAAGCACCGATCCATTGCCGGGATACCGTCCCGTCAAGCCGATGGTCTTCGCGGGCATCTTTCCGGTCGAAAGTGATGAGTACGGAGATTTGCGCCAGGCATTGGATAGGCTCCACTTGAACGACGCTTCACTCGTGTACGAGCCTGAAACAAGTGTCGCGCTGGGCTTCGGCTTTAGGTGTGGTTTCCTAGGCCTTCTGCACATGGAGATTATCCGCGAGCGCCTTGAGCGCGAATACAATCTCACCTTGCTGATGACGGCGCCGAATGTTGAGTATAGTGTCACGCGAACTGACGGTAGCACCGTTATCGTCGATAACCCGGCCGATATGCCACCGCCCGGCAACATAAGGACTATCGAGGAGCCTTGGATGGCAATAAGCGTCGTAAGTCCGGCCCGCTATATCGGCTCGATAATGGAACTGGTAACAAGCCGCCGCGGCGCGTACAAGAAGATGGACTATCTGGATGATGAGCGCGTTGTGTTGGAGTACGAGATACCGCTGGGCGAACTGATCGTGGACTTCTACGACCAGTTGAAGTCGCGCACCCAGGGCTATGCCTCGCTGGACTATCACCTGGCCGAGTACAGGGCAGCTGACTTGGTGAAGTTAGATATACTCGTGAACGCGGCTCCCGTTGACGCGCTCAGCATCATCACTCACCGGGATAAGGCCGCGTACCAGGGCAGGCAACTTGTCGATCGACTACGCAAACTGATACCCCGACAGATGTTCGAAGTGCCCATACAGGCTGCCGTCGGCAGCAAAGTAATCGCCCGTGAGACGATCGCCGCGATCCGCAAGAACGTCATCGCAAAGTGCTATGGTGGCGATATCAGCCGCAAGCGCAAACTGCTTGAAAAGCAAAAGGAAGGCAAGGCTCGCATGAAGATGGTGGGAAGCGTAGAGATCCCCCAGGAGGCTTTCATGGCCGTACTATCACTTGAAGAGCCGACAAATAAGTAAAGCTAACAAGGTTGCCGTCGCGCCCAAAAAACGCAAGTAGTCAACACGATTCACCAATGAACATGAATCCGTACGAAATCCTGCAAATACCCGCAAGCGCTACCCTCGACGAGATTGAGGATGCATACGATGCACTCTTCGATGAATACGAAGCTCCGGCGCAGGCGGGCGACCCGAGGGCTGTGGAGTTGCTTAATGCCCTCAACGGAGCGCGCGATACGCTGGTCGACCCTGACCGGCGCGCTCAACTTGACGGTAGCCTTGTGGAGCAGAAAACGGCCCCCCCGCCTGCGGGGGCAACCAAGCGCGTGGCCGCCAAGGTCAAGGATGCTGCTTCACGAGAGGAGCGGTCTCGGAATGCACCGCCTGCGCGTAAGCAACAGCAGCGAACATCCCAAACACGCGCACAAACGAGAGCTTCCGTGTCTGCGTCGCAATCGCGCCGCGCTGGCTCTTATGCAATTGGTGGCGCAGCCCGCCCAAGTCGAAGCTGGGTATCGTACCTGCCCTACATCATTTTGATCGCGGTGCTCGGGTTCGGGATAGCCGTCGGCGTTTCCTATCTCCAAAACAAGGGCAGTTGCGTGCCGGCCGATATACCAACCGGCGCAACGGTGGCGACCGTTGACAATGTCCCGATATACCAACGCGACTGGGACGTTCGCGAAAGCACAGACAAACGAAATGTCTTGAGTGATCCGCTGTTTGCCTCCTTCTTCGATTCCAGTACCATCACAGGTACGCGAGCCCTCGATGCTCTCAAATTCGACTCTCTCGACAAATTGATCAACATGGAAGTCATCCAGCAACAGGCCAAGAAAGAAGGTCTATACCCGACCGAGGACCAGCAGAAAACTCTCGTTGACCAGGCCTATGCTAGCGATCGGAAAGGCGCGGAGTCTTTCAACGATTTGCTTTGTCGACTGCAGGTCAGCGAGGCGACGTACAGGCGGACTATCATTGAGAACATCGTTTATACCGTAGTTGCCAACCAGCATATGCCTGCCACTGGTACGTCAGAGACCAAGACCGATGCTTTCATCAACTGGATATGCTCAACACGCCAGAACTATAACGTCCAGATCATGGCAACCTTCCTGGTTTCGAATAACCCGTCTTGCACCAGCGGACTACCCTCAGATATTCGCCTGCCAGGAATAAACGATACCCCCGTGCCCGGCGATTTGCCGACTGCGGTTGTGCCAGTCCAGATAAGCCCGAGCTCCACAGCGGCAGCGCCGGCGCCCACTTCAAGTCCAAGCAGGTAGACATGGAGTCAGACTTGACGACAGTGCAGCAGTACCCACCGCTAAGAATCCTGCAGGAGGCCGCCTGTGAGGCTGCAAAGGCCGCTGGTGCTGTGGCCTTACTCGGCTTCAGGGGTCCATTGGAAATTCGCTCCAAGGGCGGTACAGACATTGTCACACAGTACGACAATGCGGCTGAAAAGGCCGCGCTGTCCGTTTTGCAAGGACATTTCCCGCAGCACGCCTATCTCGCTGAGGAGAGCGGCCAATCAAGTGGAACGGCAGGCGATCACACTCCGGTCTGGATGGTCGACCCGATCGATGGTACCCACAATTATGCAAACCAGATACCCTTCTGGTGCGTATCGGTGGCGGTCGCTTCTGCAGAAGGTGCAATCCTTGCATGTGCCATCTACGATCCGCTCCACGAAGAGCTCTTCACGGCCACACAGGGAGGCGGTGCAACATTGAACGGTTACCCTATACGATGCTCGACCAAAACGGGCCTGGAGATGGCAATCGTTGCCTATGACATCGGGCACGATGCTCAGATCTCGGCGCAGATGGTAGAACTCGTTGCGCGGGTTCAGCCTCGCGTCGGCAAAGTACGCCACCTCGGCTCAGCGGCGCTATCTTTGACTTACGTCGCTGCAGGCAGGCTTGATGCTTACTACCACCTGAGTCTGCAGCCCTGGGACATTGCCGCGGCATTGCTTCTCGTCCAAGAATCAGGGGGGTTAGTCACGGACTGGCAGGGGGCACCCCGCCGTTCCGGCAAGGGCAGTGCAGTAGCGGCCGGGGTGAACCTGCATCCCCTCCTGCTTGAGCTGCTGCACGAGGGCGATACCGCCTAGATAAAAGGAATTGCGACTCACATGAATTGCTGCGGGCTGTTGCACATTCAGGTATAATTATCGGACCGCTGTTCGAATCAGGCACTGCAGGCACAGCGTCTCTAGACTTCTCAAGGAGGAAATAGTGAAAGGTTTCAAATCTCTTTCGGCGATGTTCGTTCTGTTGATGTTGACGGTAATGGGCCTGGCGGCCTGCGGGGATAGCCCCACAGCAACGCCTGTACCGCCAACCGCTACTGTTGCTCCACCCGCGACGGCTACCACGGCCGCGGAGACATTGCCGACAGCTACGAAGGCTGCGGCTGCTGTCCCGACCGCGACTAGCGCCTTGTCCGCTGTGGCCACGTCTACCACAGCAGCCGGCTCACGAAACGCGAGTGACGACGAAGTTCAGCTTATCAAGGACGCAACGACTTCAGCGCAGGGCCTGAAGACTTACCATTTCCAGATCCAGATCAAACCGTCCACGTACATCACCCAGCCTGTCCAGGCGGAAGGTGACTATCAAGCCCCCAACATGGTGCACATTACGGGTACGATGGGTGGTCAGAACTTCGAGGAAATTGTCATAGGAACCACAGTTTTCAAGAAGGACGCCAGCGGCAATTACGTGAAGCAAGCGCCCGCCGACACGTCGAGCGATCCGCTTGCGTCATTCAGTCCTGAGAGCATGGTAAGCGGCGGCAATCCCCTGGGAAGCCTGGGCGACCTGACTACGAGCATCAAGAAGTTCCAGTATGCAGGTGACGTCCCCGTACAGGGAGTAACAACCAAGCATTTTACATTTAGTCTGGACATGGCCGACTTACTGCAAGGACAGAACACAAGCGGACTTGACGTCAGCGACTTGAACCTGGGCGGCGGTGGCTTGTACATCGACCCCAGCAAGAAGGTACTTTACGGTATCGAGTACAACCTGGATTTGGGGGCCATCTTCGAGTTGATGGCACGTGCCTTCTCGGCGTTCGGCGGTACACCCACCCCCGGCGGCGTGTCGGCTACGCCTATCCCCAAGCTTGAGGTCGATCTGCAGGCCTTATTCACCAGGCAAAACGATCCCTCAATCACGGTACCCGTTACTGAGGAGATGAAGGCCGAGGCAGGCGCGGGCGCTGCGACACCCACTGTTGAGCCCCTTAGGGACACGTCGCCAACCGAAGTCAGCACTCCCGATGTCTCGCTAACTCCTGCGGCGGATGCTACAGTTGGTTCGGACACGGTCGCGCCGGTTACGGGACGGGTTGGTCAGCCCACAAACATCAAGTGGGCCACCTTTACCGTGAATAGTTTGCGCCGGGAAGCAACCGGCAATCTCAACCCAACGGCTGGAAATGAGTTCGCGATCGTCAACGTAACAATCGAGAATACGAACGGAACTGACGCGAATGGTGAGGCAGTTAGTAGCCTGCTCATGCTAGAGCTAACCGACGCCTCTGGCAAGTCCATGCAATGGGCGCCTGGCGCGAAGGCCAATCCCCTACTTGACACGGTTTTCCAGGATACAATGAAGGGGCAGAATCTCAAGAAGGGCGAAAAGATAACGGGCGAAGTTGGCTACGAAGTGCCCCAGGGTGCTACAGGCCTTGTGCTCAAGTTCAAGCCCGACCCATTGCTGGATGAAAAGAGTGTGCTCGAGGTAAGCCTCGACCAGTAAATATGACTATTGGATAGCCTAGACGAAAGCCCCTGTAACCGAGCTGGGGCTTTCGTTATTACGTTTCGGCTGGTGAGAATAGCAGAGCCGCCATGATTTAGAGGCGCAGGAGGAGGGCGGCGTTACCACCCAATACCGCGTTCAGTTGCACGTCGTCGAGGCCGCTGTCCCGAATCCTTGATAGCATTTTGGCCTGCGACAGTAGAGGATAGTCGGTGCCCCAGAGGATGCGGTCCGCGCCGAGGATGCGCGCAGCTAGTGGGAATATATCGAAGCGATAAAGATAACTGGTGGCGGCTGTGTCATAGTAAACGTTTCTGAGATGCTCGCCCACTTCGGGCATCAAATCGTAGAAGGGCAGACCTCCACCCCAGTGGGCGAAGACCAGCTTGAGGTGAGGAAAGTTCTGTGCGAGTTTGAGAAGCTTCCACGGGAACGTTTGACCCTTACCCGCGTATGAATGCCCCATCGGCTCACTTGCGTGCGTCAGCAAAGGCCTATCATAGTGCTGTAGCACCTCAGCAGAGGCTTCAAGGACGCGGCGGTCCTCAATATCAAAACGCTGACCGTCCGGCCCCAGTTCGCCCAATCCCATCAGCCCCGCGTCAAGACATCGCGCCAGTTCCTGTGCATCCCCTGCGTCGAGCGGCTGCACGCAGGCGAAACCAATCAGTTTATCAGGATATCGACGAACGCATTCGATCAGATAGTCGTTGTGCCAGGCACAGAGCTTGGCATCACGCCATGGAAAGCCAAAAACCACCGTACGATCTACGCCGGCCGCCTCCATCGAAGCCACGATATCTTCGGCTGATGCCAACTTGTTCCGGGGGTTCTCATATAAAGTCCCGAACCAGGCGTCTCTATCCTGGAATTCAGAGCGCGCCTGTCGCACCTCGTCGGGGAATATGTGGGTGTGAAAGTCAATTATCACGGGCTAAAGGTCACCGGGCGACACAGAATAGGACCGAGCAAACTACGATGTTGTCCATGCATATGCTATGCTACGCGTTGTTCGTGACGGGCTCGGGAACTTTCACCTTGGCAACCGAAACTCGGATCGTCTGCAAATAGCCGAAAAACATGATAACGACACCTACGGCCATCGTCGGATAAAGGTAGTCGTCATTGTGAAGAAGGCCTTTAAGTGTGCCGCCAAACGCGACCGTGAAAGTTCCGACGGCGAGGAGGATAAGTCCAATCATCCTTTCTTTCATGATGCGCTTGCGCCAAAAGATATAGGCAGACCAGAGTGCCCCAGCAATCACTATAATGGACCCCACACCGCTAAATACCCCTGCGAGTATACGCGGCATAACATCGACGCTAAAAAGTAACTTCCAATCGACTTCCTGAGTGTTTGCGAGCGCACTCAGATTCAGTGGAACAGTGAATGTCGAATAGATCGCATAGGCAGTTAGCAGCAAGGTGATTCCAAGGGACAATCGGGCCACTCGCCTTGAGAAGAGCAGATACGTCGTACCTAGGCCGAGATAGCCCACGTTTAGAATGGCGCCAAACAAGTAAAAGATGCGTGCGGAAAGTGGAGTCCATGCGCCCATTGCATCGGCGTATACCTGGCTGCCCGCGGCTATCGCAAACATCAAGAAGGCTATTCCCCACACCAACTCGTGAGGTCGGCGCTTCCCGTTTACGTATCTGTTCAGCAAGACTCCGGAAAAGACAGCGCCAACAATAGCAACTGACAAGGGCAATAAAGTAAGAGCGGAGAAACCGTTCATCGTGCACTCCCGAAACTGGCAAATCAACAAACGCTCTAGAGCGACAACGCAGTACTCAGTTTACATCTATATGTGGGTGACGACAAGCAAGTTGGCGTTAACAAAGCATATATTTTAGCCTTTCTGAGGGTCACCCATGCTCCAGCTAAGGAGTTGCATTTTGGTCGATGCGAACCGTAGAATCAGTCGTCTACTGGTTTGACATCTTCGCCGCCTGCTGGTATAGTCATATATTGTAGTGAAAATTCCCTCTTTCAGGAGTAACCAATCTTGAAGAATCTATTGGGGCGGCTCATGAGCAGGCCACTCGACGAATTGCGCGTAATTGCGGCTATGTGGGGAACACTTACTCGCGACGCAGTACCCTCGCAAAACGATCTGGCTATAGCTGCCTACCATACGCTCGTGGATCCATCGGCGGTGCGCGGCGTGTGGGAGAACCTCGAAGCTGAGGACCGCGCGTTCCTGGCCTGGCTCATCAACCAGCGCAACATGCTTGCTATTGTCGACGACGTACCGGGACTTATAGATCGGACGCCTGAAGAAACGGCAGCCTTATTGGAACGACTTCGAGTCGTGGGCCTGGTCGACGTGGACGAAGTTATGGTTCGAGGCAGCAGAGTGGTGTCATCGGGCGATAACCTCTATGCCTGGGCAGCGCGAAACAATGCTGAGGCAATCTTGCGCAAGGTGGTGTCTATCGCGGCGGAAGCAGCCAAGGTGCTTCGAGATATTATCGAAGAGAGCAAGCGTCCCGCGCCATTGGACGAGCCGTTTCCGGCACTTCTTGGCGGGCTCGAACAAGAGGTGGTGCAGCGCATAGCTACGGTCTGGAAATTACCCGACGCGAGTAAGTACTATAAGTCGGAACTCGTAGGAATAATGAGCGAGTTCCTGGGAACCGGTCAAGGAAGGACGCTCCTTCTTGGCGGCCTGTCCCCCGCGGCTCAGAACTTCTACAATTATCTGGAGGCCGAGGGGGGGCGGGCAACAGCAAGCCAGATTAAGAAGCACTTCGGCTGGAACGAGCGCGAATTGAGGGGCGCATCAATCCACCTGCTTCAAAGGGCGCTTGTCTGGGATGCACTTGACAATGATCGTCGAGTAATTTTCATCCCGAATAATCTACTGAAGGGGGGGCAAAGCGGGCCGATCAAACTTGCGCCCTATTTGCAGCCGAAACTCGATGCACCAACTCCTTATGTCGCCCTAAGTCGCTTTCCCTATGAGATGGCTTGGGATCTCCTGACGGTATTGTCAGAGGCCTCCCAGGTTGAACTGCAGCTTACGCTGCAGGATACGCGCATCACCAAGCGGTTAGCCAAGAAGATAAACGAGAGTTTTCTCCAGCCCGAAGATCTCAAAATAGGTGCTACGAGCGAGTATGTGGATGCCACCGTCCATATGGCACAGGCGATGTCTCTGCTGGCCGAGCGCACCGGTGAGCAGCCGGCACTAACCTTAACTCCACGTGCAGAGGAGTGGGCCAAGCTGTCCTTCGATGCCCAGCGGCGCAGGCTCTTCGGGCTCTGGCTCGAAGACCGCAAATGGAGCGAACCGGCAACCTATGGAACGATTTACTGGTGGAATAGTGACCTAACGGGCGCGCGCAAGCGGCTTGTGCAGCAGATGCTTGAACTGCCAACCGAGAAGTGGATTTCGATGGAAGGCTTTCTAAAGCAGGTTCAATTGACTGACCCATTCATAATCTGGGGACAGGACGAACTGGTGCGCCGGTACGGGCTGCGCGCACTGCAAGGATTCCGCAGCCAATGGCACGAAATTGAGGGTCGCATAATCAGCGACATGATACGCACAATGCTACACTGGCTAGGTGTGGTTGATCTTGGGCGTGACAAGCAAAAACGATTGCTCTCCTTTCGCCTCACGGAATCTGCCCGATCGTTGCTTGCTCCTGAGTCTGCGATGTCCGATCCGAGTCCGTCTCAGGACGCTCAATCGGCGATTCTTGTTCAGCCTAACTTTGAGGTACTCGTGCTCCAGCCCGACAGTCGGGTGTTGTGGACTCTGATGCGAGTAGCCGACCTCGTGCGACACGACAGGGTCAGCGCGTACACGATCAATAAGGAAAGCGTTTTACGCGCAGTCGAAGCAGGCATGAGCCCTGACGAAATCGTTCGATTCCTTCATCAGAATACGGGCAAACGGTTGCCTCAAAATGTGTCTCAGTCGATCAGCGACTGGGCGCGCTTGATCAAACACGCACACGTTCGGCGGCTAACTATAATCGAGGTCGATGATCCTGCCGTGCTGGACGAACTCATGGCTTCGCGCAAGACCCGCAAGTTTCTGGAGCGGCGAATATCGCCGACAGTGGCGGTAGCTGCACTACCCGAAGTTGGCGAATCGGCAAGGGACGACGCCTGGGAACGGCTGATGAAGGATCTGCGAAACGCGGGTTATGTTCCCCACTTCTCGGACGAGTCGCACGACCACGTCACGGGCGTCGCAGCTGAGAGTGCTGGTGCAGAGGGTACGATATCGAGAGCACAGGCCGGGCAAGCGCGGCCCAGCCAGGCCAATGCTGGCGCGATCAAGCGGAAACGAACATCGGCTCGCAATTCGGCATAGCCGCCACGGCTGGGGGCTAAGACGAGAGCCAAGATTGAGATGACATTCAGATCCAGGGTTAGGATTAGGAGCACTTAGAATGATAGCGGGCCTTGAAGGGATCGTCGCCAGCATCGGCGTTGACCACATTATTCTGAACGTGAGCGGCGTCTATTACCGCGTGTTTATGCCTGGTACCGCTATCGGGCAGGTAGGGAGAGTCGGTGAGAAGGGACGAGTCTACACCTACCTGTATGTGCGAGAAGACCAACTCTCACTCTACGGTACTCCCGACGAGAGCGGGATCGTCATGTTCGAGACGCTGCTCACGGTGTCCGGTATTGGGCCCAAAGTGGCCCTGTCGGTCCTTGGCACCATGCCTGTTGAGGCACTGGAAAACGCAATCAGTGCTGGGAACGTGGACCTTTTGACCCGCATACCAGGTATCGGGCGCAAGACAGCTTCGCGTCTGGTGCTCGAACTAAAGGGCAAACTCGATGTTGTCGTGGCCGCCGGCATTTCGACCACGCCGTCTGCCGCAAGTGAGGTCGTTGAAGCCCTGACTGGACTCGGGTATAGCCCTGCTGAGATCCAGGCTGCTCTGTCAGATCTGCCCAGAGGCGAAGACTACACGACCGAGGATATGGTAATGCACGCCCTGAAACGGCTGGGGCGCTAGGCAACGGACAATGCTTGTTCTTGCATCCGGATCGCCGCGTCGCGTGGAATTGATCCAACAGATCGTACCGGAGTTTCAATCGTTGTCCAGCGACATTGAGGAGCTAGGGTCGGATAAGTGGCCTGATTTCGAGATTGCTCCCCTGCAACTTGCACCGCCCTTCCCCGTTTCAGGCAGTGAGGACCCGCGCCTCTGGGCGTGGCGTAAAGCGAATGACGTAGCCCTAATCTACCGAGACAGGATCGAACCAGGCATGGCAATTCTCGGTGCAGATACAGTGGTCGTCGGCCCCGGCCGGACACTCGGCAAACCCAGGGACGGAGAAGATGCCATCAGCATGCTCGCTCTGCTGCGGGGCGACCCACACTACGTTGTGACCGCATTTGTCGTCCTGCGGGCAACAAATGCGGAGCCCGTGGTCTTCCACCACGAAGCTGTTATCTCTAAGGTGTTCATGCGCGCATATGATGATCATGAAATCGCGGGATATGTCGCTACCGGTGAGCCCTTTGACAAGGCGGGAGCATACGCACTTCAGGGGCAGGGCGGTAAACTGGTAAGCCATGTTGAAGGTTGTATCAACAACGTTGTGGGGTTGCCCGTTTGCCAGGTTCGTCGTGCGCTGGTAGCGGCCGGCGAGCAAGTGCTGCCTTATCCCAACGATGGCTTTTGCGAACACTGCCCGCTGGCGACCTAACTGCCACCAACTGCGACTGCGCTCTAAATAAACTCGGCGAAGACCTCGTTACCCAACATTCGCCCGCGAGGCGTGAGCCGTATGAAGTCTCCTGCTTGCTCAAGTAACTCGTAACCAAACATCTTCTGCAACTGTTTGCCAAATTCGGACTCGATTTCGTGACCGAACCGTCTGTGAAACTCATACCGGCTGATGCCGCTATTGAGGCGGAGACCCAGCATCATGAATTCGCCCATCTCCTCGCTCTTCGATACGACGTACTGTTCGGCGACGACCGACTCATCGTGTCGGATGCGCTGGATGTAGTCTGCGGGAGCGAGCATGGTCTTATAGCGCGTGTTTCCCCAGTAACCGCTGGCCCCGGGCCCGTAAGCGATGTAGCGTTGGTCGTGCCAGTACACGAGATTGTGCAGGCAAGGTAGATCGCGGGTCCAGTTGGATATTTCGTACTGCATGTAGCCGGCTTCGGGCAGTCGGGACATGACCAGTTCATACATTTCGGCTGTTTCGTCGTCGTCGGGCACTTGAATAAGGCCGCGAGCAACGCCCGTATAGAGGGGAGTGTTTTCCTCGACTATCAACGAATAGCAAGATAGATGTTCCGGCAGCGGCGAAACGGCAAGCAGGCGATCCAGCATCGCGTCAAGATGCTTGACAGCCTGACCGGGTAGGCCAAAGATGAAGTCAAGATTGATGTTCTGGAACCCGGCCCGGCGCGCCAGCCTGTATGATTCCAATGCGCCCGCCGCACTGTGTATCCGCCCCAGTTTCTTCAACATGGGATCATCCAGCACCTGCACGCCCATGCTTAGCCTGTTAACGCCAGCCTCTCGATAGCCGGCAAACTTCGCCAGCGTAATCGTTCCGGGATTCGCTTCCATAGAAATCTCGGCATCCGGCGCCACATTGTACCGGTTGCGAACTGCATTCAGAATGCGTGAGATTTGCTCAGGCTGTAGCACGCTAGGTGTGCCACCCCCGAAGAAGATCGTAGCGATGCGGGCGCCCCCACAATCCTCTTCATCATGCAAAAGATTGCTAGCGCCGCGCTCGATGTCCTTGCAGATGGCGCTGACAAACGGAGCAAACTTGCTTTCCATGTGCGCGTAGGAATTGAAATCGCAATAGACGCATTTCGACTCGCAGAATGGCACATGCAGGTAAAGGCCGACAGGCTCAGCCCGCCAGTCGTAAGTTGTGTCCGTCGTAGCCGCAACCCGCCCGAGTGTTTCTTCCTCAACATATCCACTTACTTGCATAGCTTTTAGTATACCCTCCCAGGCTACCTCGCGTCCAAACTGGCTTTACGGCGACATTGTGAAATGCTTGACAATGTGCCAGTCGCTTGATATACTCGATTAGGTGCCCGAGATGAGGGCACCTTCCGGAAAATTCCTTGAGCCTAATGCCATGACCAGCCCTTCAGCGTCACAAAAATCCCTAACCCTCCAACAGATTTTCGCTCCTGTAGCCGATGGTTTAATCGGCATAAATGACGCATTGCGGGGAATAGCCACTCTAGACTACCCTATTGTAAAAGGTAGCGTGGAGGCCATTATTGCCGCTGGCGGTAAGCGGCTACGACCTGCAATTCTCTTTCTTTGCGCAAACTTCCACAACTACGACCTAGAGAAGTTGGTGCCGATGGCCGCGGCAATCGAATTGCTCCATACTGCCTCCCTCGTGCACGATGACACGATAGATAATTCCCTGATTCGGCGCGGGCTACCAACGCTCAACTCCGTGATGGACGAGGGAACAACCGTGCTGGTCGGCGACTTCCTTTTTGCGAAGTCCGCCGTGCTCAGCACAATGGGCGGCAAGATGCGCGCCACACGTATTTTTGCTGAGTCTCTGGTTACTATCTCAGAGGGTGAGATCGAGCAGAAGTTCTCGTCGCATCACATGACGGCAACGATAGATCAGTACTATAAGAGGATCTACTCGAAGACGGCGGTCCTATTTGCCGCCGCAGGTGAGATTGGCGCAGTTGTAGCAGATGCGCCTGAAGATGAAATCGAACGTTTGCGCTTCTACTCCAAGCAGCTCGGCATGGCGTTTCAGGTTGTGGATGATATTCTAGACGTGCATTCGACCGCCGAACAGATTGGCAAACCAACCGGCGGCGATCTGAGACAAGGCACGATGACGCTGCCCACATTCTTGTACATGGAAAAAGCATCGCCTTCCGAACAAGCCGACGTTGAACGCGTTATCGAGGGATTTGATCGCAGTGACGCTGCTGTAAATGCCGTCCTTGCCAGAATCAACGCTTCTGACGCCGTAAGCCGTGCGGCCCAGGTGGCCCGCACTTTCGTCGAAGAGGCCAAATCAGCTATTGCAAGCATGCCCGATGTACCGGCGCGACGCTCACTGCTGGATCTCGCGGACTTTGTCATTCAGCGCGAATACTAGTTCATCGGCTAAATGCGTCACGGCGACCTGTTTGGGCTCGCCGTTCGTATTGCCCGCGCCAGTGACCGCACAGACGGCCGGCTGAGCATACAGTGAGCAATTTCCTTTCCCACTAGGGTTCAACGTGGTACAATTAAATAGCCCGCCGCGGTCGGCATAGGGAACTGATACGCGTAATGCAGACAACCAGCCAATCAATCCAACCCCAGTTTTCGCGTCTGCGCCCGTTCACACAGGCTGACATGGCGCCGCTTGCCCGCCTCATGTGGGCAGCAGGAGCGTGCCCACCAACCGCCCGTCCAGCCCCTGCCGATATCATCATCAGGTGGCAGAGACGCAATATAACTCCCCAGTATGACGTGCAGGTTCTGCCCGGCGATGACGGCGAACTCGTGGCGTTTGTGCAAGTGGGTATTTTCAAGGAAGGCACTGCGCGTCTCAATTTCGAGATCGCGGTTCACCCCGACTTCAGGCGACAAGGCATAGGTACCGCTCTTTACGAGCTTGTTATGCAGCGTGTAGAGCAAACGCCAATCGCACAGATCACGACACCTGTGTACACTTTACCGGGCGAATCGACGGGCGGCGCCGGCTCGTGGCTGACGGAACGCGGATTCCAACCGGGGCATAGTTTTTGGCAAATGCGGTTCGACCAAGTCGCTGAGACCCAGGAGCCGCAATTTCCGCAAGGCATAAATGTGCGCGCCTTCAATGACATGGAACACGATCCGGGCATCTGGGCCAACCTGATACTGAATACTTTCGGAGAAGCAGCCAGCGCAGCGGGCATTATTGCGCAACTGAGCGAGCCGGGAGTGAGGCGCGACGGCTACTTCTTCGCGGTTGATGAGGCAACGCACCGTGAGGTTGGCACTAGCAGGGCGCGCGTTGACGTCGTCGGTGGCGAGCAAATCGGCTACATAGGTACAGTTGGCGTTTTGCCTCCGTACAGGGGGCGTGGGATTGCGGGAGCACTGCTTGGCCAAACTCTCAAGTACCTCGCAGGGAGGGGCATGTCAAGCGTAACGCTCTTCGTTGAAAACTCGAACACAGCAGCCCGCTCCCTCTACGAGAAACTAGGTTGGAGATATGTGTACCTCACGAACCATTATGTGAAGGCCATAAGTAGGCAAAAGTAGGCTCGATGTCGCGGGCAGCTACCAGAGAGCACGCTAATTAGCAGGGCACAACCAACAAATGACACGCAAGGAATCCAAACAGAAGATTGTAAAGGCAGTCAGCGACAGAAAGACGCTGGTGTACCTGGTGCGGCACGGTGAAACTCGTTGGAACGCGGAACATCGCTTCCAGGGACATCTAGATGTGGAGCTGAGCCGCAAAGGAGTCGCGCAGGCGGAAGCGCTGGCCAACTGGATCGCAGAACAGCCTGTGCATTTTGCCGCTCTCTTCTCGAGCGATCTCAAGAGAGCTGTCCAAACCGCGCAAATCATCGGGAGGCGTGTTAGACTGGTGCCTCAGCTGTATCGAGGGCTTCGCGAAGTCCATGGCGGCGAATGGCAAGGACTCGTCCGCGCGGAAATCGAAGCGCGTTTTCCGGGCAAACTAGATATGTGGGACGCGCAATTGAATAGCTTTACTGTACCAGGGGGCGAAAGCCTACCTGATGTCCAAGAGCGCATCTATAGAACGTACGCGAGGATAGTGGCTGAACATCCAGGCGAAGCAATCATCATTGTGTCGCATGGTGCAGCCCTTACAGCACTACTTGCCGCTCTGCACGACTGGGACCTCGTGGCAACCTGGCAATCACGTCAGGCGCGCATGGGCAATACGAGCGTGACCGTCGTCTCCCATGATCACGACGGAAACAAGCATGACCTCATTCTGTTGAACTCGTCCGAACATCTGGAAGCAGATGGAACTCCGGTCAAGCAGCCTGCCGGGAACGGCGAAATGTAGACCACGTCAGAGAATCCGCTAAGCGCCTACACGTACTTACGCAAGAAAGGCCATCAGGACAATCATGAGCACTCCAACAGCATCAAAGGCAGAACAAATCGGGTACGCAATACCGCTTCAAGAATCGGGGTTGCCCTTAATTTTGCGCGGAAAAGAGGTGGCTGCGCGCATCAGGCGTGAATGTGAAAGTGAAATCGCCGAATTGACAGCTCGACATGGCATCCTGCCAGGGCTGGCAGTCGTACGCCTGGGTAGCGATCCTGCATCCGTCAGCTATGCCCAGCGGATCCGGGACTCATTCGGCAAGGCGGGAATTACTGTCACAATGATCGAGCTTGAGGAGACGGTCTCGCGCTTGCTTTTTCAGTCAGAGCTCTCACGCTTGAACGTACTGCCCGAGATCGCTGCGATAATAGTGCAGCAACCACTGCCGCCACAGATCGACCTTGAGACCATTGTGGGAGCAATTGATCCTGTCAAGGACGTTGACGGCATCCACCCGCTCAACGCCGGACGACTGATGTTGGGACTCGACTGCTACGTGCCCGCGACCCCTGCCGGCGGCATGGCAATTCTCGACTACTATAATATTCCCATCGAGGGTAAGCGGGCGCTGGTTATAGGCCGCAGCGGAGTTGTGGGCAAGCCACTCGCTCAACTCTTGTTGGCACGCAACGCCACAGTCACCGTTGCCCATTCCCGCAGCGTTAACTTGCCGTCCCTGATAGCTGAGGCCGAGATACTTGCGGTGGCCGTGGGCAAACCGCACATGGTGAAGGGGGAGGCCCTTCGCCCGGGCACTGTGGTCCTTGATTTTGGAGCAGCCGTAGTTGACGACAAGATGAGAGGAGATGTCGACTACGAGGCAGCGCTCGACAGGGTGGCGGCAATTACGCCTGTCCCGGGAGGTACGGGACCCGTCACCAATGCCATGCTCCTGAAGAACGCGGTACGGGCCATTCGCCGAGCAGTTCGCTATATTAAGTAACTGGCATACTTGAGGCCTGAAAGGCCACCTCGAGCCTGTTCGGGTAATAGGCCTTTCGATAAAAGCAGGACGTGGAAGCGCCCTAGGCCTTCCATAGAGATAAGAGTCTGAAGGCCCCGCCTGTACTTAATGACCGCATCAAAGCTCATTCCGGCGACAGATTCGGCAGTGTGTGTCGTGCCGAGTCCAAGGCCAAGTAAGAAGCTGGACTGGCGTGTGATGCCTAACACATCAAAACCGGTTCGCCGAGCAGCATTCTGGAGTGCGGTGAAATCAACCAGGGCTGTGATATCCTGATTTCCGGGATGAGATAGGATGGAATCTGTGACGCCACCGGCGTAGTAAGCGAGCAGCGTCCCTTCACGTCGTGCAGGGGAATAGCGGCCGGGTGCTTCGTCGCCATAATCTATGAGAAGCGCTACTCCCCTGTTGAGCACACGGGTCAGATCATCTAGCCACTTCTCGGCAAGCATATTGACTTCGATACGTTCGCCGTTTCGGAGTTCTATAGTCTCCTGTTCAACGAAAGCAAGTAGGCTGGCATCAGAAACAGGCCCGAGCTTCAGTCCCAGTTTGCCCTCGTCGTTCACATAGACGAATTGCTCCAAAAGATCACTTTCGGTTTTTTCGAGGACATGGACGGGCAATGCGTCGATGAGTTCGTTCGCGATCACGGCACCTTGTAATCCACGTGGCAGTTGACCCAGACTCGAGCACCAGTTCACGACCTCACCGTGTACGGGCAGCAGGGCTTCCTGCTGGGTTTGTACCAGGGCCGGGCTAATTTCAACAAGCCAATAGCGCAGCCTGCGATAAAGCTCAGGGTGGGCGACGCTTAGTTCGACCAGCAAATCTCGGGCTAGAGTTCCATTTCCAGGACCGCACTCCACAACTTCAAGACTGCGTGGACTATCGAGAAGAGCATCGACCTCGGCTACATGCATAGCCATCAGTTTGCCGAACGCGGGAGAAGCTTCAGGGCTAGTAACGAAGTCGCCGCGGGGACCGATGTTCGGGCCGCCCATATAATATCCAAACCGCGGGTGGTAGAGCGCATGCTCAATGAACTCCGCCACGGTCAGGGGGCCGCGTTCACGAATCCGTACTCGTAGCCAACGTTCGAACAGCTCGGTCTCTGAGCTAGCTTTACTGCTCATAAGCTCTAAGTCGGACTAAGGTCCGTTTCATGTGATTCTGATTGCGACTGCATATTCACTATGATATACTTTCCACGACGATAAGTCGAACAGAGAACAGGCGATACTCAAGTTACCGCCGGCATCAATCTACGCTGGCCGTAATCAGTCACGGAGAAGGGGATTCGATCAATTGGCTACACTAATTGTTTGTCCACGCTGTCGTGGTGCGGTTCAGGCCGACGCCAAAGCCTGCCCGCGGTGCGGTCTCGTTTTGAGCGGACTTGGTATCCAGCCCCAGGAGTCTACGAACTCAGGCTACGATGTTCGCCCGAGTTATAACGAGCTACCGCCGAATTATGCCAGCACCGCAGCGTCCTCTGCTCCAACCGTGGCCAGCGCTACTCCCTACAGCCAAGGCCCCCTAACAGCTCCTTTATCAGGGCAACCCGCCAGGCCCATGGCCCAACCTAACCCATATATTTCCAGCGGTGTGAGCACCAGTAGCACAAGCTCCGCGGCGGCCGCTCAGGTGGATTCTGTCTCTCTCGAACAGGCGTCGGCGCGCATCGTGCCACGGGGCGCTATTGAACTTCTACCGGAAGAAAGCGTAGTGTTCCAGCTTGGCGCGCTCTATCTCACCAATAAGCGAGTAATTCTGCTGGCACCGACCGTTGTACGCGCTGCCTTCCTGCGCGATGTAGATGCAGTCGGTACTCTAACGGAACGGGCAACCGGTTGGAGCCTCTTCTTCGGATTGGTTCTCCTTGCGCTGGCGGGTGCGGGGATATACTTCTCCGTTGCTCGATCCCAGTTTCAGGATAGCCTGCCACTCCTGTACCAGGTGGATCCTCTTTACATAGGTATCGCCCTCGGCGTCCTAGGGATTGTGCTGCTCCTTATGTACTTCCTTTGGGTGAAGCGTACACTGTTCGTGTCTGTTTCGGGCCGGCCTCTCATAACTGTCAGCGTGTCTGACTGGAATTCGCGCAAGCTCGAAGGCATGGATAGCTTTGTGAATTCCTTTTTCCAGGTTAAAGACATCATTCGCTAGTCACGTATACAGGCGTCCCTTCCAGGCCACACCACGGCCCGAAGCCACACGGAACATTGAGTAAAAAAGGATGGCGTCTCCTACCAGCACTGCGAGAGGGTATGCCACCGAGTACACCACAGGCACACCCAATTGGCGGTACACTATGGCCCTCAACAACATCATGGGAAGCACCTGGGCCAGGCCATGCTTCAGCGCGTTCTGGCGGGCGGGCGCCTTCCCTTTGAAGAGCACGCCCGACAGGGTCAGGATCGGGGCTAATGCATAGAAAAGCAGGGCCAGGGACACTGCGATAGCCCGTGCAGCATTGTGCCCACTTGCCCAGAACATAGTTTTTGAGTAACCGGCCCACAGGTCCCGCAGCGACGAATAGACACGTGCCTGTACGAGATCTTGCCCGTACTCCAGGCGCACGGTCTCACCTT
This sequence comes from Chloroflexia bacterium, assembly GCA_038203825.1. GTDB lineage: Bacteria > Chloroflexota > Chloroflexia > QHBQ01 > JADMIH01 > JADMIH01. The sequence continues at coordinate 49,439 of JBBRDO010000003.1, read as the reverse complement.
GCGACTTCAGGGTAGCGGCGATCGCCCGATCTTCCGCCACGTCAGATCTGATCTCGGTCTGCGCCATGACTTTGCGGTACGCTTCGGGCAGGATCAGCATAAACTGCCCATTGGCGGCGGCACCAGAGCCCGTACCAGCGCGATTTACACTGTCCATGGTCCCCACCAGTAGGGTGTATAATTCGCCAACCTCGGGCACAACGAGACGCTCCCAGAAGCTGTCCATCACTACTCGAATCACGAGGCTAAGGAGCGCCGAATCGGTTTCTTGCGCCCTTAGAATGGCGCTTGATAACATCAGCGGGTGGTGCCGCGTATCGGCATCGACGAAAAGCAGGTACTCCGCCTCCGGCGCGGCGAGAAGGCTGCCCGTATACATCGCGTGGTTCTTGCCCGTCCAACCCGGAGAAAGGGCAGGTGCAGTCGCCAGCCTAACATTCGAGCGGGCACGGGCAATGCCGGCAACTATGGTGGGCGTTTTGTCTGTTGAGCCGTCGTCGACAACCGTCACACGCCATCGTCCGTCCGGGTAGCGTTGTGTACTGAGCGTTTCCAGCAGAGGACCGATGTTGCACTCTTCGTCCCGTGCTGGGATAATGATCTCGATGAATGGCGCGACCTTCCCCGCAGGCCACTCTCGTAGAAGGATTTTGCTGTTTCGTCGCCGGTTCAGAAAAAGTCCAAGGGCGACCCCCGCGGTAATCAGGTTGATCACCACAGTCCGGACCGGCAAGATATCTACGATGGGCATGTCGGCTCAAAGGGAAATGTCAGCATTGATGTAATTCAGTGTACTCCGGGAACCAGGTCGGAGACAAGGAGGTAAGACCGATGCCGCCTCTCGACAAGGCTGTCCGGCGAGACAAGCATAGGCGCAAGGCAATTAATGCGAAGTTTCAAGGCGTTCGATATAACTCCAACAGATCCGGTGATGCACTCGTCGCATTCGAGGCAGAGCGCAAGACCAAGACCGACGGCAAACCAGTACGCAGGATAAAAAAGAAGAAATAGGGGTTGCGTTTCTCGAACGTATGTGCTAATATGGGCTTGCCCTATAGAAAGAGAGGAACGCAATGCACCAAAGTGACAATAAACCGAAAATCAGCGGCGAGATTGTGGCAATCACGCCCGGCGCCCTGGCTCAGCACGATGAGCGGCACCAGTTGTTACTGCAAACGCTCAGCGAAGCGCAAGTCGATTTCTTGCTCCAACGAACACCCTCACATGAGATCAAAACGCGTCAGGGTCGAGGCGGGATGCAATTCTCGTACGTAGAGCACGGCTACGTGACAGAGCGGCTCAACCTGGTTTTCGGTTTCAACTGGGACTTTGAGGTAATGGACAAGCAGATTTTGGAGGACGAAGTTATAGTTGAAGCCAAGCTTACCGTGCGCACGCCAGGCGGGCAGACCATAGTTAAGACCCAGTTTGGTGGTGCCGACATAAAGCGGCATACGTCAGGAGCACGGAGCGGCAAACCGTTGTCAATTGCCGATGATTACAAAGCGGCCGCTAGCGACGCCCTGAAAAAGTGCGCTTCATTGCTGGGGATCGGCCTCGATTTGTACGGGCGCGATCGCCCCCACGAAACGGAGGATCTGGTTGAGCGGTCTGCTGGCTCCCGCACGCGCAGTAATCAGCCGAGTGGCAAGAAGAGCGCTGGCCTCGAGTCAGACGGGTTTGCGCCCCTACCGCTTCGCTCTGACGCGAACGTAGGCCTCGAACTAAGTCGGGTAGACGGTACCCAGACCGGCCTTTGCTCACAGGCACAATGGCGACAGATTAGCACGGCTGCGATTGCGACCGGTATGTCAGTGCCGGAACTTTGTAGTAGCCTTAATGTGCAGACACTGGCTGAACTGACTGAAGCCAGGGCCGCCCGAGTTATAACTCGCCTCCACGAATTGGCAAGTGAGCGCGAAGCGCGTAAGTCCTCCTAGTTCCTCCTTTACATTCACGCTCGAGGGAGGTTCCACCAAGTGCTTGCCGCGTGCCGGATAGGGTGCTATAATAAGCGCGTTATTGCTAGTTTGCACATCAATCGCCGTACAGGGGGGAGCATAGTTGTCTACAGCATCTCGCGATGCAGGTCGGCGCCCAACGCAGCGCATGCGACCGAAGCTTAGCACATTATTGATCGGAGCAGGCGTGCTGGCGGTGGTGTTGGCGACGATGCTCCTGGCATCCGGTGCCTTCGGCATCTGGCCTCCCAAGTCTCAAGCCGTTGATGCCTTTAAGTCCGCGTCACCACATGCCGCGGACGTTGCCGTTGAAATTGTCGGTACCCCAGTTGCTATGACACAGCAGTCTTCTCGCGAGGTGGTGGTGCAATTGACGAAGACGGTTGTTACCGACACCCTGACGACCGTAACTGTTACCGTTAAGCTCACGAACAACGTGATGCAATCACCGCCACCAACCGAGGTTGTTGGCACTCCACCGGTCAATGCCCCAACACCCGGGGCCGAACCAGCCAAGATCATCAATGCAAGCATAAAGGTGCTATTCTACGATAAGGACAACAAGGTCGTCGGCAGTGGAGTTGGCTATTACTACAATCCTCAGGGGCTTGATTACCAGGCAAGCACTAACGTCGACATAGTCGCAAGCGATGTCGAGGGCTTTGATCCCGCCACAGGCACGGTCAAGGCCTACGTTGATAACCTGCTGACGGATAAGGATCCTGTGAAGACACCTGGACCGACGAGCGGCAGACCTGCTATAGACGTCGCGCAGCTCATAACTTCGCCCGCATTTTGATCGATTCGCCGAATGACCAAGGACGAAGGACCGCGTGTCTTTCGTCCTTCGCTTTTCTATCAAATTGGCCATACGCAAGCCAACTCACACCAATATATCGGAACCTGGAGGAACACAAGGTGCTCAGACAGACCTTTCTCACGTTGTCCAACAGTCGCGAACTTCAAGACGTCGCGCTGCACAATGGTCTCGCACGCAGGTTAGCGCTTCGCTTTGTCGCCGGCGAAACACTTGAGCAGGCCGTGAGTGCCATTCGTGCTCTCAACAATAAGAGGATCTCGGCAACTTTTGATCATCTAGGTGAGAACACATCGACTGCCGATGATGCAAAGGCCGCAGCGGACGCCTACATTCAGATACTGGACACGATCGCATCCACCGGCATTAACTCTAACGTGTCGCTCAAGTTGACACAGATGGGTCTTGATGTCGACGAAGAAGTATGCCTAGCGAACGTGGTCCGCATCTGCGAACGCGCAAAGCAACTAAACACTTTCGTGAGACTTGACATGGAGAGCACAGCATACACTGACCGAACACTCGACCTCTTCAGAAAGCTGTGGCACGATTCCGGCTATAGAAACGTTGGTGTTGTCTTGCAGGCCTACCTGTACCGCACAGAGGAGGATGTAAGGGAAATGAACAGCTTGGGGGCCCGTGTTCGATTGTGCAAGGGCGCATACAATGAACCCGCCGACGTGGCATTTCCCAAGAAGGCAGATGTTGACCGCAATTACGCAAAGTTGACAACGCTACTCTTAAGGGAAGGCAATTATCCCGGCATTGCGACCCACGATACGAGAATCATAGCATTCGTGAAGCGCTACGCGGCAAAACACAACCTGAAAACTAGTAGCTTCGAGTTCCAGATGCTGTACGGGGTCCGGCGCGAACTTCAGGCAGAGCTTGCGCAGGAGGGATACAACATGAGGGTGTACGTGCCGTACGGCAATGAATGGTACCCCTATTTCATGCGCAGACTGGCTGAGCGCCCGGCGAACGTAGTGTTCATTGCCGGCAATCTTCTAAAACGTTAGTCCGAAGGTAGTGTATGTCCAACGAAAACGAACATAGTAGTCACACCCGGCCCCCGGACCCTGCTGAAGAAGATCAACTGAGAAAAACAGCGACGAACGCGAGTATTGACCCTCGGGTGCCCGATCCCGCAGTCGATGGCAAGCGAACGCACCACAGAATCAGGATCGTCCCCGAGTCCGGCGACGCTGCGGCACTTCAGAGCGACCAGCGAGAAGTCGTCCTGGGAGGCGTGTCCGGTACTCAAGGTACGAGCAGCGCATTCACGCAGGATGAAATCCCTGCTCGGAGAGAGCCGGAAACCATAAGAATAACTAACCCGGATCTTCGCAGACAAGAAGTTGTAAGGGGGAGCCATCCCGGCGATCGCTACGTGCGCTATGATCGCAATGTCGAGACTTTCAGGCGAAAGGGTCGAGGACGCCTAGAGGCTTCTCTTGAAACTATGATGCCACGGGGCAGGTATGGCCGGTTCTTTGGCAAGATCAAGCGTGCGCTCATTGGCAGTCCCATCAGTACTGAGCACTCCATTCATGAGAGGCTGACTAACGTCAAAGCACTGGCGGTGCTGTCGTCTGATGCGCTATCTTCAGTCGCATATGCTACAGAAGAGGTTTTGCGAATCCTGGTTCTTGCCGGCGCGGCTGCACTGACCTGGGCCCTTCCTTTGGGGCTGGCCATTATAGTCCTGATGGTCATCGTCATCGCCTCGTATAGGCAGACGATCGCGGCCTATCCTCGGGGAGGTGGCACTTACATTGTTGCTAAGGACAATCTTGGCACGCTTGCAGGTCTCACCGCCGCCTCTTCGATTCTGATCGGATATATTTTGACGGTTGCGGTGAGCGTCGCGGCCGGCGTGGCTGCTCTTTATTCTCTGTATCCGAGCTTACGTGAGTACCGGGTTGAAATATGCATCGGTATGGTTGTATTCATAACAATTGCGAACCTACGAGGACTTCGTGAAGCCGGCAACATCTTTGCGGTTCCCACTTATTTGTTCATAGTTGGGATAATCGCTATGATCGTATATGGACTGCTGCGGATGTTCCTTGGAGTCGGCGGCGAAATGGTTTATACACCTCCCGCAAGCACACTTCTTGACACGGTGGTGCCTGGAGCCGAAGGGTTGAGTATCCTCCTCTTGTTGCGAGCGTTCACGCAAGGGTCGGCCGCGCTGACCGGCGTTGAGGCGATTGCTGATGGTGTGCCTGCGTTCAAGCCGCCGGAAGCGAAGAATGCCCGTAGCACTCTGTTGTATATGGGTATCGTTGCCATAACGATGTTCGCGGGCATAACATATCTCGCCACGTACCTGAAAATCCTCCCAAGCGAAGATGAAACTGTTGTATCGCAAATTGCGCGCACCATCTTCGGCTCAAACGCGCTATGGTACTTCATACAGATAGTCACCTCCCTGATCCTGGTCCTGGCCGCAAATACCGCGTTCGCTGATTTTCCGCGCCTCTCTTACTTTCTGGCCCGCGACAAGTTCATGCCACATCAATATTCGTTCCGGGGCGACAGGTTGGCCTACTCGTGGGGCATCGTCACCCTGGCGGCCCTTGCGTGCATTTTGCTCGTAGCTTTCAATGGCGAAACGTCGGCTCTGATACCGCTCTATGCGATCGGGGTCATGTCGGCGTTTACATTTTCCCAGGGCGGTATGGTAGTCCGCTGGTGGCGCAAGCGGCCCCCCGGTTGGCAGCGAAATCTCTTGCTCAACGCAGTGGGTGCCACCGTTACCGCGCTGGTATTTCTCACGGCTACAGTGACCAAGTTGGACAAGGGCACGTGGCTTGTGCTCATTCTCGTGCCCGTTCTAATCGTGATGTTCCTGGCCATCAACCGGCACTATCGCCGCCTCGCAGATGAGGTGTCGGCGACGGTTATACCTCGCCGCCGCGAGTTTAAACACACATTCATAGTGCCCGTGTCGAACCTCAACGCGGTTTCCCTAGAGGCTCTCGATTATGCACGCTCCCTGTCGGGTAACGTGACGGCAGTGCATATAGCGGAAGGTGAAGACGAAGAAGAGACCGTGGAATTCAATAAGAAGTGGCGCGAAACCATGGAGCCCACGGACATTAATCTGGTGATAATCGAGTCGCCTTACAGGTCGCTCATTGCGCCGCTCCTGTATTATATTGACGCGCTTGACAGACAAGTCGCAGACGATACCATCACAATAGTGCTACCTGAGTTCCTACCTGCCAAGCCCTGGGAGTACCTCTTGCACAACCAGAGCGCACTGCGCCTGAAGGCCGCCCTGTTGTTCAGGCCGAACACGGTGGTCGCAGACGTGCCGTACCAGCTTGGCAAAAATTCCGGCCCGCTGGCCAAGCGAGCACAGTCCGGATGGAGAACTGTACCATGGGGGCCGATCCGCGCTTTTGTTCTTCTATTAGTGCTTGGTCTGATTTACTATTTCTTCTTCCTTCCCCACTAGAGGCATAATCTGATGAATGACGACCATTCGCCTCAGACAGGTAACAATGAAGCCCAGGACCGGGCGCATGCTCGGCTGGACCGTGGTCCAGGCGAGGACAGCAATCGCAAACGCCGGAGCATACGACTGATGCCCGAAACGACTGACGATTCGGCGTTCGTGGCTCTTGAAAAGCAAGCGAACTCGGAATCATCGGGCGGTACAGAAACACCAAGAACACCAGGCGCCGTCGAAAGTAGTGCGGCCGGATACGCGCAGACCGCGCAACGCCCGCCACAGGAGACAGAATACAGAGCTTCCTCAGATCTTCGCCAGCAGGAGTTGGTGCGGGGTAGCCGCCCCGGCGACACGTACGTGCGGTACGAACGACACGTCGGTGCCTTTCGGCGGATTAGCTCGGGGCTACTGTCGGCATCAATTGAAACCGAGGCGCCGCGAACGAGATTCGGGGAGTTCATTGCCCCTATCAAGCGAGTACTCATAGGCGCTCCCCTCAGCACCGAGCAGGCAGCACACGAGCGCCTGACTAAGGTCAAGGCGTTAGCCGTCCTGTCGTCTGACGCTCTATCATCCGTCGCATATGCTACCGAGGAAATACTCCGCGTCCTGATTGGTGTGACGGTCGTAGGGGCAGCAAGCGCGTACTCGTACACGCTTCCTATAGCCATGGCAGTCATGCTGCTGCTAGCGATCGTTGCATCGTCGTACCGCCAAACTATCGCCGCGTACCCGAGGGGCGGGGGTTCATACATTGTCGCCAAGGATAATCTCGGCACGCTCGCAGGATTGACTGCTGCCGCCTCAATTCTCATAGACTACACGATGACGGTGGCCGTGAGCGTTTCTGCGGGCATAGCGGCTATTTACTCACTGGTTCCGAGCGTACAGCCTTATCGCGTTGAGATCTGTCTTGGGGTTGTCCTACTTGTTACGATAGCCAACCTGAGAGGTGTGCGCGAAGCCGGGAACATATTCGCGGTGCCAACGTACATCTTCGTTGTGGGTGTGCTTGCACTCATCGCCTATGGACTTTTGCGAGTGTACTTTGGCTTTCAGGGGCAGCCTGTATATGTTCCGCCCGCCCAGGTGATAGATTTTGGCCGAGATGTCGTCTCGCCGTTCCTGTTGCTTCGGGCTTTCACACAGGGTTGTACCGCCCTGACAGGGGTCGAAGCAATCGCAGACGGCGTTCCGGCGTTCCAGCCGCCCGAATCCAAGAATGCGCGTTCGACCCTGCTCTGGATGGCGATCCTTGCTATTGCGATGTTCGGTGGAATTACATTGCTGGCAAATCAGCTCAGGCTTCAGCCCAGTGATCAGGAAACAATACTATCTCAACTGGCACGCACGGTCTTTGGCGACAATATATTCTGGGTGGGGCTGAACGTCGCCACCGCGCTGATCCTGGTGTTAGCTGCCAATACGGCTTTCTCCGACTTCCCACGTCTGGCATACTTCCTGGCGCGCGACAAGTTCATGCCACATCAATATTCTTTCCGCGGCGACCGCCTGGCGTATTCGTGGGGCATTGTCACGCTCGCGATCATGGCTTGCGTGCTCTTAATCGCATTCAACGGCGACACGACGGCACTCATCCCACTTTACACCGTGGGTGTGTTCAACTCGTTCACCCTGTCGCAGTCGGGCATGGTAGTTAAATGGTGGCGCGAACGAACGCCTGGCTGGCAGAGGAGCATGCTGATCAACGGCATGGGGGCACTTGCTACGTTGATCGTGTTGATCATGTCGGCCGTGACCAAATTCATGAGCGGGGCCTGGATCGTAATTCTACTTATTCCTATCCTGATAGTGCTATTTCTTACAATAAACAGGCATTATAGGCGGATAGCGGCGGAAGTTGAGCAGGCGGACCAACTGTACCCGCAGCCCTTCCAGCATACCTTCGTGGTTCCGGTGTCAAGGCTAAACCCCATCACACTTAGCGCGCTAAACTATGCACGTTCGCTGAGCAAGAACGTCACGGCAGTACATATTGTGGAAGGCGAAGATCTAGAAGAAGCGGAGAGATTCAGCAGGGACTGGCACAAAGCGCTGCCGGAGTCTGACATAGCACTGGTGATTATTGAGTCGCCATTCCGGTCGCTCATAGGACCACTGCTATCGTATATAGATGCGCTTGACCGGCAATCGCCGAAAGATACAATCACGATCGTTCTACCGGAATTCCTGCCGGGACGTCCATGGGAGTACCTGTTGCATAACCAGAGCGCTCTTCGCCTGAAGGCTTCACTCCTATTCAGGCCGAACACAGTGGTCGCAGACGTGCCCTACCATTCTCGCACTCAGGATGGAGCGGGTCGTGGCACAGAAGGCATCTGGGGTTCGCTGCGAGCATTTCCTTGGGTACCTTTCGCTGTACTGGTGTCAGTGTCCTTGCTCGTTTATATAATCTTCCTGAAACGGTAATCTACGCTACTTGGGGCACCCAGGCGCAACAAAACAAGGAAATCGGCTTCAAGGAGCCTGAGATCCCGGGCGCTGGCCTGGCTGCGGCAAAATACCGAACGCGTTCAATGTCGTTCTCGCTAGCAAAGCTTCTCCCTGCGCATTTATTCGGCCACTGGAGGATGCTAGGGCAACGCGCTGCTTGTAATTGACCGCTCTATCCAGGATATGCCTGCACGCCTTCTCAATGTCCACCAGCAGCGCGTCAGATTCGGCGGCGGCTGCGCGCACGACGCGGTTGTATGCCCCCAGGACTCGGTTCACCTGGGTGTGGGGATCGTTACCGACAAGTACAGTGGTCAGCGCGGCGCAATTCACGCCCGAACTGCGTAGCTCTGTCAACGCCGCTGCATAATCGGTAGCGAAACTTTCCAGGTGGTGCATCACCGGATCCGGTTCCCGACCGACATCGTCCACCGGGGCGAGTCTGTAGCCCTTCATGCTCATAACAGGCCCGAACGTTGCCTCGGCCTCGGCGCTTTCACGTGGCACCGGCTGAGATTCAAGATCGAGATATCTACGCACCTCTGGCTCGCGCATCGCATCCGCGAGGCCAATTCCGATCACAAGCCAGTCAGGTTTGCTGGAAACGATGATCTCGATAAGGGCCGCGGAACGCAAACCACGCGCAGTTTGTCCGGGCGACCCGGAAGAGAGCAGGTTCAAGTGAAGGTCGGGGAAGAAGCGTGCGATAATTCCACCCATGATACCGACGTACGCAGTATCGCCCGGCGAGGTATGGTCGCCTAGAAAGAGCAAAGTCTGACCTGGTTGAACGGGACTTGGCACGAGTTTAGGGAAATTCCAGGGCCGATCGGAACGAAATCCGATCGGTTCGAGCGCTACTGAATGTTGCCGTTGAAGTCGGCTTGTACGACCGCCCTGTCGGCTGAAGGGTCGCCCACCAGGAACAGGGTTACACCGGCGTGATCCTGGTTCATCGCAGTATTTGTCGTGAACTGATCCGGCGTATTGGGTGGACCGTTAAATGCACGCTCAGAGCGCGTAACTGTAAATTGAAACGTCTGCCCGCTATCCATCTGCAAAGTTATGAGGTCGCCTACTTTGGTTGCCCGGAACAATGTGGCGTTGGACTGATTATAGGGCAGAAACAGTATGTGGTTGGCGTAAGTTCCCCGTATCCAGACCGCCTCTCCGTCGCTCGTGGGCGGCTGCCAATCGGGGAGCACATCACTTCCGGTCTGCACCATGAATTTCACGCCTGCGAAATCGAGTTCGACCGGTGCGCGGGTGACGATTCCCTGTTCTCCCGCCTGAGCAACAGCCGTGCGAGTAGCTAGATCCGCTGCACTGGGGACGTTCGTCCCAGCAAGCGGCGGCGAACCATTTGAAGCGTTTCCGGCGGGCTGGGTGGTCTGAAGTGGAACGGTCGCTGCGGGCGTCGTTATGCCGGTGGGCGCAACAGTCGGTACCGGTGTCGGGGGCAGCGCCGTGGGTGTTGGTGCAATTGACGTGCTTGTGCCCGCCGAACCCGGCTTGGGAGCAAAGGCCCCTGTGACAGGGCCCCACAGCAAGATAGCCACGATAATCAGAATAATAGCAGGCAGGATCAGTTGGCGGCCGGCAACCCGTACCAGAGTAGATGCCTCATCAGCAGGATCCTCGTGAGCATGATCGCCATGACCGTGATCTGCGAGGGCGTGATCATCATTGCCATGTTGATCATGGCTTAATAGATCGGGTTCCATGTTGTCGCTCGAATGGTCGTTAGTCATTCAAATTAGCCTCATCTAGATTTGTTCGCATTAGACAGTATACAGGAGTACGGATGATACCCGCTACTTTCGCCCAGAGTGCGTTTGCTTACGGTTACGGCACACGGTCCGGCAACTGCACAGGCGGTAGCCAGAGCGAATGCAACTCGCGCTCCGGGAAGCGAGCCAACGGCATGTTAACATCCAGATATGGGATGTTCACGCGTTGGAGCCGCGCCGGGAGGCTAAGCGTGCCGTCTCCAGCAGCCGATGTCACAAGGCCACCGGAGGGTGCCAGATTCTCGGTAACATCAAGGAAAGTCACGTTTATCCCACGTATCCCTTCTCCGGTGCCAAAGCTATTGCTGTGGTCGCGGTCGTAGAATACGCGGAAAAGTATAGGTGCCAATTTGACTGCGGCCGGCTGCTGCACGACAGGTATCGGTTGTTGAACCGTATCTGCAACAGGCAGCTCGCCCATTCCTGTGCCAGGGATGCCCGGAATCGAGGCGGTTGCGGTCCCTACCGGCGTTGCTGTGGGTAGGGGCTGTTTCGTCGGCGGGCCTTGATCGCCTGTGCTACTAGTCGGTGTGGCATTCGGCAATTCGGGCGTAGGAAGAATTACTCCCTGCGTCGGAGTTGGCACTGGCGGTTTAGTCGGCAATACCAGGGTAGTAGGCGTCGCATCTTCAGGTCCCCCTGTGACGGTAACAACAGGCGCGATAATGCCTGTCGCCGTGCCCGGAGGTTGAGGGGCACCGGGAGTAACCACGAGGCTCAGATCATAGGTCATCTGGGGAAGAGCCAGGTCGCCCGCATTCTTCACTTGCACATAATAGTACGCATCCCTGGCTGGGAAGAAATCTATTCTTGAAGAAACACCAATACCGCCGTCATCATTGTAGGCAAGGATAGTCTCTCCGTCGCTATCGAAGAGCCACATGTAAGTGTCCAGCCCGATGCCCAGGTTCGCAGTACTGATGGTGTACTCTTTGCCGGCACGCCCAAAGAAGCGGACCCAGTCGGCATCGCCGGCAGGGCAAATACTATGGTTTTGCGTTTGCCCAATGTAGATAAGCTTGGCGGTGGCGGGCACACCGTCGGGCTCGTACGCATCGTCGCAAGGGCCCGTCGTAGGAGTGGGACTGTAAGGGCTGAGCGTAGGACTTGCTGTAGCGGTGCCGGTGGGCGGAAGTTCTCCGGTTGTCGTGACGCCGACAGTGTAACGGTAGGCCGGGGAGTTGCCGTTTCGCTTTTCCCGTGCCGCCAGGTAATATACACCAGGCGTAGTAAACCACCAGTCGATGCGCGACGCCAGCCCCTGACCGGGGTCGTAGTCATCATTCTGGTACAGTTTGGTGCCGTCCGACTGGTAGAGCGACAACAGAGTGTCTGTCGGGCCGCTCAGGTCTTTGGTATAGAACGAATAGATCTTTCCCGCGCTGGCGACAAAGCTCATCCAGTCCGTATCCGGGCCGCCGCCGCTCAAGCAAAAGGTGTGCACCTGTTCAGTATTCAATTCAAGGGGCTTGGCCTCTTGTGGGAAACGGTTGTCGGGCTCGTATTGGTCTTCACAAGCAATAGGGGTCGGCGTGACAGATAGAGATGGCGTCGGGGTGGACGCAGATACCTGGATGATACTGAAGTTGTAGAGGTAATCAGGCCCATTGCCTCCCTGACTATTACGGTCAACCACCTGCGCGCGATAAGTGCCGGCGCCGTTGGGCAAGAAGGTAATCTGGCTGTCCCGGCTGGGATCGGGGTTGTTCTCGGCGACAAGGTTGCCGCTGGTGTCATAGAGGCGCAGCAACGTATCGACGCGCGATCCTACAGCGGTTGCCTGCAGAGTGTAGGTAAAGGAAGGCGAGGCGGTGAATGCGATAAAGTCGTTGTCGTTAGCGGGGCAAATCCGGTGCAGATTCGTAGTGCCTGCATTCTGCAGGGAAGCGGAACCGAGAGTATCATCCGGCTCATACGGGTCGCCGCACGACGGAGCACCTGGAGACTTATCAATCTGCTGGAAGTCGGAGCCCAGGTCGGTGTCTTTGCCGTCGGGCCAGCGCTGGATCGACTTTGGGCCGCCGGTAATCATATTGGGCTGCGTGCCCGCATCGAAGAAGTAGGCCGAAAACATATCATAGTTGGGCCAACTGGGATCGGGTGCATTACCGTAGTTAACGACGTCAATCACCTGATCTGCAGGAGATACGGTTTTCAACCCGAGAAAGTCTGTCGGAGCCAGACCAGACCCGGCGATTGTCGGTGTGCCCAACTGGGTGGGACCGATTACGCGAAACTGGCCTGCGGTGATAATCGGATTGCCCAGCAGAGACAAGGGATTGCTACCATCATGGTTGTAAATAACATAGGTCGACAGATCGATGCTAACCGCGCTCGTGTTATAAAGCTCGAAATACTCTGCCGATACCGTCTGGCTGTCCCACACTTCGTTAATAACGAGTCCGTTGGGGCTTGCAGGCAACGACGCTGTATTGGGCTCAGCCTTGGCGTTCTTGAGTCCCGCCAGCGTAAATACCGACGATATTATCATTACGCAAGCCAAAGTAATTCGGAAGAGGCGATTGCGTTGTGCGGAACGCGGCATGAGCGATATCTCCTATCTACTTTTGCGCCTGAAAAACCGTCGCATAAAAGTGAGTGCAGAAGCCGGCAGCGCGAGGAAAAAGACCACGAGCAAGTGCGGCCGCGAGCGCTCTGAACGCCCACGTCATCATACTTGATAATCGCGCAACGTGTCAATATCGGGCGCGTCTTCCAGGTGGCCCGAGGCGCTGTTTGGCCGACTGCTCCCACTGGGACCCCTGGTGGCCCAGTTCCTATACAGAACTGGGACTGTGTCTTGTAGTACCTGGCCCGCAAGCGTCGTTCGAACCGGTGCTGCTTTCGTAAGCGAAACCATAGCCTTGCGAACCGATTTGCATGCTGAAGGCAGATATGATATAATTACCGACTGTGACCTGCGTTGGTGGGTTTCGAGAGTGCATGATATATGCAACGTAATTCGGATAAGTAGGCTGACCCACGCGTCCGGCTTACCTAACAGGACAGGAGAAGGCTCCATGCCTAAGATGAAGACCCATAAGGGTGCGGCAAGGCGTTTCAAGATCACCGGGACCGGTGTGATCATGCGCACCAAACAAATGAAGAGCCACTTCCGTCGGAGAAAGTCGCCGCGCGTGAAGAGGATGTTCGACAGAATGTACCCTTTGGACAAGACGAATGCGCCGAGTATCAAGCGTCTCTTGCCCTACGGCGTAGATTAGCCGCCGATTATCATCGTTTACAAAGTATTTCTAGGAGATCGAGATGCCAAGAGTTAAGAGAGGCATAACGCGTCACAAGCGGCATGTCAGGATTATAAAGGCCGCTTCCGGATACAGAGGCACGCGCCACAGACTATTCAGGTTTGCAAACCAGATCGTTATGAAAGCGCGCGCGTACCAGTACCGCGACCGTCGCGTACGGAAAAGAGAAATGCGCCGCCTCTGGATTGTGCGAATCAATGCCGCCGCTCGCCTGGGTGGCCTATCTTATAGCAAGTTCATCTATGGACTGCACAACGCGGGCATCACGCTCGACCGCAAAGCTCTCGCCGAGATTGCAGTAAGAGATAGTGCAGCTTTCTCTCGTTTGGTAGAGTTGGCAGGCGGACAGGCCATAGTGCCAAACGTCGACGCAACAGCTACAACAAGCAACGCCTAAGCATTCCAGCGCACAAGGGTAACGGCGGTCCTGCTTACCAGGGCCGCCGTTTGCTGCTATTCGCCTATTGAATCAACTGCAGGTCGACATGATAGACAGTCCGAGCAACGCAATAGTAAAGGAGCTGCAAGCTCTTGTGCTTCCAAGGGGGCGCAGGGAACAAGGCCGTTTTCTGGTCGAAGGCGTCAGGCTGGTAAACGATGCGCTTCGAGCCGGGTGGGTGCCCGAAAGCGCGCTGTTGAATAGCGATCTCCTGAGCAGAACCGGTGAGGGCCGACAGTTGCTTCACAAGTTGGACTCTTTGCGCGCACAGGAAATGCATCGCCAGGCACTGAACTATGCCAGCGAACGTGCACTGGCTGCGGCCTCCGACACAAAGCACCCCCAGGGCATAATTGCCGCGTTCAAGCTGCCTGCGTGGGAGATGCCTACCGCAATTGAGCGCCCGTTGCTACTGGTTTGCGACGACGTTCAGGACCCCGGCAATTTAGGCACGATACTTCGTAGCGCCGAGGCGGCAGGTGTGCAGGCAGTGCTACTCACCGCTAACTGTGTCGATATCTACAACCCTAAGGTGGTGCGTGCAGGCATGGGGGCGCATTTCCGCTTGCATACTTTCCCCGATTTGTCCTGGGAGCGAGTCAAGGCGACATTGGGAGCTGCAGGAGTGCTTCCTGCGCGCGTGTTTGCAGCCGATACAGGCGGTGTGTTAGATTACGACCACGTAGATTGGAAGCAGGCGAGCGCGCTGATTATCTCGAATGAGGCACATGGCTCGAGTGAGCAAGCCAGGCAGACCGCGCATGGTGGACTCCTCTCTATACCTATGCTCGGAGGTACAGAGTCGCTGAATTCGGCCATGGCCGCCACAGTCATCCTTTTCGAGGCCGCGCGCCTGCGACGTGTCACAGTAGGCGAGAGGTAGGCAGGTATGAATTTGCCAGGAAACCCCAGCTCCAATGGTGCAACCGAATGTGTGTGGGTGCTAGCATCGGGGCCTGCAGTGGACATAGGCATTGCACTAAGAAACGCGGACCCTGCGGATGTAGTGATAGCTGCAGATGGGGGAACGCTGTTGGCGGACCAGCTGGGGATCACGCCGTCACTGATCATTGGTGACCTCGATAGCACACCCAGTGATTTGGTAACCATGTACAGCGATTCGGGCGTTGAGATTCGCAGGTACGACCACAATACGAAGTGGGAAACGGACACTGAGCTGGCACTCCTGGCAGCTCTGGACTTTTCACCGAAGCGTATATTCGTCCTCGGCGCCATCGGCGGGAGGCTCGATCACTCGCTTGCCAACGTGCTATTGCTGACCCACCCGAAATTCGCCAGTCGTGACGTTCACATCCTCGATGGGAATAACGAACTGTTCCTGGCCAAACCGATGGAATGGAACGACATCAAAGGCCAAATCGACGATATTGTGAGCCTGCTGCCCCTTGGCGTGGCGGCTGAAGCAGTGACTACCAGGGGCCTTCAGTGGCCGCTCGACCGCGAAACGATTATTGCAGGCAAGGCACGTGGAGTCAGTAACAGGATCAGTGAGCCGGCGACTGCGGCGGTCCGGTATGACGCGGGCCAATTGCTGGTTGCCCTGGTCCACGAAACTTGATGTGGACCAGGGGCCTATTGACCAGGCAGATAAGCGTTTGTAAATAGCTCGTCGTACTTTATGCTGTCAGGCTGGATCGGCTTGCCATCCGCTCCCATTAGTTGGCCCGTTGTCGTCAGGTACCGGGGGAAATCAGTCCATTTCTGGAGTGTCTGCAGGCCCCACTGGGGCTGGCTCGCCTGGTAGAAAGGGGCGAGATATTCCTGGCTCTGAACCGGCAACCTGGGATCAGAGAAAGTGCCCGACGGCGAGCCCTTGATCAAGAGGTTGGCCGCGTCGTCGGGATTGGTCACACCGTATTCGTAGCCCTTTGCTGTGGCAGCGAGGAAGCGCCTAGCCACATCGGGGTGATCCTTGAGAAAGCTCTCGTTCGAGATTATCACCGGGGTGTAATAGTCGGGGACGTCGTGGTCTTTGAGCATGAACGTGTTCAGTCCGACGCCGTCTAGCTGGGTCTGGACACCTTCCCAACCCATGTAGATCCAGACGAAATCAGCTTGCTTGGCGACAATTGCCGAGTAGCCGGACAGATTGGCTGTAATGTTCTGGAAGTTGGTGTCTTTGACCCCGGCGCTCTTGAGCATCGTCTCTATTACGGGCACTTCGAATGGGGAGCCGAAGCCGGCGTAACGTTTGCCCACCAGCTTGTCGAGTGTGTCGAGGCCCGAGCTTTTAAGGGTCGCCAGGGCCGAAGTGTTGGTCTGCAGTACGGCCGCCACCGACTTGACGGGGAGGCCACTCACACGATCCGTTACGACCGACTCCGCAAAGCTAATACCGAAGTCTGCCTGGCCCGTCGAGACCAGCGTGTCGGGAGTGTTTGCATCCGAGTAAGGGAGAATTTCGACGTCCAGATTTGCATCCTTGTACCAACCCTTTTCCATCGCGACGTAGATGCCGGTATGGTTGGTGTTGGGCGTCCAATCGAGAGAGAATCGAACCTTGTCGGGTTTGCCGCCGACTGTCGGCTGGGGCGCCGCCGTAGTGGCCGTAGCAAGTGCCTTAGTAGGCGAAACCTGTGCCGTAGGCGTGGGAGTAGCCCCTGAATCGCAACCTGCGAGTAGGAGTCCGAGTATTGATAGGCCAATTGCGGTATTTATCAAACGTCTCACAATTATATCTCCTTTGAATGAGGGTCTTGAGCGCGAGCCTTTATTGAGTATTTCTTTCACCGGCGCGGAAGTACCAGGGGATAACGGCGCGCTCAATAAGCGAAGTTAGGAGGAAAAGCGCTATACTTATGGCCGAGATCACGACAACGCACGCAAACACGGTCGCCACGTCGAATGCGTGCTGTTTGCTCTGCATATAGATGCCTAAACCATACTGCGCGCCAACGTATTCACCCCAGACCGCACCAATCACGCAATATGTCACCGCGATCCGGACCCCGGAGAACAAAGATGGAAGCGCGCCCGGCAATCGCACATGTTTGAAGATCGACCACTTGCTCGCGCCGAACGTGCGGAACAGGCGGATTAGCTCCGGGTCGGTGGCCCGGAAGCCGTCGACGCCCGCGACAACGATCGGGAAGAAGCAAACAAGGCCTACCACAAGGATCTTCGGCAAGATGCCAAAGCCAAACCAGAGCACGAGAAGCGGTGCAAGAGCAAGCAGAGGTATCGTCTGCGAAACAACAAGGAGGGGGTATATCGCTCGACGCATCATGGGGCTGAGGTCAATTATCACAGCAAAGCCGAAGCCAACGGCAAGAGCCAGGACAAGCCCTAGCATCGTTTCGAGCACCGTGTGCCAGGTATTGATAGCCAGGTCGTTAGCGTTCGTTACAAGGGCGGCCAGGACTGATGTGGGAGCAGGTAGCAGGCGACTTCCACCAGGAATGGCGTCGAGCACAATCCGTGAGTATGCCTCCCATGCAAACAGAAGCAGAGCAAGCGTGATGGCAGGCGGCACGAGGTTGCGCGCTGTGGCAGTTCCAAGTCTTATGTCTGTCACCGGTGCGGCCTCCCTGTTGTGACGAGGCCACCAGTCGAGCGCAAGACGTCAAGCAAACGTCGCCGATAAGCGGCAAAACGTGGATCTTCCAATGTCGCAAGCGAACGCGGCGCAGGCAGTACAATGTCCACCGACGCGACGACTGTGCCAGGCCGGGGAGACAGCACGTATACCTTGTCCGACAACAGAACGGCTTCCTCGACATCATGCGTTACGAGAATGAACGTGCTACCCATGCGCTCGGCCGAAGCGAGCAGCCATTCATGCATCGAGGCGCGGGTCAAGGCATCAAGCGCGCCGAATGGCTCGTCAAGCAGCATCAAACCGCGCTCCAGCACCGCAGATCTCAGGAAAGAAACTCGCTGTCGCATGCCGCCCGACAATTCGTTGGGATAGCTGGTAGTAAATCCACCCAATCCAAAGTCTGTGAACAGTGGCAGTACACGCTTCCTGGCCTCAGCACGCGGGAGCCCCGCCACTTCGAGCCCCACCGTGGCATTATCGAGAGCGCTGCGCCAGGGCAGGAGCAGGTCGTGCTGGGGCATATATCCGATGGCGGGGCTCCGTAGCTCTGAAGTCAGTGACCGCGAACCGCTCTCTGTTAACGACACCTGACCGCTGTCGGGCATGTCCAGCCCAGCCAAAATGCCGAGAAGTGTGCTCTTTCCTGAGCCGGACGGCCCAAGTATGCTGACGAAGCTGCCCGCCTCTACACGGAGGGTCAGATCTGTCAAAGCATGGATGGGCGTACCACCCTCTACGGGGAACGACTTGCTTAGGTGCTGCACTTGTACTGCGATTGGAACGATTTCGCCTATCGATTTCATGCTCGTGCTTCCAACAAAAAGAGCGCCTGAGGACAGTGGTCCCCGGCGCTCTGAAGCGTTAGCAAAGTATCGCTTCCTTCGCCGGAATTACCCGGATCAGGTTCAAGCGGTCAACGACGGTTCCCTTATCGTTTTCTCAGCCTGCATCCGCAGGCTCCCGCGCTCGTTCTGTCTCAGTTGTGTTGTATCAGTGTAATTATACCACTAAGAGGAGAAGTCATACAAGGCGCAGGGCAAGGAAGGCCGTTCACAAAACCTACTCCGAGGGTCAGGCGCGCCTTCCGAACTCGCGCTCCAGTTGCGTTGTCGACAGGTGCAACATCGTAGGCCGCCCGTGGGCGCAGACCCGAGGATACTCACATAACTCCAATTGGCCCACCAGGGCACGCATTTCATCGAGGGAAAGGGTCTGGCCCGCTCGGACGGCGCTATGACATGCCAACGTGATGGCCATTTCTTCGCGCCAACGTTCGGGCGTGCTTCCGGTCACCACAGTGTCGAGGACATCGATCAGGTCGCGGCCCACGTCGCGCTTCGACTCGGCGTAAACAGCAGGCACAGCTCGCACGAGTACTGTGTTTTCCCCGAAAGATTCGAGGTCGAACCCCAGTTCCGACATGAGAGGCAGCACAGGCTCTAGTTCCGCAAGTTGAGCGGCAGAGAAATGGAGGGGCACCGGTTGCAAGAGAGGTTGGACGGGCAGGTCACCGCGCGCCATGGCAGCCCCCATCTTCTCGTAAAGGACGCGCTCGTGCGCAGCATGTTGGTCCACAAGGAACAGACCGTCCGGTCCTTCAGTGATGATGTACGTACTGCCCACCTGTCCGACAACGCGCAATGGCGGAAGGTTTCTGGGGGGAGGAGGTGGTAGAGGCTCTGCGCTGTCGCCGCGAGCATGCTCAAGACTTCCGCCCGCACGCCAGAGGTCACTCTGCAAAGGTCCGAGCGCTCCCTGATCCCGACCGCCGAACGACGGAGCAAACTCCATTTCAATCCCGCTACTGCCGCCCGAGGGCAGAGCCCAGCCTTCAGAGCCCCGCGAGCCGTACACCGGCGCAGCTACGTGAGCGGTCAGGGCAGAGCGCACTGCCTTCTGGACGGCGCTGAACACAGCCCGTTCGTCTCTGAACTTAACTTCGGACTTAGCAGGGTGCACATTCACATCGACCAACGATGGATCGACGGTTACGTTAATTATGCAGATGGGACGCCTGCCAACCATGAGCAATGTGTGATAAGCCTCCTCGACGGCAAAGGTTAGCATGCGGCTTTGCACGGCACGCCCGTTGATAAAGAAGTGTTGCGCCTGCCTGTTCGAGCGAGAAAGTGCAGGGGGCGACACATAACCGTGAACGTCGATCGGGTTTGTTCCGGTGAGGGCAGCGTAGCGAACATCACCTTCTGAGATTCCGTTTGAAAGATCGCCCTGATAGGCTTCTTCTTCCGCGGCGGGCGAATCAGAGAGCAATTCGCTCTCAGGTTCAAGACCCACGGGCAGGAGGGCGCGCGCCACTTCAGGACCGTACACGCTCATGGCGGCTGAACGTAAATCGCCGTCGCCCGGAGACTGGAAAGTTAAGCGGGCTTCGTTTATGAGGGTGAACTTGATGCCCGGGTGGGCCAGCGCGTAACCTTGCACCTGGGCCGTTATGTGGGCGCCCTCGGCCTGCGCGCTCTTGAGAAACTTGAGCCTCGCAGGCAGATTGAAGAAGAGCTCACGCACAGTGACTATGGTGCCGGGAGGCGCTCCTCGCGGGCCATCAGCCACGAGTCTGCCACCGTCAACGGCCAATTCATACCCGGCTTGAGATGTCGCCGTCCTGCTCAACAATTGCATGCGGCTGATTGCTGCGATGCTATAAAGCGCCTCGCCACGGAAGCCAAGCGTCCTCACCGACCAGAGATCGTCGGCTGTATTAATCTTGCTCGTGGCATGGCGCAAAAAGGCCTTCGGCATATCCTCGGGGAAAATGCCGCAGCCATCGTCAATGATGCGGATCAGATCACGTCCACCACCGCGAATCTCAACGCGAATGTTGCGAGCGCCCGAGTCTATCGCGTTGTCAAGCAGTTCGCGGACCACGGAGGCAGGTCGCTCAACCACTTCCCCGGCGGCGATTTTGGAGGCTACCTCATCGGGTAACAGATTGATTTTCTTGGGCGCTATCATTGTCTTGATTAAGCGACCTTTCTAGCTTTCGATGTGCGTCCATATTACAATATTCGAGCAGGTCAGATAGCGCTATTCGACAAAAAGGTCACATAGAGCGAACTTCGTCACGTCTACCAACCCCAGGTCGGTCAACTTGAGCTCGGGGATGACCGGTAGTGCAAGGAAGGCCATTTGCATGTACGGATTGGAGAGCGGACAACCCAGGGAGCGTGCGGCGGCCAGCAAGTCGCGCATGCTGTCGCGCATTACGGCGAGCGGCTGTTCCGACATAAGGCCGGCCACAGGCAGCGGGAGTTTAGCCAGCACCTCGCCGCCGCGAACAGCAGCGATCCCACCTTTCATGGCATTTACGGTTCGTACCGCCAGGGCCATGTCGGCGTCAGAAGCACCGACAACGACGATGTTATGCGAATCGTGCGCAATGCTCGAAGCTAGTGCCCCTTCATACAAGCCGAGCCCGTTAACAAGACCCAGGCCGATGCGCTGGGTGCTCGCGTGACGCTCGATCACTGCGATCTTCAAGATATCACGCTGTGGATCTGAGACCACAGACCCAGCATTGATCTTTATCGCTACGATTACTTCGCGCGTGACGATCTGTTCAGGCTCGACTACTATCACTCGTGCCTGGGCGCCTTTCGCAGGTATGCCAAACGAGCTGGCGTCCACGAAACCTGCGGTCATATTGTTAGGAGGAGGAAGCGTGTTGTTCCTCATAGGGTGTAGCATGCGACCACCTTGCGCGATCAGCCTGCCGCCAGCTATCGTGCGAGAGGGGCGGATATCGTGCAGGTCCGAGAATGTGACCATATCGGCCTGATAGCCTGGAGCGATCGCGCCGAGGTCGTTCAAGCCGTAGTGGCGGGCAGTATTGATGGTTGCCATTTGCAGCGCCAATATGGGGTCCAATCCCTGAGCTATCGCCTTGCGAATGTTGTGGTCGATATGCCCTTGCGACGCGAGATCGTCCGGCTGCTTGTCATCTGTCGCCCATGAGCAGAATCGGGCCGTGGAAGGATTGAGCATTGGCACGATTGCGTCGAGGTTCCTGGCAGTCGAGCCCTCGCGGATCAGTATTTGCACGCCCGCCCTTAGTTTGTCAAGCGCTTCAGCGGCAGCAATACTCTCGTGGTCGGATGCTATCCCGGCTGCGACGTAGGCCTGCAACGCCAACCCACCAACCAGTGGGGCGTGACCATCAACTCGCATGCTATTAGCGTGTCCGAGTAGGGCCTTGGCCACCATGTCTTCAGTCCCGTTCACAACGCCAGGATAGTTCATCATTTCCGCAATGCCAAGCACACGCGGCTCGTCGAGCAAGGTAGCGAGGTCGCTCGCGGTCAGACGGGCGCCCGAGGTTTCCATTTCAGTCGCAGGGACGCAAGACGACAGCATCACGAAAACGCGCAAGGAAAGATTATCGCTTGCGCGCAGCATAAAGCGGATGCCGTCAAGTCCGTGAACATTGGCGATCTCATGGGGGTCACTTACGATTGACGTTGTGCCGTGGGGCATCACCGCATTGGCGTACTCAGCGGGCAGCATAAGACTGCTTTCTATGTGAACATGTGCGTCCATGAAACCGGGAGCTAAATACTCTCCCTGGAGGTCCCATGTCTCACGCCCAGCATAGAGACCAGGGGTCTGTGACACGCCGGCAATACGTCCGTCCTTTATGGCGATATCGGCGGGATAGATCTCGCCCGAGAGGACATTAACGAGAAGGCCCCCGGTCAGGAGTACGTCGGCAGGCGCATCGCCGCGAGCAACCGCCAGCAAGGAACGCAGTTCATCCGGCTGATAATTGAAACTACGGACGGTCATCCCTCTCCTCCATCTACGACAGCAGCCCGGAAAGTTGAAAGCAGCATCGGCTCGCAGGCCGGTGCGCGATTATATGGGGTAGGACATCTCATTTGTCGGCGTGAAACCGAGTCGCTCGTAAAGCGGCCTGCCCATAGACGAGGCGTGAAGCACCAAGCTCACGACACCATTTGCCCTCGCCCATTCCGTAATCGAATTCAACACTAGTTCGCCCAAGCCCGAACGCCGCCATTCGTTCTCGGTGTAAACATTGACGATCAGGCCCTGTGGTCCCGGCTTTAGCAGGTTCCCTCCCTCATCAGGACGCGGCGCGATCTGGCGTAGCTGCAGGCCTCCTCCAGCGACCACAGTTTCGGGGCTCTGGCGTGGCGTCACCAACCATGCGACATAACCGCCTGCCGGGATCACTTCTGCAAGGTACTGGGCTGTGGCTTCGGCCAGCAACGGATACGCTTCGGGCAACAGTTGATTCATATCGCGAAACATTTCGCACCTGTGCCGCACTAAGGCCGGGATGTCATCCATTGTTGCGCGCCGGATTTGGAAATCGGGTGCGCCGTCCATGTTCAGTCCCTCGCTCAATTAACTACCAGCAAACCTGGCAAGACGCTCGCGTCCCTTGCGGGACCAACCAGGGCCAGATGCAAACGTTCACTTTTGAAGAGCTCATTGGCGAGCGCCTGAACCTGCTCTGCGGTTACAGCTTCGATCTTGTCGAGCACTTCGTCCATTGGCTCAATACGCCCCAGTTGCAGCTCCTGCCAGCCACCCCAATGCGCGACGTAGCTACTTCGCTCGAGGCTAAGCAATGTATTGCCTTTGATATACTCTTTTACTTTACGAAGCTCAATCTCAGATACGGGCTCGAGTTTGATCCGGCCGAGCTCGTCCATTATGGCGCTTATTGTCTCATCGACGCGTGCGTTATCCACAGCGGCATGTACACCGAAGGCGCCGACATCGGCGTACGTCTTGACGAAGCTGGATACGCTGTAAGCGAGTCCGCGGTTTTCTCGAATTTCGACGAACAGGCGGGACGACATCCCGGCGCCCAGAATAGAGTCCAGTACGTCCTGCACGAAGCGGCCAGAGTGAGTGTAGGGAAGCGCTGGCACGCCAACCAGCAGGTTTACTTGCTCTGTACGCTTTTTGTAGAACTTGACCTTGGGGCCGCTTTCCACACTTGGAGAGACGTCCTCATGGTACTTGCCATTGCGGGAATGGGGCATGTCAGTCCAGCGAGTCGCCACCTGTTCAACCACATCGTCGTGTGCCACGTTGCCAGCCACGCTGACCACAATTCGGTCAGGTTGGTACGCATTCTCGATATGTGACACAAGATCGTCCCTGGTTATGCGCTTGACGCTGGCTTTGCTGCCAGCCACATCTCGACCGAGCGGGTGACGCGGCCAAAGCAGGGCATCAAACTCGAGGTCAGCGATATCCCCGGGAGAATCAAAAGTTGAGTCGATCTCTTCAAGAATAACGTCACGCTCTTTAGCGACCTCTTCAGGTAGGAACGCGGAACCGCGTAGCATGTCCGATAGCACGTCAACGGCTGTATGCAGGTAGTTGTAGGGCACGAGAGCCCGGTAATTAGTTTGCTCGTGATCAGTGGCCGCATTAAGGTTGCCGCCAACGCCTTCGATATCCTCGGAGATTTGTGCCGGATTGGGCCGCCTGCGCGTGCCCTTGAAGACCATGTGTTCGACGAAGTGGCTGACACCTGCCACTTTTGGTGGCTCGCGACGTGCGCCAGCACCGATGTAGAAATGCACGGCGGCTGAGCGCGTATGGGGCATCGTAGCTGTTATAACGCGGATGCCGTTGGACAGTGTAGTCTTTTCGTAGTTACTCTGATCTGTGCCTGTGCTAAGCACTTTTGCAACTTTCAATCGTTATTCTCTCCAACCAATGAATTGATGAGTAACTCTAGGGCGGCATCGACCGATTTCCGCCTATTCTCTTGCCGTGAACCGGCCCACGTGTATTGCTCTACTCGCTCGCGCTGCGGCGTGACTACAGCAATGAAGGTCGTACCCACAGGCTTGACATCGGTACCGCCGCTTGGCCCCGCCACCCCCGTAATAGATACAGCAACTTCTGCTGAAAGCAGTTGCCGCACTCCACGAGCCATTGCCAAGGCGCACTCTGCGCTGACAGCACCCTTCGCGACTATCACATCAGGCGGCACACCTAACACACTTGCTTTTACCTTATCGTCGTATGATATTACGCCGCCAAGAAAGTAGCCAGACGCACCGGACGCGGCGGTAATTCGTTCGCCTAACATGCCACCAGTGCAGGATTCGGCCAAGCCCAGATGGAAACCTCTTTTTGCTAGCAATTCGCCCAAGAGACGAACCGATTTATCTTGCACCTCGCGTGCCATTCGCTCCCGTCCATGAAGAGGGTATTCGTATCAGTATACCACACTGAGCGGGCCGAGTGAGATGGGTGGACGCTATCGGCCGCACACGCCATAATGTGTACATGAAGAACCCGGTTTATGATCTCGCGCTGTTGGTTGGAAACCAGATCACCGCTACAGAAGTTCGTCGCCTTCTTGGGGCAGCACGCGACTTCTTACACGCGCAGCCCGAGCAGAGTCACTCAAATAGCGGCAAGGAGATGGACCGTGGGCTACGGTTAATTGCGGCTGAGAACAACTTCAAGTCGGAGGATTTGTTTCGGCCCTTGAGGGTGGCCCTTGCCGGTCAACTGGCTTCGCCCGGCCTCCTTGAGATAATGCAGACCCTGGGCAAGCAGGAAACTTTAGCGAGGGTTGACAGGGCTCTGCTAGCACTTGGCGATCGGGCCACGATCTAGTCGGCAAACAAGTTAGCCGTTGCATAAGCAAAGAGGGCCTCCCCAGGTGGGGAGGCCCTCTTTATAAAGGACTGGTGACATCGGCAAAATCAGTCTGTGCGAGGCCATCGACCCCGAACCACGAGCGATTTCCTATTTCTCGTGCTGAACCGGGGATTCACTCCTGCTTTCCATGGTGAGCATTTTGGATAAGATTCGCTGAAGTGCCATTGCGTGGCTGCATGTTCCATACGCACTGTAGGTGCTGCAATTGCACTTCCAGTGATTCTCCGCAAGGCTGACTTTATAGTCGCTGTGTTCGCCGTGGAACGTTGCTTCCATGCTTGTGATACTTACTCTTTCAGGTTCGTGCTCATAGCGCTGCGCTTTCTCGATTTTACCGATAATACTTGAGTTCATTGAGGAACCTCCGTCGTGAATAGAAGTTGTCCACTAAGCAATCTGCTTGTGCCCGAGACTGCTATTTCCCGCTTGTTCCGCGTAACTGCGCTCCGCCAGGGGCCACATAAACACGAACACCGGCAAGAGTCGCACTCTTGTCCGGTGTTTCAAACACATGAGGTGATCAAACCGCGAAATAATCGCGTGACCTCTATTAAGATCCTGTCCATAAGCGCCACCCCCTGGCTGTCGGAGCTATCGTTGGCCCATTATAACCCGCTCGGGGAGTCGAGTCAACCTGTTATCCCCAAAGTTAACCCATCCATGGCAACAATGGGCTATCTGCTTACTAATAGTGCCTGATCAAAGCGGGAACCATCCGGGTTTCAGGAATCCTCAACCCTCCCCGCAGCTCAGGGGACCTGCGGCAAGTACAAACAATAAACGAACACGGGAGCAATCACGGCAGAAATTCATCCCCGGCGGCATGTTCGCCGCTATCTACCAGATAGTCGGGTCTCAACGCTACCCAAACCGCGGACCAGCGTGGGTCTTCGCCATTGGGGTCGTAGTACTCCACGCTAAAGGGATATGTCTCTTCAGCACGGCCGAACTTCAGGCGCAGCAGGCCTCCCTTACCTGGGTATGGATGGGGCAGGCGAATGGATCCGATTTCGATAGGCAGACCGAGGTACCCGGCGCGTGCAAGCGCAACCACGTCGCCATGCGTAACCGCTACGATCGTGGCCACCGGATACCGGTGACGCACTCTTTGAACAAACCGCTGGATGCGCTGCCAGACATCCTGGAGGCGCTCGTCCTCGGGACGCAGACGTTTATCGTAGAAGTTGAAGCCAATTTCGTCCAGATCGCTATGGGGTCGCCCTTGCCAACCGGTCAATACCTCGGTCAGGAGTCGCGTATTGCGTACAGGCGCGCCCGGGTGTTGATCGGCGATGATCTTTGTAGTCTGCCGCGCCCTCAACATAGGAGACGTGTACAATGCTGTCACCTCCATTGGAGCCAAAACAGCGGCCGTCACAGCCGCCTGTTTCAGACCAAGTTTGCTCAGTCCGAAGCGAGGCAGACGCCCGTATAAGATATCTCCCGGATTGTGCACATCGGCATGCCGGACGAATACGATAGTCGTCATATTGGGCTAGATCCGCATCACGACGCGTCTAAACACCTCGGCATACTTCAGGCCGTGGGGTTCTCCCGTCTGCGCCGTGCGTGTCTTGATCCGTTCTTCAAGCTCATCGGGATTCCCAATTTGGCTGACATGGCACCGTAGCGCCTCGATCTTGCTTTCGATTGTCTCACTTATGTCGACTATCACGTTGGGATATTCGCTGCCCCACAGGTAAAGTTCCTTTACCTTGTGCGGCTCCAGGCCTCCGCGAATTTGCTCGTTAAACTGCAGCGGATCGCGAGCCGTTGGGTAGATCGCGTCAACGGTGGAGAGGCCGACCGCCCGGTGATCGGGGTGGTTGATAAACTCGTTATTGATGAAAAGTGCCAGCGGGTCGTGCGTGATAACTGCATAGGGCTTGAAAGTACGAATCATCCGCGTGATAGCGCCGCGCAATTCGAGGCCCGGCGTTAGCTCGCCGTCGGGGAAACGCAGGAATTGCACATTGGTAACCCCCGCCTTTGCCGCGGCCGCCAGTTGCTCCTGCTCGCGCCGGGAACTCAGGCGCTCGCGGGTCATCTCATGATCGGGCGTGCCTTTATCTCCGCTGGTAACCAGTACGTAGACGACCTCGAACCCCTTGCTGATCCAGCAGGCAACGGTGCCGGCAGACGAGAACTCGGGATCATCAGGATGTGCTGCGACTAAGAGAACGCGTTTCTGTTCGGGTGCAAGGTCGGCGTCGGCGGGGCCGGGCGCCGAGATGCGGACAAGGCCCGAAGCAGCATTTATGATTGATGACGGACTATTTGTGATTGCTGATTTTTGATCTGACATACGTGAAGAACCTCTCTATCTTTTGTCCTGGAAGCATCAGTGCCTTCACCGCGGTCGGCCCATGCCTCGGCCTCTAGCAAAAACAGTGCCGGAAAGTACGCGCTTTCCGACATCTAGAGATTAGCACGCTTGCAAAGTGCCGTCAAGGGGAGTACAATCCGCGCATGGACGAAATATCCCTGCGGGGCCTCACCTTCTTCGGCAGGCATGGCGTCAACCCCGAAGAGGCGAGTTTGGGGCAGCGGTTTGGTGTGGATGTGACGTTTTGGCTCGATTTGACCAAGGCAGCAGCTTCCGACCGGATCGAGGATACAGTTAGCTACTCGGCCATCTTCAAAGTAATCCGAAGTGAAGTCGAGGGAGTGCCCAGTAAGTTGCTTGAACACCTCGCCGGGAGGCTAGTCGACCGAATAACCGCGCAGGACACGCGCATTCGCAACGTTAGTGTAACAGTTACCAAACTTAATCCTCCACTGGGGGGCAGCGTGACAGGGAACGTGTCTGTCACCCTTTGGCGGGCCTCAGACGGGAAGTCCGAAATAGCCTGATAGAATTGCGTTCCTCCTGAATCGAGACATGTGTCATGAATAGTGCTCACAGCGCGCCTTTTACTTATTATCCACCAGAAAACACATTCGACGATATGTACTCACTGCAAAGCCATGAATCGGTTGACAAAGATATCTTGATCGTTGAGGACGAGCAAGACCTATCCGATCTGCTCAGGGACGTGCTGGAAACTGAAGGTCACACCGCCCGCACGGCAGGCAACGGTTTGGAAGCGCTCAGCCGAATAAAAGAACGGCGACCGCAGCTTATTCTACTCGATATGATGATGCCTGTTATGGACGGCTGGCAGTTTATAGAGCGCCTGAGGGCCAACGAAGAGTGGACGAACATACCGGTCGTTGTCATGACCGCCGTGTATGACATGTCGTCGCTTGAGCGTAAGACAGGTGCCAAGGCAATCCTCACAAAGCCATTCGACATTGAGCTTATTGTGGACGCGGTCGACCTGTACGCCGACTAGAGCGCGATTCCAGGATTTTACGTCCGACTGCCTGGCATTGTATAATGGACTCCTTGGTACACCATTCGCGTGCGCGGCTGCCTAACACCACGTCGCGCAGTTGACGTCACCCCGGAAAGGGCCCACTTCTGCATGTCTTCAGGCAAGCCACGTAATCAACGCTCTAACAGTAATCGAGCGACCAGAACAAAGACAGCAACAACAGAACACGCAAGATTTGCTGCGCCAGGCGACTCCGGTGACGTATCCACCGTGGCCACACCGGCATCAGCACGCATGCCATTGCTGGTAGGCGGGACTGTCATCCTTGGGCTTCTCGTCGTCGCCTTCGTGGTTTTCCTCATCTTCGCGCCAGGCGTCGTCGGGAACTTCTTTCCCGGGGCAACACCCAACGCCGGGACCGTCACAAACCAGGTAGCACGAACCCAGGGACGCATTAGTTTCATTCGCCGTTCTGCGGACCAGAAGAGCCGGGATATCTTCGTGGTCAACGCGGACGGCTCCGGACAAAATCAGCTTACTAAAGGAGTTGTGATTGAGGGAACAGCGGCATGGTCACCGGATGGGCGTCGCATTATAGCCCAGGTCAGCGTGAACAACGTCTCGACCATAGCACTCTTCAAAGTTGGTGACGACAATAAGTCAGCGGAGCAGGTGATGCTCAGCGCCGACATTAAGGCAGACAGCGCATTTCCCGCGTGGTCGCCGGACGGCAAGCAGGTTGCCTTCCAGTCGAAGCGTGACGGCCCCTTGTCTCAAATATTCTTGATGGACGCTGACGGGAACAACAAGGTGCGCGTATCGGATGGCAACGGCTTTGCCGGACAACCTTCCTGGTCACCGGACGGCAAGTATATTTCATATGCAGGCGGGGCACAGCAAGTGAGCGGAGCTCAACGAGAGATATTCGTGGTGCCTGCCTCAGGAGGGACGCCAAAGCAGATCACGAACAGCGGCGGTAGCCTCATCACTCCTGTTTGGTCGCCTGATGGCGCTCATCTAATTTGCCTTCAAGTCCTGGGCGAGCGCGACTACAAGATACTGCTGATGGACACGGACGGTACCAATCTTCGCACCTTGTTTGAAGGCGGCGCCATTTCAGGGCCGTCGTTTTCTCCATCGGGTGATATGGTCTTGTTCTATAACATCAGCGAAAAAGGGGAAGCTGTTCATACAGTCAAAGTGGCTGATGGAAGCGATACCAGCATAACTGCCGCTGGCAGCGGAGACTACTATCCTGTCTGGTCGCCCGATGGCAAACAGATCGCCTGGGCCAGTTCAGCGGACAAGCAATTGCACAAGATAGTTGCAGCAAACGATGACGGCAGCGATAGGCGAATTATCTCTACGGGCGAGGGGGATGACTACGGCACCTCATGGGCTGTTTTGAAGTAATCGCATCGACCGCCTTACCTCAATTGCGAACATGGGACCGCTATCAGGCAATCTGAAACAAAGCGCTGCCGACCCAAAAGAGAAATGTAGGAACATGCAGAAGATTCGGAATTGGAGATCGACGATCGTTTGCGCAGCAGTGCTCTGTTGTGTTCTCGCGCTTGCTGGGTGCAATGCCGCGGGCATACCAGCACTCGGCATACAGACAAGCACAGCAGCCCCGACCGCCACAGCTGTTGCGTACGTAATACCTGCGGCGACGCCCTCCTCAACTGTCACTCCCGCACGGTCAGGTGCGTCTTCGGCGACTGTCGTGGTTCCACCTTCGATGACCGCCGAGTCCTCAGCCGTATCACGATCGTCGTCGACCTCGGCACCAACGGTGATACCACAAAATGAATCAACTCCGCAAGCGACCGGCCAACCGACCGAACAGGTAGTAGAGCACGGCACTGTCAGCCCCACTGTTACCGTCTTAGCGCTGTCGGAGCGCGAGCGCATATTCAACGAGGTCTGGGATACGGTCGACCAGAATTATCTCTATCCGGACTTTCACGGCGCTGATTGGAACGCGCTCAAGGTCAAGTATCAGCCGCTAGTCCGAAATGCGAAGTCGTCCGACGAGTTCTACAATCTCCTTTTCGCGATGGTTGATTCGCTTGGTGACGGCCATTCGAGGTACGAGTCGCCGACCAGGGCCAAAGAGGAAGAAGCGTTAGAAAGCGGGAACGCGGACTACGTGGGCATTGGCATCCTCTCAAGCCCGAACGATAAATCAGTGGGTGTCGTTTATGTATTCCCGAACAGCCCAGCGGAGAAAGCCGGAATCAAGAGACGTGACCGCATCACGGCTATAGACGGTACTCCATTCGTTGATCCGGCAAAAGAGGTCGCTCGCGTCCGCGGACCGGAAGGCACTACAGTGACCCTCACGGTGGCATCTCCCGAACAGCCGGAGCGTATTGTGCCAATCGTGCGAGGCAGAGTGACCGGCGCTGTGATACCATCGAGCCGCCGCTTACCCGCAGACCCATCGATAGGCTACATCATCATACCTACCTTGTCAACAGATGATATGGACGTGCGAGTAGAAGCAGAGTTGAACAATCTACTGTCGGAGAGCCCGAACCTAAAGGGACTGATAGTAGACTTGCGCGGGAATGGTGGAGGCTTCCGCACGATACTTGAAAGCATTTTGGGCGACTTTCTGAGCGGCCAGGTGGGCACTTTCTATAACCAGACGACATCGTATCCTCTTACCATCGCCGGTAAGCCTTTGGCCGACAAACTGAGCAGGGTGCCCGTTGTGCTACTCGTAGACCAGGGCACTGAGAGCTATGCTGAGGTAATGTCAGCTTCCATTCAGGAGAAGGGGCGCGCCAAAATCGTGGGTGTCGCGACGGCCGGCAATACAGAAACGATCTACGCGTACAACCTGGAAGATGGGTCGCGTCTGTGGTGCGCACAGGAAGGATTCAGGCTTCTGGACGAAACGAATCTGGAGGGGCGGGGAGTCATACCAGACGTAACGGTCAAGGTCGACTGGACCGCATACCAGGAAGCCGACGACCCACAGATATTGAAAGCAGTAGACATTTTGAATGGCGCTCCGTGATCAGGGCTGGGTTATCTTGCAGGATGGGTTCCCGAATCTGCAGGGAGACCTGAAGAATTAGTAACAAAGAAAGAGGTCACACCAGTGAATCCGACTAATAGAGTTCCGGAAGTTGACGCAAAAACCACGTGCGAACAGTTTCAGAGGGGAGAAGTCCACTTACTTGACGTACGCGAGCCTTCGGAGTGGGCCCTGGGTCACATCGAGGGCGCGGTGCTTATTCCAATGAGCCAGCTGGGCACGCGCTGGCGAGAGCTCGATGCAAGTGTGAAGTGGGTCTGCGTATGCCGCAGTGGGAACAGGAGTGAATATGCGTCAGCCCTGCTCCGGCAGGCGGGGCTGGATATCGCCAACATGACAGGCGGCATGCTTGATTGGAAGGAAAACAAGCTACCGATTACGCCACCAGGAGTAGTGGAATCGCACTGATTCCTCCTGACATAACAGTGTGCTGAAAGGGTCTCCGGAGTTCGGTCCTTGTGAATAACACTTTGTATCGCCGTCATTGATGCTATAATTTTTGCGCGGGCATGACGCGCAACCCACTTGAATATTGTTCGTCATATTTTCGACGGCCGGTACTTTTGAACGAGAGAGTTACAACATGATCACATTATCCAATGCGCTTACGTGGCGCTCTGTACGTATATGTCTCGCGGTGGTTATTGCAGCCATGACGATTGGTGTATTTTCAGTCAGGACGGACAGTAACCCAACGGCCTTGGCCGCCGATCGTGCGCGCACCCCACAGGATTCCGACCTGTTTGGCATGGTCATTCGGGATCCCTTCTATGAGTTCAACACCGACCCTGTCAACTACCCAATGGCTCCCAACAAGGGTGCACTGGAACAGCAGGCCAAAGAACTTGCTGCCGCGGGAGTGCGCTGGATTCGCATGGAGTTTTTCGCAGACTACGACGGCACGGTCGCACCCGGTGAGATCAATTGGACCAAGTACGACTGGTTCATCAAAGAGATTGCTCCCAAGTACGGCTTCAAGGTACTGGCGCTGCTTAACGTGGGTCTCGTGTCTTATAAGGGCGCGACGGTGCGTACGGTGGCATTCAACGATCCGGCTGACGAAGCCGGCATGGACCCCACCGATGGTACGAACCACTTTATTCGAGTATTCCGCGATCGGGCGGCGTCGGTGGCAGCCCACTACGGCTCTGCAATAAGTGCATACGAAATCATAAATGAGCCCAACATAAGTTGGGATCTATGGCAGGATAGCAAGTGGGGAGAGGCCGAAATAAAGTCGGAGCGCTACGCTTGCTTAATTAGCACTACCTATGAGTCCATTAAGACCGAAGATCCGCAAGCGCAGATATTGACGGGTGGTATGGTGATCGGCTCACCTCCCGAGGGACAAAACCGCAACCAATTCGACTACCTCTATGAGCTCTATGCGTCTAGCTGGGTCGCTCGATACCAGGCCGCTGGAAACGCCTCTAAGCCGGGTTGGAATATCGTTCCGTGGGACGGAGTAGCTTTACACCCCTATTACACTGACGTGACAAACCTGTTTAGCCTTCTAAACGAGTTTACGCAGAAAATGCATGACAGGGGCGACTTCAAAAGCAAGCTGTGGCTCACAGAAATCGGCGCTCCGGCAGATCCTCCGGTCAGCACCAACGATCCCACGAGTCAGGCAGAGATAGACCAGGCATATTATCTCAACGCAATCTACAGCGGCATTCTCTCGTCGAGCGATCTTCGAGCGGAAGTAGCGCATGTCTTCTGGTTCAAGTATGAAGACTTTGTGCCGGGCAATTATACTCACAATTATGGGTTGGTGCGACTCATGGAGAATGATAAGCATGACAACTATGATCCCTCCGGACGCGTGTGGGTTCACAAGCTGGCTTATCACGTTTACCAGGAACTCGCTCTAAACGTTAAGATCACGGACCCGGTAAGTGAAGCGGATGCGCGGGCTGCGAAGCTGTTCTACTTCACGCAGACGCAGCAAACTATTGCGCCCGAGTTTACGGAGTATTGGATTGAAAAGGGTGGCTTAGAGCAATTCGGTTACCCAATATCTCGCCCTACTGAGATCAATGGTGTGCTGAGCCAATTCTTTCAGCGAGCGGTGTTCGAATACCACCCTGAGCTCAAGGGAACGGGCAGCGAAGTGCTACTCAGGTTGATTGGCCAGGAGCTCGTGAAAGGGCGCTTCTTCCAACCCGTGAAAGCAGACAGTGTTCAGGCGAGCGCTGTTTACTTCCCGCAAACGGGTCACACGTTGAGCAAGCAATTCCTGTCATACTGGCAGAAAACGGGAGGCCTGGCGGTCTACGGCTATCCAATCTCCGAGGAAGTAGTGGAAAAGGGGCCGGAAGGGCATTCCTACACGGTGCAGTACTTCGAGCGAAATCGGTTCGAATTACACCCGGAAGCCGCCGGCACGCCCTACGAAGTGCAGCTAGGGCTTCTCGGGGCGGCCATTTTGAAGCAAGACCTATGGTGGAGATAAGCAGCAGCTACGAGATAGAGGACATTGAGGACGTGGGTTAGATGCGGGAAAGGATCTCGGCCTTCTTGGCTGCATAATCCTCGTCAGTTATGAAACCCGCGTCCAATAGGGCTTTAAGCTGCTTCATCTTGGCGATAGGATCGTCAAGCGGAATTTTCGGGCTCGCCGTTCTGTTGGCAGTGTTGCCAACGCGGGGCTTCTTTTGATCATCGCTCGCAGTTCGTTGAACCTGAGGCGAGTGGACTGCACCTGCGTCCCAATCATGGCCGGCATCTTCTCGGTTGGGGATACTGCCCATCGTGAGGTTGATGCTGGTGGGGCGATCACTCTGGTCAAATTGCTGGTCACCTTCGAGACGCTGGGTCGCCATTGGGCCGGTGTTCTTGTACAAGTCCTCCATGTCGTGGTCTAGATGTGAAGACGCGGCAAGCAGGGGCCCGCTGGACAAGCGGGTCATTGAGCCGGGCACGGGTAAGTAAGTGTCAACCGAACCCATGGGCGCTGTTGGATGCGCACTATGTGACGAATCTGCATCAAAAGTCGCCTCGTCGTCATCCACGTTGACATCCGGGGATATGGGCGCAACGGCTAGTGTCACCGGGCTACTGGACAGACTTTCGCCCACGAGCCCGACGATTGAGATGAACTCGTCGTCCGGGCCCGATGACAGGTTGGGCAGAACCGCAGAGGAGTCTTTCTGAGAATCTCCTGATTCCGGTTCTTCGACAACGACAGGCGACTCAGAGCCATTTGTAAGGCCCGGCCGTTCCGTTTTGGTGCGCGTTACAACGGATGCTACAATTTCTGAATCTTGACCTGAACTCGACGTACTCACCACATCTGCATCGGCCAAGGGTGGGTCCGGCACTACAATGCCCCCCGAAGACGCTACAGGCAGGGGGCAGCTAATATCGTCGGGGCCGAGTAACACGCTTATGTGTTCAGTGATCTCAGTGTCCATGGCGTGATCAGGTATCACGCCTGTGTTGTCCATAGACCAGTGCAACGAGTGCAGGCTTGAAGAACTGAACGACATGTCGTCATCAAGATGTCCGCTTATCTTTTCGGCCAAGATGCGTAGTGTATCGTCCGAGGCATCATCGCGTTGGACCGGCGTGTCGCTGTCTGACTGATCATTTGCGTCCGACATGCTGCCTGTAGCTTGAGAAGTAGCCAGAGGAAGTCGTGGAACAATGTGCAGACCGTTATCTACGACCGGCAGCGAAGCAGGGTCGAAAGCTGCGCGTGGACCTCTTCCATTATCATGGGCGAGCGACCCCGAAGATAGAGAGAATACCGCGATGCGCTCCAATGTCGTCAACGGCGGTGTTATCCGCAACTGGGGCTCGGTGTCGTGGCCATCGACGCCAGGGACACTTATCCCTCCGCCGTTCTTGCTGTAATTCCAGGGATCGGGCCCGGCATGCAGGCCACTGATACTGCTGTTCGACAGAGTTTCTGCCTGGTTTTCTGCGCCATGTGGATCAACGGCGTTCCGGCTGCCGTCATGAGTGCTGGTTTCAAACGGCGAACTTTGCTCACTTAGGGTGACAGGCTGCACATCCGTCAGAGCCGGTGCTTGAAATGCTGCAGCGCTCCACTGCATAGGCCGGGTGGGCACACCTACTTCTAATTCACCGTCAAGAGCTGAGCTTTGAAGGATGTTCTGCAGCACCGACTCCGGTGTGGCAATGTAGTATGCGCCGTTGTAGGCGGGAGCGGGGCCCGTGTTTGCACTGCGTGGACCGGTCGGAGCGGGTTGCTGTTCGACGAGTTGCATCGCAGGGTTCGTTCCCAGTGCTGACACGTCTTGCATGTTCGCAGGCACGATTAGAGGCGCCGAGGGCGGTGAGGCAAGTGGCCGGGAAGGTGACGGGGCAGCAGGTTCAGACTGAGGAGACAAAAAGACAAAGGACGACCCAGCACGCTGCGCCTCTGAGTGTGGAGCAGAGTTGCGAAGCCGATCACTGAATGTAATTGCTACTTGGTGCAATCGCGCCGCCTGGGGCTTTGGAATGCTCTCAGCCAAGAGATGCCAGCCCTGGATTGCGTGCAACGTCAAGTTGACTCCGCCCTTCACATCCGAAAGTGCGAGGCTTTCCACATCGCGCCAATAGCAGTCGTCGAGTTCGAACTTGCCCAGGACTTTCTTACGATATAATAATAGCCGTTTGTTGGTTGCGACCGCGCAGTCGGACGAGTGACCGATGCCGCCCTTGGCGACGGCGATATATTCAATGGTTTCGCCGGCAGTGAGGATTGTAGTGGCACGCTCGTAAGTCTGCTTAACTGCCTCACGGTCTTGCCCTTCCGACGTAAGGAGGGATATGGGATCTGTAACGATCCGAGGTACCTGAGCAGCAGCCCCCAACATCGTGGGAGCCCGGCGTTCCACTATACTGTTTAGAGGACTGCCACAACTGCTACAATGTGGAGAACCCTGTAGATTGCCCGCAGCACAGTGGGGGCATAATACCTGACTCGGTACCTTGGGCTGCGCCATACATTGTCCTCCCGGTTAATCTTGGATCCTGGATTCATACAAGACAGATTGGAAAACTCGAGCATCTGCACCGATTAGACCCGACAGCTCAAGTAGAAAAAGAGATTCCCAGCTACACCTTACTCATCGACAACGCGGAATTGAGTGGCGATCAACGTACTGCCGCGCCTCCTATAATATAGGGCCGTTTGGTTGTTTTTGGAATGGTACTAAGGTGATAATTTTGATTAGTACCTTTTGCTGTCGTTGTCTAATACTAAGCAAAAATAAAGCCTGAGCGCAGACTGCGCAGGCTTCCAAATAGGGATCGGATAAGCTACTTTATCGCCGGGCCGGAGATCCAGTCATAGCCGATTTCCGCGTCATCAAACGGTATTCGGCCTTCCTCGGCTGTGTCGTAAACATTCGATGTAACATAGAGGAGATGCGCTGTTCCACCGATGGCTTTGCAGCCGTGTGCCACACCTGCGGGTATTTTCAGTACAGAGTAGCCGTGCTCCCCGCCCATGAATAGCTCCTGCAAGACGCCTTTGGTAGGTGATTCCGGACGCGCATCAAAAAGGGCTACTCTTAGCACACCTATCGGCACATACCACCAATCAATCTGTGTCTTGTGAATGTGCCAAGCCTTGGCCACGCCGGGGTGCATAAGGGAATGGCTCAGTTGAGCAAAGCCCTCTGCGAAGAATGGATCGGTTTTGCGGATAACCTCGCGGAAGAAACCGCGCTCATCCGGGTGGGTTACCAAGCTTTTTACGACCACGCCTTCAATTGCGGGCATCTAGAGCTCCTTAAGTATGTTTGGTAAATCGCGGGCAAGATTGCCGTTGGACAGAACACGACTCGCCCCTGCTCCTTTTGCCTTACGGCGCGCTTCCGCGTCTGTGTGCGGGCCGAAAGCCACAACCGGCGTGTTGCGAGCAACAGCAGCCTTCATGGACGACTCCCAGTCACCACTCGCCGCCAAATCGACAACCAAGATATCACCGGCGGGCAAGGCAGACCCCAGCCGCACGGCTACAGGACGAAACCCGGCTTTGCGAGATATGGCTTGCAGTTCTGACCCAAACATCAAGTCGGTGCAAAGCAGTAGCGCGACTCTGCTCGTGACCGGGCCCGCGTGGCCGAAATCGTCAGTTGTCTTGGACATGTCCATGGGTACGCCCTTTTCAGGTAAAAGTGTGGGCAAGGTAATTGCAATAGCCTGTGATAGGGTATCAAAATGCGGTCCGCACGTCAAGCGAACCGTTTCATAACGTACGCATATTCCGCACATAGCAAACATGATATAGTATGAGTGCAAGAACCCGGCCAGTCCAACAGCAGGAGAGCAAGCAATCAAAGTATGAAAAGCGTAGACATTCTAGACGACCAGGAAAATAAGCTGCGGGCGGCAGAGCGTGACGCATTGCGGATGCTTACGACAGCGATCGCGCCCCTGGAACCCGACCAAGCAGACATTGAATCCCTACGTCAGGCGGCGGCCGACCTCGATGAACTCTTCCTGCTCGTGATTGTGGGCGAGTTTAATTCAGGCAAGTCGACATTCATTAATGCTCTGCTTGGTGCTGAGGTACTTCCAGAAGGTGTCACGCCAACGACGGCCACTATCAATCTACTGCGGTACGGTGAAACGGTCACCGAACACAAGTCGGCAGATTACGTTACTGAGCGTACTTATCCCGCTGATTTCCTCCGGGAGATCAGTATTGTCGATACACCGGGCACGAACGCTATCATCAGGCGCCACGAGGAATTGACGCGCACGTTCGTTCCACGTTCGGATATGGTACTTTTCATCACGTCGGCAGACAGGCCCTTTACCGAGTCCGAACGCGCATTCATGGAGACGATCAAGGATTGGGGCAAAAAGATCGTGCTGATCCTCAACAAGATCGACATGCTTGCGAGCGAAGAGGACTTGCATAGTGTAATGCAATTCATCGCGGAGAACAGCGTCGTGCTACTGGGCCAGAAGCCTGAGATATTCCCAGTATCGGCCAGGCTGGCAAAGCGTGCACGTGCAACGGCAACTTTCGCCGAGCGTGAGGCCCTGCTGAAGGCAAGCAGGATGGACGTGCTGGAGAAGCATATCTTCACGACCCTCGACGAAGCCGGACGCATACGCCTCAAGCTTTCCACGCCGCTCGGTGTAGCGAACCGTGTGCTGGAACGCTACAAGACAGTCGCTCATGACAGACTAGATGTGCTAGCCGAGGACTTCAAGACGGTCCAGAATATTGAAGACCAACTCAGGATATATGGTGAGGACATGAGACGCGAGTTCGAGGGGCGGCTGGCCAACATCGAAAATGTCGTGTATGAACTAAAGGAGCGCGGGGACCTTTTCTTTAATGAAACGTTGCGCGTGGGCCGTATACGAGACCTGCTAAATGCCAAGAAGATCGAGTCTGAGTTCCAGAAGACGGTGGTGAGTGATACGGCGCAGCGTGTCGACGACGCGACGAACGGCCTGATTGACTGGATGGTGGATCAGGACCTGCGCATGTGGCAGAGCGTGACGGACTACGTAAACAAGCGGCAAGCCGTGGGCGTGGGATCAGCACCGGGCTACAGCGAGAAGCTGATCGGTAACGTTGGTATGTCAGGTGTCTCGGGATTCGCCTATAACCGTGACGCATTATTGCGTTCGGTGGTCAAGGAGGCGCGCCACGTGGTCGAAACATATGACCGCGAGCAGGAAGCAACAATAATCGCTCAAGATATGCGGAACGCGGTGGGTGTGATGCTTGGCGCCGGAGGTGTGGCTGCTCTGGGTGTGATAGTGGCCGCAACTGTTACTGTCGCATTCCTTGACGTTACCGGTATTACTGCCGCCATTCTTGCCGGGGCTATCGGTTTGTTCGTTCTGCCTTTCCGTAAGCGCAAGGCCCAGGAAGACTTCCGGGTCCGTACGCAGGAATTGCGAGACAAACTTAGCAGCGCTATGACCGCGCAGTTCAACGAGGAGCTAGCCCGCTCGATGGACCGGATCCACCATGCAATCGCGCCGTATACGCGCTTCGTGCGGCTGGAGCAGGAACGAGTGTCGAAGGCCGACGCGGAAATGACTGAGGTTGGCGGCAGGTTGCATACACTTCGCCAGCAGATAGAGAACATTGGTCACTAGCGAAAGCCACGCGCACGGATAGGAGAGCGAACGCCACATGGATGAAACGCAGCCCAAAGATATAGCAATTCGTAAGGCGACTGCGAACGATGCCGATCTACTTATCAGCCTCATCCTGGGGCTGGCGGAGTTCGAGAAACTGGAACCGCCCAACCAAGCGGCACAGCAAAGGTTGGTTGCCGACGCGTTTGGCCCGCACCCCCGCTTCGAGGTATTCCTGGCAGAGGCCGAGGGAAAGATTGCCGGGTATGCGTTTACCTTCGAGACTTATTCGACTTTCCTGGCGCTGCCTAGTCTCTACCTCGAGGATCTTTTCGTGCTACCGGAGTTCCGGGGCAAGCGCGTAGGATATGCGCTCATGCTATTCCTGGCACGGGAGGCCGTCAAGCGCGGGTGCGGCCGCCTGGAGTGGACTGTGCTCGACTGGAACCAGCATGCTATCGAGTTCTACAAGCGCTTGGGGGGCCAACACCTGGAGGAGTGGTATCATTATCGCTTCGATCGCCCCACGCTGGAACGCCTGGCATCGCAGTAGGCCTGAGATGGCCGCCTAAACGTCGATCCCAACACTGTTACCGGCAGGTCGGCTTGTCAGCAGGCGCACTACTTCCGACGGGTCCGACGTAGGGGCCTCGCATATGTAGTTTCTGCACACGTACGCAGCAGCCTTGCCATGCAGCATGGGCCTATTCTCCAGCAAGGGTATATCGATCGTCGCGTCATTATCCTTAGGCTCGCTGCCCGCCACTACCTTATTCGGCGCGTACGGGCTCCAAGTAGCCCGCACCAATTCTTGCATGGACTCACTTTCAAACGGCCCTATCAGAGCTACCTCAGCAGCGCCACTCAGATAGAAATCAATCGCGGACAGAAGCCGGCCGAAGGAAGTGGGAGCGCTGCCTAGCGCCGGAAGGAAGGGTTGGAAAATCCTCAAAGCGAACGTTTCGTATTCCGAGTTGGCAGTGAGCAGATATAGACGCAAGAGAGCTTCGGCTGCCTCCGAATTCGCGGATGGAACCGCGTTGTCATAGAAATCTTTGGGGCGCGAAACGAGAGTCTCATGGTAATCCGACGTAGAGAAGAAGCCTGCATCTTTATCGTCCCAGAAGTGACTAATCAGAGTGTCGATCATCGAGCGCGCAATCCGAAGCCACTCAGGATCAAAAGTCGCTTCGTAAACTGAGATCAACGCGTTAGCATAAGCAGCATAGTCCTCCGCGAACGCATCAATATGCGCCCGACCGTCTTTATACGTACGGAACCATCTGTGTTCACCTTCCGGGGTCGTAGTTTGCATTTTCGAAGTCACGAGTTGAGCATTGGCGATGGCGATCTGCCGGTATTTATCGCTGTCGAGGATGCACGCGGCTTCGGCGAATGCTCTAGTCATCAGGCCGTTCCAACTCATGATTAGCTTGTCGTCGGTGCCGGGGTGCACCCGCTGTGCGCGGGCAGCAAATAGCTTTTCCTTGGCGTCGCGTACTATCCGAAGTATTTCGTCCGGGTTCACCTGGTTTTCGATCGCAAGTGTTTCCGGATCCTTGTCCAGATGCAAAATACTCTGCCCATCGAAGTTGCCGCTGGGCGTTACATCGTAGAGGCTATTGAACAGCTTTCCGTCATCCTCGCCCAATAGCTCGGTGACCTCGTCGGGCGACCACACATAGAACTTGCCCTCAACGCCCTCGCTATCAGCATCCTGGGCCGTGTAGAAGCCACCTTCCTTCGACGTCATCTCGCGGGCGACATAATCCAGTGTTTCTTCAGCAATCCGCCTGTAAAGCGGCTTGCCTGTCGCCTGATAACCGGCCAGGTAAAGCCGAGCGAGCAACGCATTGTCGTACAGCATCTTCTCGAAGTGGGGCACCAGCCAAACGTCGTCCACGGAATAACGGTGGAAGCCGCCACCGATCTGGTCGTATATACCGCCGAAGCCCATCTTTTGAAGAGTCAACTCTGCCAGGCCAAGTACGAGACTATCTCCCGTGCGGCGCCACTGCTTAAGCATGAATTCAATGTTCATTGGCTGGGGGAACTTGGGTGCCCCGACGGTTCCACCGTTGACTCGGTCGAAAGCGCGCAGCAATGTGCGGGTAGCCTCGTCCAGCACGCTTACCGTGGGCGTGCCCTCCGGGGGAGGTAGCTCCTTACTGCTCGACAGGAACTCCCGCAGTTCCTGAGCGCCCCTGCGCACGTCCTCGCGCCGGTCAGTATAGGCGCGCGATACGGAGAGGAGCACACTCGGAAAGCTTGGCATACCACGACCTTCACGCGGCGGAAAATAGGTGCCGCCGAAGAACGGCTCACCGTCAGGAGTCAGGAACATGGTCATCGGCCAGCCCCCGTGTCCGGTCATAGCCTGCACCGCGTCCATGTAAATAGCGTCGAGGTCAGGGCGCTCTTCGCGATCCACTTTAATGTTTATAAACTTCTCGTTCATAACGGCGGCTACTTGTGGGTTCTCGAACGACTCGTGGGCCATCACATGGCACCAGTGGCACGCCGAGTAGCCAATACTCAACAAGATGGGCTTATCTTCCTGCCTGGCACGCTCCAGCGCTTCGGCGCCCCATGGATACCAGTCTACGGGATTGTCCTTGTGCTGTAGCAGATAGGGGCTGGTTTCGCCTGCAAGTCTATTGGCCATGTTCTTCTCCATTCTGGTTGAAGCGTTCGGCGCACGATGTGGCTAGCGGGTGGTGAGCGTAGAAATGAGAGCTAAGAATCCGAAGCTAGTAATAATTATACCGGAGACGCGATTCACCCACCATAAGCCTGCGTAGTTAAAGCGCGAGCGAAGCAAACTGACCGCACCGCTCAAGAGCAGCCACCAGGAGGCCGAACCCAAAAAAACGCCCAACACCAACAGCGTGGCGTCGACATAATCCGAGCTGCCCGTGGCGAGGCCCAGGCCCGCGAAAACCATCGTAAAGGACAGAATGGTGGCGGGGTTCGTCAGGGTCAGACCAAGGGTCGAAGCGTAAGCGGCAAGTAGACTCTTGTCGCGTTTGGCCTCAGAGGAAGAAGCCATGGCAGGACGGCTCGTGAAAGTGCGAACGCCCAGATAGAGCAGGAAGAGTCCCCCTATCAAACGGAGCCAGATGCCTTGATCCACAAGAAAGGTCGATATGAATGTTAGGCCGAAGCCCGCCACCAATCCGTAGGTTGCGTCGGCAGTGGCCGCGCCCAGGCCGGATACAAGACCGTATGCTCGCCCCTCGGCGAGAGTACGTCGTATGCACAAAACGCCAATTGGCCCGACAGGAGCGGCAATGGAAAAGCCGATTAGTAAGCCTCGCAAAACAAAGTTTATGTCCAAAGTGCCACCTCACGAACAAACGAGAAATAGTCAGAGGGATCAGGAAACCCGCCTGACAGCAAAGGGCCAGGCGGGTTTGAAATGGACGCGAATTGCGCGTACAGCTAGTCGAGCCACCGGCCGGGAGGTTGGGCTTGCCGGCAAACGTTGTTTAACATTTCGGTTTCGCACATTGCGCTCAACATTGTTGAATCCTTACTGCTCCATATAGTAGTTGTTCGTATTGCCAATGTCAATCGGTCGCAAATCTGATCGTTGCACCGAGGTTAGCTTTAGCAGCGCCTGGGCGAGGTCGTGAAATCTGTCCGTGCATAACGAGATCCCGGCCGACTCGTCCCCGCAGGCCGGAGCCTAAACATTCTAGTTATCGCGGCCCTGGTCAGGTTCTGTGGGAAGTTGTACGGTCGCGTCTGACGAGGTTGTGGGCATGGAAGAATCGGATGCCACTATCTGATTGGCGGGCGCAGATCCTGACAAACGCGCATATTCGCCTGACGAATCGCCGGAAGTGGGGGTCGTTGGCGTAGCCGGGACGTCGGCGAGCGTTGACAACGGGGCGTCGGTTGCGGCTGCCGGAGGGGCATCGGTTGCAGTGCCTGCTGTCGCATCCAAAGGCTTGGGCCCACCGGCGCCCTGGGCTTCCAGCATTGGTACTGAGGCCATGTTTATTACTACGGCGTCCGGGCCTATACTGACTATATCGGAGGGTCTCAACTGGACTGAGGCATTCGAGTGTTTTGACGTGAACTTACCCTCCACTTCCAGGCCAACGATGTTGCCCGTGGTCTCGTCAAAGTAGATGTCCTCCACCTTGCCTTTGAGGTCCCCCGACTCGGTGAATACTTGCTTGCCCACCAGTCCATCGCGATCCTCCATGATCGCTTTCACTTCAGGAAAGTGATCGACGCGTACGACAGCTTTACTATCGGTAATTATCATGGCATCCTTGCCGAAGCTGACCACGTTCTCCATACCAACTGCGGTGGCAGCGGAGAACAGTCCCCCCTCTTCGAGGATAAACGCCACGATGCGGCTGTGGTCCTTTGCTATGACAATGTCTTTGGTGGAACCGATCTTTTGACCGTCCTGTCGACTGAGGACCGGCATGCCGAGCACAGCATTACCCTTTAACATTTAGGACCTCCTTATTTGGGAGCGAACACAAAATAATAGGCTAGAATAGCGACCAGTATTAGGGCCAACACGGCCAGCACCGAAATCAGAAGGGTGCTATTGTTGTCGCCACGAAAGCGCATACGGACCTCCTCTTGTAGGGTGCGAGGTATTAGTCAGACTTATGCCGTATTATACATGAGATCACATAATGATGGGGCATAGACATCGCATTCTCGGAGGTTCGCAATTGCACAATCTCGTCTCAACCAAGAAGTCCAATTTACTACTTTGGGTGATCCTGCTCGCGGGTTCCGTCCTGGCCGTCAGCTCATGTGACTCCGGAACGACAGCAACCAGTACTGTAGCGCCGGCAACGGCGACAGTTATTGAGATCGCAACCGCAGCTCCGACCAGGGTGGGTGACGGAACTGTCGACACGACAAAACTCTATCATGACTCCCGCGACTCCTTCTACCGCAGCCCGGGCGGGGCGGTGCCGGGGGGCACGGCCGTAAAGTTGCGCTTGAAGACAGCTCCGGATGATCTAGCCTCGGCGCAGGTTCG
Organism: Chloroflexia bacterium; assembly: GCA_038203825.1. Classification (GTDB taxonomy): domain Bacteria; phylum Chloroflexota; class Chloroflexia; order QHBQ01; family JADMIH01; genus JADMIH01. The sequence goes on along the minus strand of JBBRDO010000003.1, from coordinate 4,563 downwards.
CATATGGAACTCAAACAGCAACAGCGAGTTGCTTGTGCCGATGGTGGCCGTGGCCGCAGATACATGGGAAGCGGTAATCAATACGCCGCCAGGGGGCGCTCCGCTATGGTACAGGTTTATCGCTACAGATGGAGCAACAAGCGCCTATTACAACGACGACCAGGCCGGGGACGGTGGGGTCGGCGAGGGCAAGGGTTACCAGACAGATACGGACTACGCGCTCGTAGCGTATGACCCGGCTTTCAAGACGCCTGACTGGGTCGGCGACGGAGTGATCTACCAGATATTCCCGGACCGCTTCAACAATGGAGACCCCTCGAACGATAAGCCAGCGGGCAGCTTCATTTATGGAGGCCAAACTGTGAGCAAGCAGTGGGGGGAGATGCCAACGGGCGGAGGTGATTTCTTTGGCGGAGACCTGAAGGGCGTGACCGATAAGTTGGATTACTTGCAGGCACTGGGGGTAACGGCAATCTGGTTCAACCCGATCTTCAAATCTCCCTCGAATCACCGCTACGACACATCGGACTACTCGCAGATAGATCCGGCACTTGGCACTCTGGCAGACTTCCAGACTCTGCTAGCACAGGCGAAACAGAAGGGGATACGGATTGTGCTGGATGGCGTATTCAACCATGCGTCCAGCGACTCGATCTACTTCGACAAGTACAGTCGATACCCCGAGACAGGTGCGTATGAGTCACAACAGTCGCCATATTACGATTGGTTTACGTTCCGCGCCTGGCCCACAAAGTACAGCTCGTGGTCGAACATCGATACCCTGCCAGTATTCTCTGAGACTATGGCCGTCAAGCAGTTCTTCTTTCTGGCGTCCGACTCTGTGGTGAACCGCTGGCTGAAGCAGGGGATCGGTGGATGGAGGCTCGACGCTGCAGACCAGAAGAGCCATGCCTACTGGCAAACGGCGAGGCAGGCGATAAAAGCAACAGACCAGAACGCAATCATCATAGGCGAGTACTGGCACAACTCTGCCTCTTGGCTGGCAGGCGACCAGTGGGACGGAACGATGAATTATCGTTTCCGCGACGCTGTAATCGATTGGCTGGCTAACCCCGACCACAATGTGGGAGCCATGGTCAGCAAGTTAGACTCGATACGCGAGGACTACCCGCCGCAGGCGCTCGCCGCTTCAATGAACCTTATCGATTCGCATGATACGGTTCGGGCACTGACCCAGGCCAACGGCGACAAGAACATGTTAATGCTGATGGCTGTGATGCAATATACGTGGCCGGGGATGCCAACAGTGTACTATGGTGACGAGGCAGGGCTCGCGGGCAATAAGGATCCCGACAACCGGCGCACCTATCCGTGGGGCGCTGAGGATCAAAACTTAGTAGCCTTTTATGAGATGCTTGGCCAAACCCGGCATAAATGGAGCGCACTCAGCACAGGTGAATATGTGAACCTGGGGTACGACGACGCCAAGGACTTCTACGCGTACGCGCGCAAGGATGCTAACGGAAGGGCCGTCGTGTTGCTCAACAGGAGCAAGTCTGATATTGACGTGGAACTTACCGTGAAGGATGTGGCTCCCGACGGTACGGTGCTGGATGACGTAATGAATACGGGCACGCAGTACATCGTACAGAACGGGAAGATCACGGTCAAGGCGGGTGCGAAATGGGGAGCGCTGCTGGTGGGTAAATGAGGGGCAACGCCCGGTTAAACAGAAAAGCCCTAGCAGACCCGAAAGTCTATCAGAGCTTCTGTGTGTCCGAAGGCCGAAACCCTCGTACCACAATCAATATACTACACCCCGGGTACTTTGTCAATAGGTTTCACTGACCAATTTGGACACAATTATCTCGGCAGCCTCGGTGTCAACCACGGCGCGAGCTGTCTACTTACCGGTTGCCACCTGCCTTCGACGGACGATTGCATCGAGGGTAACCGCGGCGAGCAGTACTCCACCAGTGATCATGAACTTCACGGGAGACGGAAGGCCCAGGAGGTCCATACCGTTCGAGATAGAGCCGATCACGAGAGCACCCAGAAGGGCGCCCCATACCGTGCCACGCCCGCCGAAAAGACTGGTGCCGCCGATAACGGCCGCCGCGATGGTATTGAGCAGGAAGTCGCTCGCGCCCGAGCTCTGGTTCACAGCCAGCAGGCGCGCTCCTGCCATGACACCCGCCATTGCCGCTATCAATGAGCAAAGCGCGAAGACGGCGATGCGAATGCCATCGACGTTTATACTAGCGCGTCTCGCGGCCTCCTGGTTGCCGCCTACCGCGTAAATATAGCGCCCAAAACGAGTACGCCGCGTTATCGTGTTCATGATTACTATGATGCTGACAAATATCACCACAGCGAGTGGCAAGCCTCGGTCAGCGCTGAACACGGCGGTAGCGATTAGCACTCCGGCGGCTACGGCTACGATCCGCCCCAGCAACGCATTAACCGAAACTACGCTCAGGCCGGCGGTCAGGCGCTGTTGGCGTTCCCAGAACGACCCCGCGGCATACAGGACAACGAACACAATGGCGATGAGCCAGCCCCAGATGTCCGAGAAAAAGGTCGTGGTCAGACCTGTGATCGATTGGTCGCGGAGGTTCACCGTGCCCGTCGTGCCCAGCACCTGAAGCTGGACGCCCTGCCAACTTAGCAACCCGGCTAGGGTTACGACAAAGGCTGGCACGCGAAGCTTCGTAATCCAGAATCCATGCAGCAGGCCGATCAGGAGGCCAGCGGCAAGAGCCATCAGGATTGCAACCGGACCGGAGACACCATTCTTGACGTTCTCGACCGCCATCACAGAAGCGGCTACGCCGCTCACAGCACCAACTGACAGGTCTATCTCTCCCAACAGGAGAACAAGGGTCACTCCTACTGAAGCGATGCCCATAGCCACGCTTTGAAGTATGAGGTTTGTCAGGTTGACTGGCGACAGAAACTTATCGTTGGCGACCTGAAAGATTACCCAGATAAGCACCAGGCCGATAAGCACCGGCAGTTGCCCGATGTCAGCGTATGACATCCGTCTGCGCAGCCTCTGGAAGAATGTTCCGGTAGAGTCGTCGCTAACCAAGCGGGGGTCGTTCACCATTGTACTCATTAGGTATCCCCCTCGGCCCGCGCGATTGCGCCGGCCACTTCTTTCTCTTCGTAGCCAGTCTCGGCGCCCGTGATCGCGGAAACTACTTGTTCGCGAGTTACATTCCGCACATCAAACGTACCACCGTTGCGACCAAGACGCAGCACCTTTATGCGGTCGACCACGGCAAATACGTCTTCGAGATTATGGCTGATTACGATTACAGCCAGACCTTGCTCGCGGAGGCGCTTTATGAGTTCAAGAACCTGTAGGGTTTGCGCAACGCCCAGGGCGGCAGTTGGCTCGTCGAGTATGACGAGCTTTGGCTTCCACATGACGGAGCGAGCAACAGCTACGGACTGCCTTTGGCCGCCGGATAGGGAAGCAATGAGCGTGCGTACGCTTGGAATGGATACCGACAGGCCGCGCAACACTTCTATGGCGCGCTTCTCCATCTTAGTTTCATTGACGATTTTGAGCGCGCCCGGGATGACAGTCGCGTATTCTTCGCGACCAAGATAGAGGTTCCCGACGACGTCGAGGTTATCACATAAGGCCAGGTCTTGATAGACAGTAGATATGCCGAGGTTGAGGGCGTCCTTAGGATTGTGAATGGAAACGCGCTGCCCCTCGAAGTAGATTTCGCCCTCGTCAATCGGGTGGATGCCGGCGATGCACTTAATGAGCGTCGATTTGCCCGCGCCGTTATCGCCTACCAACCCGACCACTTCGTTGGCGAAGACCTCGAAGTCTACGTTGGTGAGAGCCTGCACAGCACCGAAGCGCTTGCTAACGCCGCGCATCTCGAGGACCGGGTGTCTTCCGACTGTAGCCATCATTGCCTCCTTGTTCCCGGCTAACAGGTATGCAGGAGCCAGGGCCGACATCTCAGAAAGATCCGAAATATCTGCCCTGGCCCAATATCTAGTTACTTGATTCCGGCTGCAGTACAAGCGGCGGCATAGTCAGCGGTGCATATCTGAGCTGCTGTCCAGAAACCGTCAGCTATCACTGTGCTGGCTACGTTGCTCTTCGTTACAGCAACAGGTACCAGTAGAACGGAAGGTACGTCGACTGCACCGTTGTTCACTTTGCCGTTTACTGTGGTTGCATCAGGCGTCTTGCCGCTCGCCAAAGCGAAGGCTAGCGTTGCCGCAGCTTCAGCTTCAGCCTTGATGGCCTTGTACACTGTCATGTACTGCTCACCTGCCAGAATGCGCTGAATGCCTGCCAATTCTGCGTCCTGTCCCGTGATGGGAGGAATGGGAGAGAGACCGGCTGCCTTCATGGCGGCTATTGAGCCACCCGCTGTGCCGTCGTTTGCTGCCAGTACTCCGTCCACCTTGTTGCCAAGAGCGGTCAGGGCCTGGGTCATCTCTTCCTGAGCCTTGTCAGGTGACCAGTCCGGCGTGTCGTATTCCTTGGCGATGGTGACCTTGCCGTCCAGCACACTGTGTGCTCCTGCCTTGAACAACTTGGCGTTGTTGTCGGTCGGAGAACCGTTG